>DASYYO010000268.1:0-20105 GCA_035933805.1 Acidobacteriaceae bacterium | reverse complement strand
AAAGGACGCTCCATGCCATTGAAGACCTACTACGACCAGGATGCCGATCTTTCCCTGATACAAAGCAAAAAGGTAGCTATCATCGGCTACGGTTCCCAGGGTCATGCCCACTCGCTCAACCTCAAGGATTCAGGCGTTGATGTGCGCATCGGCCTGCCCGCAAACAGCCGCTCGATTCCCAAAGCTCAGGCCGCCGGCCTGGAGGTGCTATCCGTCGCCGACGCGGCGAAGTGGGCCGACGTCATCATGATTCTTGCTCCCGACACCTCGCAGGCTGCGATCTATCGCGAGCACATTGCGCCCCATCTCAAAAAGGGCAAGACGCTGATGTTTGCGCACGGCTTCAACATTCGCTACGGGACAATCGTTCCCAGCCCGGAGATCGACGTCAGCATGGTTGCTCCAAAGGCTCCCGGCCACCGCGTCCGCGAGGTATTTGTCGAGGGCGGTGGAGTGCCTGCCCTGGTGGCGGTTCACCAGGATACCTCGGGCCAGGCGCTGGCTCTCGCCCTCTCGTATGCGAAAGGCATCGGCAGCACGCGCGCGGGCGTTCTCGAAACCACGTTCACCGAGGAGACCGAGACGGATCTCTTCGGCGAGCAGGCCGTCTTGTGCGGAGGAACCGCCGCGCTCGTCAAAGCGGGATTTGAGACGCTCGTCGAGGCGGGATATCAACCGGAGCTCGCCTATTTCGAGTGTCTGCATGAGTTGAAGCTCATTGTCGACCTGATGTACCGCGGAGGCCTCGACTACATGCGCTACTCCATCTCCGACACCGCGGAATATGGGGACTACACCGCCGGCCCGCGCCTGGTGACCGACGCCACACGCGCCGCGATGAAGCAGTTGCTCAAAGAGATCCAGGACGGCACCTTCGCCAAGAACTGGATCCACGAGAACGAGACCGGGCGCAAGGAGTTCGAGAAGATGCGCCGGCAGGACGCCTCTCACCTCATCGAGAAGGTCGGCAGCCAGCTCCGCTCGCAGATGCCCTTCCTCGACCCGGTGACGGTCGAGATCGACAGTGCAACCGGGGCTCCGAGGATCGCGGAACCCGCCAAGGCGTAGAGCTTTTCCCAAGCGCGCGCGGGCCGTTCTCTCTTCGGAAATGGTCCGCGCGCTACGCTCCAACTGTTTGCTTCGCGCCCGCCGAATGTGTAACACTCGGCGGGCAGTTGAACCCCATGGAGCGGCATCAACGAATGATCTCTCGACGGACCTTCCTGAAAGAAAGCATGGGAGCCGCGGTTGCGGCGGCAACCATGAGCAACAGTCTCCGGCTGGATGCGGAGACGCTTCCCCTGCCGCTTGGCCTGCAGCTCTACTCCCTGCGCGAGTACCTTCCGAAAGATTGGGATGGAACGCTTCACCAGATAGGCGCGCTGGGCTATCGCGAGGTGGAGGCGGCCGGGTTCTTCGGTCACACTGCAGCCCAGGTGAAGCAGTCCATGACGAGCGCTGGATTGAAGTGCGTCAGCGCGCACTATCCGTACGCGCAGCTTGCCGCCGGCCTGGACGACATTCTCCATTTTGGACAGGAGCTCGGGCTTCAATACATCATCTGCTCCTCACCGGGCCTGAGACAGCCCGTGGAGGCACATCGTCCTCATCCTCCGCTTACGCTCGACGATTGGCGGTGGAATGCCGAACAGTTCAACAGCTTCGGGGAAAAGGTCAAAAGCGCCGGCATGCAATTCGGATATCACAATCATGTAACCGAGTTTCGTGCGGAGAACGGCATGCTTCCCTACGATGAACTGCTGCGCTTGACCGACCCCGCGAAGGTCACCCTGGAGCTGGACTGCGGCTGGATGACGGTCGGCGGACAAAATCCGGTTCAGTATCTGACCAAGTATCCGCACCGCTTTTCCATGTTGCACGTCAAGGATTTCAACCGCAATCAACCGGTCACGTCGACTCCCCCTCCGGCTCCGACGGAGCTCGGGCGGGGCAGCATCGATTACCGCCCCATCTTCCGCGCCGCAGTCAAGGCGCACATCCGGCACTGCTTTGTGGAGCAGGAAGGATTCGATGTGCCGCCGTGGGAATCACTCAAGATCGACGCTGACTATATACGGAACTTAAAGTTCTAACCCTCTCTCCGGGGGCTGCTCGGATTCTTCGAGCAGCCGTCTCATGAAGTTGCGGGTCGCTCTGCCCTGGAGTGGAAAAATACAGGAGGACGGGCGAATGTACATTCATGCCTTTGCGTTGCGATGGAGACCGGATGCCGACGAGTCCCGGAAACGGCAGGCGAGAGCGGAGATCCGCGGCTTTCAGGGAAGAATCGAAGGTTTGCTGGAGACCTATATCGGAACAAACTCATCGCCGCGCGGCCAAGGCCATGAACTTGGCTGCGTGATGAAGTTTACCGATCGGGCGGCCTATGAGGCCTATCAGACTCACCCCGAGCATGTGAAACTTGTGGCTTGGCTGATGTTGCTCGCCGAGCCGATCGAGATCGACTTCGAAGCGTAGCGTGTTCTATACTGGCACGCAGATTTCACCTACCTATTTCTCTTTGCGCGGCCGCAATCGTAAACGTTTGCGTTGATGAAACGCAGAGGGCGCCGCCCCGTCGGGAGAACTACTTCGGAACGAGGGTTCATGCGTCATCTGTTCGTTGCCCTTTCAGCCTCTCTGCTCGCCTGCGGATTTTCTACGGCAGCGCACGCAGCGCCCAAACGGCCACCCATTACCGGAATCTCCCACATCAGCCTCTACACAACCGATGCCGCGGCAACCAGCCACTTTTTCGTCTTCACCCTGGGCGCTGCGAAGGCCCCCGATCCGCAGAATGCCGCCGGGCAGCGCTTCTACATCAACTCTACCCAGTTTGCCGAAGTGCTTCCGCTCCCCGCGGGCAAGTCTCCCGCGGAACTGGATCACACCGCCTACACGACGACGGATGCGAAAACCCTTCGGGCATACCTCGCAGCTCATGCGGCGAAACCTGGCAAGCTCGAAACCGCCAGCGATGGAAGCCGATGGTTCGAAGTAAGAGATCCGGAAGGCAACGTGGTTGAGTTTGTCCAGAACCCGGCTCAGCCGCATCCGATGGGGAATGCGAATCCCATCGGCCATCATATGATCCACGTCGGCTTTGTGGTGCATGACCGGAGCGCGGAAGATAGGTTTTACCGCGACGTTTTGGGCTTTCGGCCTTATTGGTTCGGCGGAAACAAAGACGGCGAAGTCAGCTGGGTATCGCAACAGGTTCCGGACGGCACGGATTGGCTGGAATATATGCTGACCCCTTCCTCCAGGCAACTGAGCCAGCGCTCGCTCGGCGTAATGGATCACTTCTCGATCGGCGTCGTGAATATGGCGGAAACCACGGCCAAGCTGAAAGCGGAGAATCGTCTGGGCTCGGATGCGGGCGGCCCTAAGATCGGACGGGATGGAAAGTGGCAGCTCAATCTTTATGACCCCGACGGCACCCGCGCCGAACTGATGGAGTTCAACAACGTCGAGAAACCGTGCTGCTCTCCGTTCACGGCCAGCAATCCCACGCCGTAGGCGAGACTTGCCATCCGCGCTCGAACCAATTCCCGGCAGGCATTCCCTCTGCCGGGAATTTCAGTCTGAAAGTCCTCCCTCGAAGACAAAGACTGCTTTGCCGCCGCCGCCCTGATCGACATACGAGTAAAGCTCCAGAGCATTCGCCAAGCTGCCGTGCCTGGAGATTCTCGACGGCTTGAGAAGACCGGCTGCGAAGAATCCCGACATCTTGTCCAGGAGATTGGCGCAATCCGTGACCGTCAGCGATCTTGAGTCGACGCCGAGCAGCGTCAGGCTCCGGTGGTAGAAATCAAGCATGTCGAAGCTGACCCTGCGTTGCCCCACCGAGGTGATCGCAATCTGCCGCCCGCGATCGGTCAACGTCGAAAGTACCGGCTCGAACATCTCTCCTCCGACACAGTCGAATGCCACATCGACGCCTCGGCCGCCAGTCAATCGGCGAACCTCACTGTTCAGGTCGGGCACGTCCGACTCGAGATAACCCAGCAGGTCTACTCCCTCGAAAAACGCCGCATTCAGCGGCTTCCGATCGACGGCAATCACTTTCGCACCCGCCGCCTGTCCCAACTGCAAGGCTGCGTTGCCTACCCCTCCTCGTGCGCCGGTGACCAGCAAAATCTCATCTGTCTGGATCCTGGCCCGCGCAATGAGCCCTTCGTACGCGGTCACGAAGTTGACGCCGACGCAAGCTGCTTGTTCAAAGCTAAGAGCGGCCGGCTTAGCAACGGCGGCGGCGGCCGGAATCACCATGAATTCCGCGTGACTTCCGTCCCGTGTGAATCCTGCGTCTCCACCCGAGCCCCAGACCTCGACTCCACGAAGATGGGGAGGGCCATCCACGACCACGCCCGCGAAGTCTCTTCCTGGGGTACGGGGCAAGGTCGTTCCCTGCATTCTTCCCTGTACGTTCTTTACATCGCTGGGATTGATGGAGGCGGCGCGCACCTGGATCAAGACCTCGTCGGGGCTCACGACCGGATCCCCGATCTGCTCCAACTGGAGATTTTTCAGGTCGCCGAACTGGTGGAAACGCAGCGCATGCATGCTTCCTATCCCTCCATGAGGCCGCAAGAACGGGGTTTTCCGGTTTTACGGCAGACCGGGACGCGCCTTCGATGATTCCGGCGGCGCATCCCGCAAAACAGCGCAGGCCGAGCGTGTCAGACCTCCGGACTAGTTTTTCACCAGTGCGAGCTGCCCCAGATGATACGCAACGTGACTGGTCCGGCTCAGGAGAACATTCAGCCTGTTGCGCGATGGGTCCTTAAGGAAGTCTTCCTCGGAGACCGCCGTATGCTTTTGAAGCCACGCCTGAGGAGTCATGGCCTGAAAATGCCTGGCGAGTTCCGCGTTGACCCGCGTCCACGATGCCCTCAACTCCGCAGCCGAGGGAAGCGTCGGGATGGCCTTATCGGGCTCCGTTAGAAATGTCTTCTCCAACTCCGGATAAAGCTTTTCGCCCAAACCTAAAAGCGGAAGGAGAGCATCGTGCACAACCATCAGATGCCCGAGCAGATAAATGACCCTGTTTTTCCCTGGGGCTATCTCCTCGAGAAGGCGATCTTCCGCCAGGCCGTCAAAAGCAGCATTCGCCCTCTTGATTTGAATTTGCCAGGCATTCAAAGCCATCTTGACGAATAGTTTGTCTGATTCCGGTTCAACTTGTGCGGCATGTTGCGTGAGCTTATCCAATGCTGGTCTCTCCTCAGGTTCGGTTGCTTCTTCCTATAGATAGCATCCATGCGGGAAAGCTTCACATTGTTGCCGGGAAAACAGACACCGATGCCCCAGCTGTTTTTGACACCCGGTCTCACGCTCTGCTACAAACCACCCGGGATTCTCAGTGCCAACTCGGGTGAAAAACATGTCGGATGAGCGTAAACACACAGATTCTCAGGGGAAGCTTTCATTGATCGACCGGCGAACTTTCGTAGGGGGTATCGCCGGCCTGGGCGCCGGGATAGCGGGGGCGGCTCTTCTGCCCAAATCTGCAGAAGCCCCCTCGGCGGCCTCAGAGAAGCACCCTGTCGCAGGCTCGGTTTGCCGAAGTGAAGTGGTTGCCTCCGACGCTGCCACCGTCGCAGAGACCACTGCGGGAAAGATCCGCGGCTTCCGGCGCAATGGGATCTATACCTTCAAAGGCGTGCCCTACGGTGCTCCCACGAGCGGCGAGAGGCGCTTTATGGCTCCGGCAAAGGCCGAGCCCTGGAGCGGAATCCGCAACGCTCTGCAATATGGACGCGTCTGCCCGACGCACGACTCGGTGCATGCCAATACGGACGGCCACAATCTGGCGAACTCAGACGAAGATCAGTTTGTGCTGCATCGCGGAGTCGCCGGCGCAGATCCGGGGGAAGACTGCCTGCGCCTGAATCTCTGGACGCCAGAGATCAACCGTTCGCGTGGGCGGCCGGTCATGGTCTTCATGCACGGAGGGGGCTTCTCCGCCGGCAATGGACATGAACTGCTTTCCTATAACGGGGAGAATCTGGCGAGGAATCACGATCTCGTTGTGGTGACGCACAACCACCGGCTCAACGCATTCGGATATCTGAACCTGGCGGCCCTCGGCGGCGAGGACTTTGCGGACTCGGCGAACGCCGGCCTGCTGGACCTGGTGGCCGTGCTGGAGTGGGTGCGCGACAATATCGCCAATTTCGGCGGCGATCCCCGCAGTGTTACGATCTTTGGCCAGTCCGGGGGTGGCGGCAAAGTGGCTGCCCTGATGGCGATGCCGTCCGCCGCCGGCCTCTTCCATCGCGCCATCATTCAAAGCGGCCCGTATTTGAAATTTCTGTCTGCCGATTACTCCACCCAGCTTGCTGAGCTGACGATGCGGCAACTGGGCCTTCAGAGATCGCAGGTACGCGATCTGCAAAGAGTGCCGGTAGATCGAATCTCCTGGGCTGCTGCGGAGGCCGTAACGAAGATGCCCGCGCCGACAGTCTCTCCCCTGCGGCGTGTCTTTGGCGAGACCGGCTGGGCTCCGACGGTGGACGGCCGCATTCTTCCTCATCCCCCGTTTGATCCGACAGCTCCCGCGATCTCAGCAAATGTCCCGCTGCTCACCGGAACCAATCTGAACGAGTTCGTCAACGGGTTGGACCATCCCGAGGCGAACGCGATGCCCGCGGAAGAGCTGAACCGGCTCGTGCAAGAGGGCTTTGGCAGCCGCGCCCCGGCTATCCTGGATGCGTATCGGCGCGCCTATCCGCAGGCTTCTCCCTTCGCTCTGTACGCAGCGATTGCGGCAGCTCCCGTGCGCCGTGCGGCGATCGAGCAGGCGAGCCGCAAGGCCGCATTGCAAGCGGCGCCGGCCTACAGCTATCTCTACTCCTGGAGGACGCCTGTTCTGGACGGCCGTCCGGGCCCCTTCCACGGAGCGGAGCTCGCGTTTGTATTCGACAACGCAGACATTTGCGATCACTTGAGCGGAGGAACTCCTGAGGGCTTTGCGCTCTCAAGACAGATGAGCCGGGCCTGGGCCAGCTTCGCCCGCACCGGCAATCCCAATCACGGAGGGCTACCCCAATGGCCTGCGTATACTCCGCAAGAGCGCGCGACCATGGACTTCAACACGGTCTGCGAGATACGCAACGATCCTGAAGGGGAAGGGCTGAGGCTGATGTCTTAAAGACAGATGCGGCGAACGGCCTGCTCGCCGCGGATGCTAGCGGACTGCCTCTTCCAGAATGGAACGGATTGCAGTGATGTTCTTCATCAGCTCCTCGGGAAAACTGTGCCTCCGCTGCAGATACTCCGGGGTGTTGTAAGAGATCCAGACCTTCGCCTCCGCATCCTGCCACACCAGAGCCTTCAAAGGCAGATCAATCGCCACGGTGGGCGCAGCCAGCATGAGCGGAGTTCCGGCCTTTGCATTGCCAAAAATGATCAACTCCGTGGACGGCATGATCATGCCTGCTTGCGCGGCCGCGGCACTATGATCGATGCGAGCCAGAATTGGAATGCCTCGCGCCTGCAGCAGCTTTTCCAGCCTCTTCAACGCTTCTTCGACCGGGTACGGACAGCTCAGGTGGACTATTCCGTCGACTGCATGCGGCATCATCCTCTATTCCTCCTCGAAATTCCCCGCGCTCTCAAGAACATCTCAGTTCGGTTCTGGCCAATTGTCAAACCTCGCCGCTCCGGAGATTGAGGCGCGTTCCGAATAAGAGCCTTCGATTGATTATCGTTCAGCCCTCCCACTGATCGCTATGAGGCATCTCGCTATAGACGTCCCTGCCACATCGAACTACATTAGAGATGCTCTTAACTTGGTGCGACCATTCGAATGGCGTCCTCAGAAGGAAATCAGTCCCGGTTCACCGGACGCGTGCACAGTTATACGCTCTCGCGGCCTGGCTATCCCAGGGAGATCCTTGCCCTGTTGGAGCGGGAGTGCGGGTTGTCCGCGGAATCGAGAATCGCGGACGTCGCAGCCGGTACAGGCTTATTCACAGAGCTCTTCCTCGAAGGTGGAAACGCAGTCACGGCCATCGAGCCGAATGATGAGATGCGACTCGCCTGCGCCCGTCTGCAATCCCGATATCCGAAGCTTACCGTGGCCGGAGGAACAGCCGAGCACACCGGCCTGCCTGATCGATGCGCGGACTTCGTCACCGTTGCGCAGGCTTTTCATTGGCTCGATCTTCAGCAGGCACGAAGGGAATTTGCAAGGATTCTCGACCGGGGAGGATGGGCGGTTGTCGCCTACAACGAACGGCAGATGGGCGGCGATGCTTTCCACTGCGGCTACGAGGATCTGTTGCTGCGCTTTGGAGTCGATTATGAAGCCGTCCAAAGGCGATACCCGAAGGAGAGCGCGCTGCGCGACTTCTTTGGTCCATGCCCAAAGTTCCGGGAGACCTTTGCGAATTTCCAGTTGCTCAGCCATGAGGCGCTCGTAGCGCGGATTGTCTCTTCTTCTTACATGCCTACGCCGGGCCATCCCAAGTACGAAGCGATGCGTGCGGCCATCGATTCGCTCTTCGCGGAGAACGAGAGCGAGGGTGTGGTGCGGATCAATTACGATTGCACCATCGATTACGGGCACCTGGGATGAGACCCTCTATCCTGTCTGAATTCTCCAGCTTCATCGCACGCGCTCCTTCCCGGGATGATTTCGGGCGCACAGGATTTGCGCGAATCTATGATTCGCGTGGCAAACTATAGAAGCGCCCGATCTGCGACGGAAGATCTCAGGCGTCGCTACGGATCGCCTTCAAAAGGGCTTAACTCGCGGATGAGCCGGGGGCGAGATTTTCCCCAGGGGAATCTCCCAAGTGAAACGGCGGAAGATGACCCTCGGGACTTTTCCCTTGCAGCATTCCGGCCGCTTATACCTGGGCAGCCAATTTCCTCACCAAGCTTCGCCACCGGAAACCAGCGAAGGATCACGCCATGTCGAACCTGATCAGCAAAAAGAACATGCGGTGGGTGGTGTGCGGCCTGCTCTTTCTGGCCACCACCATCAACTACATGGACCGTACGGTGCTCAGCCTGGTAGAGCCGGTCTTGAAGCATGTTCTTGGCGGCGACCAGAACCTGGCGCTTTATAACCAGCATTACAGCTACATCCTCGTCGCCTTCATCGTTGCGTACGGGTTGGGCTTTCTGATTATGGGCCCGCTGATCGACCGTCTGGGAGCAAAGAAGGGCTATGCCATCTCCACGGCGGTGTGGGGACTGGCCTCGATCAGCCACGCTCTCGCGAGAACGACGCTGGACTTTGCGGCCGCGCGTTTCGTTCTCGGATTGGGCGAGGCGGGCAACTTCCCCGCGGCCCTCAAGGCGACGGCGGATTGGTTCCCTGCGGAGGAACGCGCCCTTGCGACTGGCATCTTCAACTCCGGGACCAGCGCAGCCTCGCTCATCGCCCCGCTCCTGGTTCCCTGGGTGACATACCGGTTCGGATGGCACGCCGCCTTTCTCACCACCGGAAGCCTGAGTCTCTCCTGGCTCGTGCTCTGGCTGGCGTTTCCATATCGCCGCCGGCTGCAGCAACAAGAGAGCACACGAGCGGCCCATCCGGCGCGCGAGGAAGAGGCTCCGAAAGAATCGATGGCGGTAATCCTGCGCAGCTCAGGAACATGGCGATTTGCGTTTTCCAAATGCCTGACAGATCCCATCTGGTGGTTCTATCTTTTTTGGCTGCCGAAGTTCTTCAACGAGCGCTTTCATGTGAACATGCAGCAGCTCGGCATACCGCTCATTGTGGTCTACGCCGGGTCTACCGTGGGCAGCATCGCAGGAGGTTGGCTGGGAGGACTTTGCATTCGTCGCCGTGGCAGTGTTCTTTCAGGCAGGCGGCTCGCCATGTGGATCTGCGCGGCGTGCACCGTGCCGGTGATCATGGTTCCTTTTGTCAATCATATCTGGGACGCGATTGGACTTCTCTGCCTGGCCACGGCGGCGCACCAGGGCTGGTCCTCCAACCTGCTGACGACCCCGTCGGATCGGTTTCCCCGGCAGTCTGTGGCGCGCGTCGTCGGAATTGGAGGCGCCGTCGGCTCCGTCGGCGGCGCACTCTTTACCTCTGTGACGGGTCTGCTTTGGACAAACCACTCGTTGCTCATCTTTGTGGCATCCGCATCTGCCTATCTTCTCTCGATGGCTGCCTTTCAGCGGCCGTCACGAGGAGAAGCCTGAGGCCGGCAATCGGGCTGCCGTATCTACTTCCGGATGGCGGCAGCCTGAGTTGCTGGAGGAGGGCCCTTGATGTAGCGGCTTGCAAAGGTGAGAAAGGTTGGCCAGTTTGGAGCATCCGTGTGCCCGTAGTTATGCTGGCGGAAGGCGACGTCGCCATCGATGAGGGCCGTATCCACGGGAGGAAAGACTGAAACTCCCAGATCTTTCCTCCCGAGCAGCTTGTACACCGGACCGGCCGCGACCGCTGCCATGAACATCCCCTTGGCATCCACCCAGGCGTCGCCCGGCGGCACGCCGCCGCTGATGAATACAGGTCTGGGCGCACAGAGAGCGATTAACTCGTGAGCGTCCACCGGCAGGTCATTCCAGTGCAAGGGACCGGCATATTTGAGAAAGTTCCCTGCCATCCAGTGGTACTCGTTGGGCGCGGCAACGTTCTCCACCAGTTCGCCCCAATTGCGGCGGTTGAGCTTGGCCCCGCCCTCTCCCGACGAGCTCACATAAGCGATGGCAAAGCGCTGGTCATACGCCATCGCGACAAGCGTCGCCTTCCCATAACGGGAATGGCCTTCCAGGCCGACCTGCCTGGCATCCACGGCTTTGTCGGTCTCAAAGTAATCCAGGGACCGGCTCGCGCCCCAGGCCCAGGCCCGCAGGGCGCCCCAATCATCAAGCTTGCGCGGCTGCCCTTTGTTGACCAGGCCAATAATTCCCTGGGTCAGACCCTCGCCGTTATCCGCCTGCACGCTCGTGGCAATCAGATGAGCGTAGCCCCACCCCTTCGCAAGAACCTGCTCCTCCCAACCGGGCCCCGGGAAGGGAGCCATGGCCGGGCGGTTCGCTCCCAGACGAGCGCGCAGCGCCGCCATCAGTTGGGGATCGTAGGTAAACTGCAGCATCACCGGCACCGGCCCGGTTGCATTGGCAGGCGTCGTCAGGCTCAATTGAATGTCTACGGTAATCGCGGGGTCGGCACTGTTGTCGACGTGGCCTATCAGCTCTTTTGTAATAACAGGATAGTCGCCGACCTTTTCGTTCCTGGTGCTCTTGATCTCCCAGTTCACTTTGGGAGTATTTTTGGGCTCACGCCCGTAGACTTCGCGATCGAAGTACTCCACGATCTCCGGACGGCGTTGCTTCCACCACATCTTCGCGGTCGTGACCTTCTTGCCATTGTTCAGGATCAACGGATCCGGCAGATTGGGAAACGGATTTGCCTTGGACTCGTCGTAATTGACTGCGTTTGGCGAGTTGGGATTCTTCGAGTCAGCTCCCGGGCGGAGAGATTCAATGTGCAGGAGATCCATCATCCTCTGGCGATCCTGCTCCGAGGTCATTTGCAGTGGCGCTCCGGCAGTGGTAGTAGCCGCCTGTGCGGACTGAGGGGCGGCTCCCGCCACCGGCGGAACAGCCAAAACCAGCAGGATTGTCAGATTCACCCATTGCATTCTTTGCACAAAAACCTCCTCAGCGGGCTTCCTGATTGTCTCGGGCGGATAGAAAACCTATCCGAAGGTGTCCAAAGTCTCCAAAGGCGATCCGGGACCGTAGCGCAGCCGCTTGGAATTAATACGCGAGGAAGACTATAGGTTCGGCAAAAACCAGTTGTCAATCGGAGATTTTAGCCGGAATACCAGCATCTATCAGGGTTTCCTTGTAACCGATGAAACGTGGAAGCCGCGGCAGCGGAACGAGGGCAAGCCGCAGGACGAGACCAGTCAGGTGATCTGCTCTTCCGTCGGGAATTTGAACAAAGCACTCATCTTTCCCACGATCCGGGAAAGCTCGCGCCGCGGGGTGGAATTCAGGAAAGAGTTTCGCTTTTCCCTCCTCAGCGGTTTACACTCACTTCATTTGAATGGAAAACTATATCGGTCGAACAACCGTTGAGTTCGCTTGTATTCAGGAGGAATGCGCGCTATGGGCGAGGATATCTTCAGTCTCCGAGGCCGGACCGCCGTCGTTATTGGTGGAACCTCCGGCATAGGCCGGAGCATTGCCATCGGGCTGGCCAGGCAGGGGGCGGATGTCGTAGCCGTTTCGCGGCGGGTGAATGAGATGGAGCAGACGTCCGCGGAGATTGCATGTCTCGGCCGGCGCACCCTGGTGCATCCGGTGGACGTGCTGGACCGCAATTCGATCGAGGCGCTCCATGAGAAGGTGCTCGAAGCCTTTGGACGGGTGGACATCCTGGTGAATTCGGCGGGAATCACGCGGCGGGTTCCAACGCTGGAGTGCTCCGAGGAAGACTGGAACAAAATTATGGAAACCAATCTTACGGGGACCTTCCGCGCGTGTCAGATCTTCGGGCGGACGATGGTAGAGCAGCAATATGGAAGAATCGTTAACGTTGCCTCCCTGGGAACCTTCCTGGCCTTCTATGACGTTGCCGCATACTGCGCAAGCAAGGCGGGTGTCGGCTCCTTGACAAAGTCGCTGGCTATCGAACTGGCGGCCCATGGTGTCTGCGTGAACGCGATCGCGCCAGGAATCTTTCCTACCTCACTCAACAGCGAATTGCTGGAGCAGACGGGCCGGGGACGTGAGATGCGCGTCCGGATTCCCATGAAGAGATTCGGTCATACTGACGAGTTGATCGGCGCGGCGGTTTTCCTCTCGTCCGAGAGCGCCTCCTATGTCACGGGACAAATCTTCGCCGTGGATGGCGGCTATCTTGCAAGCGGGGTGAACCAATGAGTGCGCGTCCGGCCATGCTGCTTAAAAAAAGCAGTCACACGCGGGGACCAACGTGTAAAGTGATTGCACCATAAACGACTTACGACCAATCTCTGGCAGGCGGATCTGTGATCAGGAAAGGCATTGGGAAAGCAGTGGAAGGACCGTGGCGTGGAAAACACGGCATGCGCCGCGTGGATCTCACCAACGTCCGCTTGGCGTCGAGTGAGACCGCGCGACTGATCAATCGGGATATCATCCTGCAGTTGATTCGTGCGCGGCAGCCGGTTTCGCGGGCTGATCTGGCGAGGCTTTCGGGTTTGCAGCGCAGCACCGTCTCGCAGATCATCGAGCAGCTCCTGAAGGAGCATTGGATTCGCGAAGGCGCAATGGCTCGCCTGCCCCGGGGCCGGCGCCCCACGATGCTGTCCTTGAACGACGACATGGTGGTGCTCGCAGCCGACATCCATCCCCGGCAAGTGACTGTGGCGATGGTCGATTTGAATGGCCGTTTTCTCTCGCGGTCTACGCTCCCCCTGGGAACCGACCCAGCGAAGGCGGTGGCGAGCATTATCGACTGCATGAAGCGGATTCGCGAGAGCCACTCCTCCAAGTCCCTGGAGGGAATCGGCATCAGTGTTCCCGGCCGGGTGGATGCCGGAACCGAGCGCCTGATCTTCGCGCCCAATCTCAAATGGCCGGAGTTTGACATCAAACGCGCCATTGAGAAAGGCATGGGCCTGCCGACAGAGATGGAAAATGCCGCAACCTCCTGTCTTATGTCGGAGCTTTGGTTCGGACGGATGGATGGAGTGCGGGATGCCGTGCTGATCACCGTCTCGGAGGGCATTGGCGCGGGAATTATGACGAACGGGCAGCTGGTTTCCGGACAGAATGGCATGGCCGGGGAGTTCGGCCACATTCCTCTTGATCCTACCGGTCCCCGCTGCGGCTGCAAGCTGAACGGCTGCTGGGAGACCTTCGCCTCCTGCAATGCGGCCATGCGCTACTACGGCGAGTCCTCGCCCAAGGCCAAGCGGGTTACCTTTCATGAATTGCTTCATCTGGCCGACGAAGGAAACATTCATGCCATCCACGCCCTGGAAAAGCAGGCGAAGTATATCGGCAAGGGACTGCGAATGGTCATCGCGGCGCTCTCTCCCGAGGTCATTCTGATTGCGGGAGATGTGACCTCGGCCTGGAGCCGTTTCGCCCCGATCATCGAGAAGCAGCTGAAGGATCTCACCCTGGCTGGCAAGCCGCCACGCCTCCAGCCGACGCATGAGGGAGAGGTCGCCAGACTGCGAGGAGCGGCCGCTCTTCTCCTGCAGCGGCACGCCATCCAGAGCCATGGCTGAATTTTCCGGCCGTGCCGTCCGCGCCAGATCAGGACCGGCCAGCCGCGCGAGGCCGGCAGCCGTGACAACAACTGTTCAAGCCCTGCACGCCCGGAGGGCAGAAGTGAGACGCCCATGATGCCCCTGAGCCGACGCCGAAGGGTAGTCATATTCGCAGCATTCCTCGTTTGCAGCGTGGCCCTTCCGGCTGAGAACGGCGCAGATGGATGGCTCCGCTATGCGCCTATCCAGAACCAAGTCACCCTGAGGCAGTACGCGCCGCTGCCGGGGAAGATTGTGGCGCTGGGCAGCTCGGTCATCGTGCACACGGCGGAGACCGAGAGCGTCCGCGGGCTTCAATCCATGCTGGGGAGGACCATCCAGGTCGAATCGAGCCTGCCTGCCGAAGATTCCTTTGTACTCGGAACCATTGCGCAACTCCAACCGCAATTCCCCGGCTGGCATCCTCCTGCCTTGAAGGCTGAAGGCTTCAGCCTTGCCACGGTTCATGAGCATGGGCACACCTACTGGCTGGTCGCCGGTGCGGACGACCGAGGAGTGCTCTATGGAGCCTTTCGCCTGCTCGAATACATCGCCGAGCAGCGGGACCCCGCCTCCTTCAGGGACAGCGAATCTCCCTCCGCTCCGGTTCGCTGGGTGAATCAGTGGGACAACTTCGACGGGAGTATCGAGCGCGGCTTCGCCGGCCGATCCATCTTTTTTGACAATGGATCGGTTCGTCCGGACCTTACGCGAGTGAGCGAATACGGCCGCCTCCTGGCTTCAGTCGGGATCAATAGCTGCACCATCAACAACGTCAACGCAGACCTGAGGACCTTGACCCCCGAGATGATCCGGCAGATCGCACGCGTGGCGGAAGCCTTTCGCCCCTGGGGAGTCAGGCTCTCCCTCTCGGTCGACCTGAGCAGTCCGAAGGTCGTCGGAGGCCTGAGCACCTTCGATCCGCTCGATCCCCAGGTGATCGAGTGGTGGAAGAAGAAGACAGATGAGGTTTATGCGGAGATTCCGGACTTCGCGGGCTTTGTGATCAAGGCGGACTCCGAGGGGCGCCCCGGCCCCTCCCAGTACGGGCGTACTCCGATGGATGCGGCGAACCTGCTCGCGCGCGCGCTCAAGCCGCATGGCGGGGTCGTCCTCTACCGCGCCTTTGTCTACGACCATCACCTGGACTGGCACAATTTGAAGGCCGATCGCGCCCGTGCCGCCTACGACATCTTTCATCCGCTGGACGGCAAGTTCGACGACAACGTCATTGTGCAGATCAAGAACGGGCCTATCGACTTTCAGGTTCGCGAGCCCGTCTCCCCCTTGTTCGCCGGACTGAGGCACACCAACGAAGCGATCGAACTGCAGGTAACCCAGGAGTACACCGGCCAGCAGCACCATCTTGTCTTCCTCGTGCCCATGTGGAAGGAGGCCCTGGACTTCGATCTTCGGGCGGATAACCGCTCCACCCCGGTCAAGCAGATCGTGGAAGGACACTCCTTCGGAAGGCCCACCGGCGGATTCGTCGCGGTAGTCGATGTCGGCCTGGACACGAACTGGCTGAGGCATCCCCTCGCCATGGCCAATCTCTATGGCTATGCACGCCTGGCCTGGAATCCGGACACGTCCCCCCAAGCGATCGCCGAGGATTGGACGCGCATGACCTTCGGCAACAACCCCGTCGTGGTGCGGACGATCGACAGCATGCTGCTTTCCTCGTGGCGCATCTACGAGCAGTACACCGGCCCGCTGGGGATCGGCACCCTGACCGACATCATCCACGCCCACTATGGACCGGGAGTCGAGTCGGCCGAGCGCAATGGATGGGGACAATGGTTCAGAGCCGATCATGAAGGCGTGGGCATGGATCGCACCGTATCCACGGGCACCGGCTATATCGGGCAATATCCGCCGCAGGTGGCGGGCATCTACGAGTCGCTGGAGACCTGTCCCGATTCCCTGCTTCTCTTCATGCACCACGTGCCTTACACGCATCACCTGCACTCCGGGGATACGGTCATCCAGTACATCTATGACTCTCACTATGACGGAGTGGACGGGGCGCGGACCTTACTGAGCGAATGGCAGAGCCTGAGAGGGCTGGTGGATAACGAACGCTACGAAACGGTGCTCGCTCTGCAGCAATACCAGGTGGGTCATGCGATCGTGTGGCGCGATGCGGTGACCAAATGGTTCAACAGAATGTCCGGCGTTCCCGACGCCAGGGGCCGGGTGGGCAACTATCCGAACCGGATTGAGGCAGAGTCGATGCGATTGGACGGATACTCCCCTGTGGACGTTACCCCGTGGGAGACCGCATCCGGAGGCAAGGCCGTTGTATGCCAGGGCAGAGACTCCTGCAGCGCAAGCACGACACTGAATCGCCCGGCCGGAACGTACGACATCTCCGTCCAATACTTCGACGAGCGGAATGGCTCATCGAAGTATCAACTGCTGCTGAATGGAAGAGCCATCGGCCAATGGTCCGGCGACAACAATACTTTCCCTAGCGATCGTCTCGATGGGCACACCTCCACGCGCTTTACGCTGCATGGGATCGCCTTGAAGCCAGGAGACGTTCTTGCAATCGAGGGCCATCCGGAGGGCGGAGAGCCTGCACCGCTGGACTACGTGAGCATCTCTCCCCAGTCTGCCGGCGGCTCCAAAAGCGCCGGAGGACAGCCGTAACGTCCTTCTGCCGCACGGTGGACTCACCTTGCCACGCGCCTCCCTTTCGCACCACAACGCGAGGCGGGTATAAACATAACGCACCATCCAACCCGGAGGCCGTCATCTCATGAAGATTGTGAACGCCCGTGTGATCGTTTGTTCACCGGGACGCAATTTCGTAACCCTCAAGATTGAAACGGACGAAGGCATCTACGGCTTGGGAGACGCCACGCTGAATGGCCGGGAGCTTGCGGTCGCAAGCTACCTCACCGATCACGTGCTTCCCTGCCTGATCGGCCGCGATCCGTTCCAGATTGAGGACATCTGGCAGTACCTCTATCGGGGCGCCTATTGGCGGCGCGGGCCGGTCACGATGGCAGCCATCGGCGCCATCGATATCGCGCTCTGGGACATCAAGGGCAAGGCGTTGAATACGCCGGTCTACAATCTGCTCGGCGGCCGGAGCCGCGACGGAGTCCTGGTATACGCGCACGCCCACGGAGCGGACATTGACGAAGCGCTGGAGGACGTGGGCAAGCACATCGACATGGGCTATCTGGCCATCAGGGTACAGAGCGGAATTCCCGGGCTCGAGTTCACCTACGGCGTACCCAAATCGAATGTGCCCTATGAGCCGGCGGAACGCGGCCTTCCCAGTGAGGCGAGGTGGTCCACGGAGGCCTATCTCCGGCATACGCCCAAGCTGTTCGAGCGCGCCCGCCAGACCTTCGGCGACGAGCTCCACTTGTTGCATGACTGCCACCATCGCCTGACGCCGATCGAAGCCGCGCGCCTGGGTAAGGACCTCGAACCTTTTCGCCTGTTCTGGATGGAAGATCCCGTGCCTGCCGAGTTGCAGGAGGGCTATAAGCTGATCCGCCAGCACACCACGACGCCGATCGCCACCGGCGAGGTTCTAAACACCGTCTGGGATGCACAGGATCTTATCCGCCAGCAGTGGATCGACTATCTGCGAATGGCGCTGGCGCACTCCGGAGGCTTTACGCCTTTGAAAAAGATTGCCGACTTCGCCGCTCTTTATCATGTGCGCACCGGGTGCCACGGTGCTACGGACCTCTCACCGGTAACCATGGCGGGCGCCCTCCATTTCGACCTGGCAATCAACAATTTCGGCATTCAGGAGCACATGCCGCACACCCGCGAGACGGATGAGGTGTTTCCGCACGCCTACCGCTTTGACTCGGGGTACATGCTGCCGGGCGATGCCCCCGGGCTTGGCGTCGATATCGACGAAAAGCTCGCAGCGAAGTTCCCCTACCAGCGGGCTTATCTCCCCATCAATCGCAAATTGGACGGCACTCTCTTCGACTGGTAATTCCGGGACTGGTAATTCCGGCCAGAGGAGAGTGCCAGAGGGGCCCACGGGATCGAAGGCCGGCTGCACCTGCGGATAGCCGGCCCCCTCCCTGAGTGGAATCGGCGCAAATGCTTCAGGCAGACGCCGGTGCGCCAGGCACATCCACCTCGGCGCCGCCGCGTTCCGCCGAGAGATATCCCGCGTAGATCACCGCGATCGAGTCCCGCGCCAGTTCCACTCCGGAGAGCGGCTCGCGATGCGAGGAGATGCTCTCCATGAAATCCTGAAACTCCTGAGGGTAGCCGTGCTGCCATGATTCATCCGGAGCCGGATTGCTCCACCCCTGCTTGGTCCCGATCTTCTCCGTCACATAGACGTCTTTCAACAGATCTTCCCTGGGATTGAAGGTGACCAGGGCATCGACCGGGTTCAGATTGCACCGCGTTCTATGGTTGTTACAGATCACCTCAATCCAGTTATGCACGCCACCGACGACGATCTCGGAAGCGAAGATATCGGCAACCGTACCGTCAGAGAACGTGATGTGAACCTGCGCATAATCTTCGATGTCCTGGTACCCGGTTCGCAGGAAACCCTCATCCCGGTAGCTCTTCATGCGGGTGAACGCATGGGTGCGAGCGCTGACGGTGACCGGGCGGATGGGAGAGTTGTCCCTCGCCTCGCCTTCGGCCCGCTTGAGGTAGAGCGCCGCACTCAGAGGATGGCATCCTTTCCCAACCAGAGAACCGCCGCCGGAAAACTTCCAGTGCCCGTAGTAGGGCGAGTGCGATCCGCTGTGCGATTCCTCGCCGATCATCCAGAGGATCTGGCCTCCGCTCTTGACCAGGATCTCCCGTTCCTTCTGCACTGCGGGAGCATAGACCCAGTTCTCCGCATAGCAGATGGTCTTGCCGCTGGCTTTGGCGGCGGCAAGAATCCGCTCGCAGCTGGCCACCGCTTCGCGAAGCATCTCCGCCTTCGGATAGGTGTCGCCGCGGAAGCCTTCGCCGCCTGCACCGTAGTACCCGGTGAACGGCTTCTCGATGATGACGTGCTTGCCAAGCTGCAGTGCACGGAGAGCGATGGACTCATGCGAGGAGGGCGGGCTGCAGATGTCCACGACATCCACGGCGGCGGCAAGCTCTTCGAGCGTATCAAAGGACCGGATCCCCCGCTCGCGGGCAAACGCATCCCGCGCTTCCGGGGTCTTCGAGGTAACTCCCACCACTTGCACCGGCACTCCATATACCCGGCTGAGCCCTTCCCAATGAAAACCGGCCGCAAACCTTGCTCCGACAATGCCGACACGAATTGATCCTGTCATTCAACGCTCCGTTTCTCAGTTTACTTTCGATATGTTGCCAAAGTGCATCTAGGGCAGTGTAAAGCGTAGCGCCGCGCGATATCAGAGACAACTGGAACGGATGAATGGTCTCGGGGAGCGGTATGCCAGGATTGCCAAAACAACTTGTCCTTTGCTCTAATTGCACAGCTCGCCAGACATTCCGCTCTATCCGGTAAGAATATGGATCGGATACAATCTGGCTACAATAAGTTTGCGGTCACAACAATAGCGGCTTGACGATAGGCAAGGCGGGAGCTGGATCGCAGAATGGCTATGAATCAAATTCCTGCCAGCTTCGGATGGAGGGAGAGAATGACCAAGGAACTGCTTGACAGGCGAGGATTCCTCGCCAGCATTGTAGGCACGGCAGCCATCTCGGCTTTGCCCGAGGCGGCCTTTGCAGCGCCCCTGGGGCATTCCCCGCGCACCTACATCGAGGGCGTTCAGGCTGAAGAGCCGACTGCCGCTCCGGCGCACAAGATCAGGTTTGCCGTAATCGGCATCAATCACTATCACATCTATGGGCAGGTTGGCGCAGTGTTGCGGGGCGGCGGAGAACTCGTTTCTCTCTACGCCAAAGAGC
>DASYYO010000253.1:0-7021 GCA_035933805.1 Acidobacteriaceae bacterium | reverse complement strand
CATCTCCGCCGCCGCCTTCGCCTTGAGGCCGCCCTCGGAGGTCACGCGCTGCTTGTCCATGTCAAGCATTCCGCCGGTGGAGTAGTAAAGTTCCTTCACCCCTCCTGCCGAGTTGGTTTGCCGCGAGGTGTACAGGACCTGGAAGCCCTTGCTGGGATCATCCAGCGGACCGTAATCGAACACCGCCGTCATCGTATCCCAGTTCTTGCGTCCGTCCTTCCAGGCGTAGATGCCGCCGTTGGCCACCACGCTGCGGGGATGGGGATAGCCGCTGAACCAGTGGACCGTGTCGATCTGGTGCACCAGCCACTGGTCCGGAATGCCGGACGAGTAGGGCCAGAAGAGCCGGAACTCGAGATACTTGCGCGCATTGAACGGCTCATACGGCCGGTTCATCAGGTAGCGCTTCCAGTCTGTGTCCTTCTCCTGTAATAAAGGCACAACATCCGGACGGCGCCAGCGGCCAGGCTGGTTCACATTCCAGGTCATCTCCACCATGACGATGTCGCCGAATTTCCCGGACTGGATGTACTCGGCCGCCCTCTGGTAGCTCGGTGTGCTGCGGCGCTGTGTGCCCACCTGCACGATCTTGCCAGTCTGCCGGACGGCGTCGCGGAAGGCGCAGGCATCGGCCATGGTGTGCGCGGTCGGCTTCTCTACATAGGCGTCACGCCCTGCCTTCACTGCCTCGACGCCGTGCAGCGCGTGCTGGAAATCCGCCGTTGCGATCAAAACAGCATCGACGTCTTTGCGGGCATAGAGCTCGTCGTTGTTCGTTACCGGAACGACCTGGTCCCCGCTGAGCTTCGTCATATAGGCTGCGCCTTCTTCGCGCCTGCGGTTCCAGATATCGGAGACCGCCACGAACTCAAAGTTCATCTCCTTGGCATTCTCGACGAAGGCCGGGATCAGTGAGCCCTTCATCCGGTCTCCGCATCCGATGACTGCTGTCCGGACCCGGTCATTCGCGCCGGCGATGCCTGCGTAGCTCTTGGCGGTCCACGAGACTGCTGTTCCAGCCAGGGCCGCGCTGCCCAACTTCAAAAAATCTCTGCGGTTGGTATCTTCAAATTCCATCTCTTCCCTCTTTTCCATGGATGATGCCTGGGTCCGTTCCCCTTCGTCCGGGTTCTGCGTGAGTCTAAACAACCCAACCTGCGGGTGTCCTCCGGGATAGATCTCCGACGAGCGCCACCGCACTCGCCCGGCAGCCGTCCTTCACTTCCAGCCGTGAGGAATTCCACCCGCCGGCCGCTTCTGCGTGATCTCCGAGTAAGTGATCGCGAAGTCCTGATCCAGGCTCGTGGGAATCCAATTCCGATCACGCTCCGGCAGCTCCTGGCTCATCTGCGCAAGCGATTTCCCTGCGCTGGCCTGCCGCTTGACCGTCTCGTAAAGATCCAGCAGGAACCTTCGCTGACCCGTCAGGACCTCCATACCGCCGGCCTCTCCGTGCCCGGCACGTACTCCGGTTGGAGTTGAATGGTCCGCGAGAGAACCCGCGGCCAATTGGCCAGGTTTGCGTCCCATAGCTTATTTCGCGGACCATTGACCGCCGCATCGCCGGTACAAAGGATACGCTCCCTGGGAAGCCATACAAAGCCGTCGCCGCGGGTATGCGCCCACCCAAAGAAATAGAAGCGGACTTCACGCCTGCTGTCTCTCAAAAGAAACGGGCTGCGGCGAAAGGTCTGCCGCGGCCTTTCGACATCGTTCTGGTGCAGTTCCCGTACATCTTCTCTCCGTTGCTCGGCCGCGCGCCAGCGCAAAGGCTCGTAGCGGCTCATCTCCTCCGTTACTCCCTGGTAGGCGAGCGTTGTAGCGCCTGCAGCCGTCCAGACGGAATTCCCATAAGAGTGGTCACCGTGAGCATGAGTGTCGAAGACATAGCGCACAGGCTTTGGGGAGAGAGCCCTGGTGGCGGCAATGAGCTCGCGTGCCCTCGCCGGATAATTGGCATCGACCACGATCAGGTAATTCTGCATCTCGATCACGATGGTGTTGCTGTAACCCTTGGAGGCGTCTCCGAGAAGAAACCATACGCCGTTCGCGATGCGCCGGGGAGCCGCAGCCTGGCCGCGAATTGGGCCGGCGCCAACGAACAGCACTAGATGCACGCAGATCGCCGCGCCCCACCCCCGGCACATCCTCGCGCGTACGGATCTTGCCGCTCTGCGGCACACATCAAATCGCCGGTTGCTCACGCGTCGATCGTTTCCTCCAATCCCGAACTCACATCGCGGTCACTAGCGGATCACTTGAGCAGCCCCTCTCATCGGTGGAAACCGCCGCTCTCGGAGATCCGCTCGGGCCCATTCGATCTCCCACTTTAAGATCGCCCCTTGAAAAACACCTTAGAAAATCAGCTTGACCGCACCCTGAAAGATCCGGGCTCCGGAAGCCGTACTCGTGATCTGGCCGAAGCTCGATGAAACCAGGGAAAGATTGGAGCTGGAGGGAGCATTGAAGTTCGGGTGATTCAACACATTGAATGCTTCGAACCGAAGGTCCAGCTGCAGCCTCTCCCGGATGGGGAAGTAACGGCTCAGCTCACTATCGAACTGGACCATCTTGGGTCCTCGAAAGGCGTTCCTTCCTGAATCTCCGTACGTCCCGGTCGGATTCGACGCGAAAGCGGCCCCATCGATGAAATTCCTGTTGCCCGCGTTGGTCTTGGTGAGCTTGCGGTGCGTGTAGACCTCGTCGGGATTGATCAGATTCGGACGATCATGGCCAATGGCCGTCAGGGAGTTGTCTACTCCTGAAGCAACCGTAAACGGAGCGCCGTCCTGGATGTGCAGCAGAGGCGCCAGCTCCCAGTTATTGAGGACCATCGACCTCCAGCCGCTCAAATGGAAATGGCTCTCCGCCACCATCGTCGTGTTGAATATGCCCCGATGATCGAAGCCGCAATTCGCGCGATCTCCTTTAAGGTTATTGGGATCTTGCACGGTGGTCGAGGCGAAGTCGCCCTGGGCGTCCTCGATATCGAAGCAGTGCGACCAGGTGTAGTTCGCAAGGAAACTGAAGTCCGACGACATTCGGTGTTGAATCGTGGCAATCAGTCCGTGATAGGAGGCGTTTGCGCCGGAGCTGATAAGAATCGAGCCTCCGCCTCCTCCCTGGTACTTCGGTCCCTGGGCTGGATTATCCAGCGTCAGCGCATAGCGGGAAGCCGTATTGCCAAGCGTGGAGCACGGTCCCTTGCCGCATGTTCCAGGGATGTAGATCGCCGGATTGAGAGGAAATCCATAGGCGTTGAAGCTGGTTTCGCTCCCGATGTAGTCGAGTTGGAACTGCCAGTCGTGGCTCAACTCCCGTTGCATACTGGCCGTCCACTGAATGGTATAGGGCGGATGAAACTGCTTCTGCGAAACGATGTATTGAGCCTGGTTCGGGAAGACGGTATTCGATGGCGGCTTGAACGGCAGCGGAAAAGGATTGCCCGGCGTGCTGCCGTTGGACCACGGACTGACGAAGCTCAAGGGCACTCCCACCGGAACATTGGAAATCGCCGTGGCATAGGGAGGATTCTGGTTGACTCTCTGCGCCGTAAAGAAATTGGGCTCGTCGTAGACCAGCGCCGCGCCTGCCCGGAAGACCGTCTGGCCCCGGCCGTTGGGATCGAAGGTGACTCCGACGCGCGGCGAGAATTGCCACGGCGAATTTTGCGTAAAGGCCGGAGGCACTCCCTTGTCCCCGTAATAGAAGCTGCCCGCAGGGGCATTCGGGAAGACGGAGCTGTGAGTATTGTTCAGGAAGGAGGCCATGTCGAAGATCGACCCGCGGTGAAAGTAGTCCACCGGAATAAACTCCGGCTGCCAGCGCACGCCCGCGGAGAGAACCAGCCGGCTGGTCGCGTGATACGTGTCCTCAATGTAGAGGCTTGGGATCGGCGCCCGCAGCGCATTTTGCTGCGACTTGCTCTGCTGAAAAGTATTCAGCGCGCCGGTCAAAAAGTCCAGATTCGCGTCCGCGCCCGTGCCGCCGGGACTGGTTCCGGCCGGCCCCTTCTGGCTGTAAATCCCGGTAATGCCGAAGTTCCCGTTGGATTCGTAAAGGTTGTTGGCATTGAACTGAGATTGAACAAACTCCCCACCAAAGGCAAGCTGATGTTTGCCAAGGAGCATGTTCACGTCATCGGCAAACGAGAAGCTATTCACGTTGAAGGTGGCGGATGCGCAGGTGCCGCAATAGGTGCTCCATTTGCTAGTTACGGTAAGCTCCAGAAAGTCTTTGCTGGGAGAATATACATTGATCCCGAGCGCCCCGGCGCTGGTCCCCTGGGGCGCAGCGCCACGATCAATACGCCGCCTTGTCCCGGTGGCGTGGAACGAGTTCACCGTATGCGAGTTGAAGACATAGGTCTCTCCGATCGTCAGCGTCTGGGCGCGCTCATAATTGCCAGCCTGGGTAGTAATCAGAACATTGGTCGGAGAGTAGAAGGCCGGGCTGGTGTAGTCGTCAATGAAGTAGCGTCCATACAGGCTGTTCTTTGCGGAGAGAGTAGCGTCCACACGGCCGATCACCTGATTCTCCGTCTGCTGCGAAGGAATCGAATAAAACACCAGCCCGCAAGGATCGGATGTCGCCGGAAGTTGTTTTTGCAAGGCCAGGGACGGAGCCACAAACGTGGACGGATCGATGTGATTGTTCGGCAGAACAGCCCCGGTCAGCGGGTTGAGAAGTTGAATGGATTTGTGGCTCGACGTGCAGCCTGCTCCGTCGGTCACGGAGAAATCCCCGGCCAGATTGGCCGCTGTGGGCACGAACGCCTGTTTTGAAGATTGGCTTTGATCGGCCTTAAGACGCTGATAGCCGCCGAAGAAGAACAGCTTGTCCTTGATAATCCTTCCGCCAAGGGCGCCGCCATACTGATTCTGGTGCAGCGTATCTTTGGTGCTCGAGAAGAAATCGGTCGCATCGATGAAGTTGTTGCGAATGAACTCGAAGGCCGACCCGTGCCAATCGTTCGATCCTGACCGCGTAACAACGTTCACCAGACCTCCCGGATGCAAGCCGCTCTGCGCTCCCAGCGCCGAGGTCTCGACGCTGAACTGGCTGACCGCGTCGGGAAAAGGAAACGGAAGATTGATATTGGTCATGTAATCGTTGTGGTCGCCTCCGTCCAGCCGGTAGTCTGTAGCGTTCCCCATGCCTCCAGCCACGGAGACGACGACGGAGCTGTAGAACGTCTTGCTTCCCTGGATATCGTTGGCCGGGGCAATCGCCGAACCGCCGGAAAGCGTGATCAGCGAGGTAACCTGCCGTCCGTTCAAGGGCAGCTCCGTCAGCGTCTTCTGATCGATCGTCTGCTTGAAGGATGGGTCTTCCGTCTGCAGGGCAATCCCGGTCGCCTGCACTTCAACCCTCTGGTTGGTGCCGCCCACCGTCAGGTTCACATTGATCCCGATGCTGCTGCCGACCTCCAGGATGATGCCCGATTGGCTGTATTGTTCAAAACCCTGAGCGATCACCTGCAGTGTGTAGTTGCCGATGGGAAGGTTGGGAAAGCTATACAGCCCGTCGGCCCCAGTGACCGTTGCATGCCTGACCTGCGTAGCCACATTGGTGGCCGCAACCTCGGCACGCTGGATCACAGCGCCAGTTTGGTCCGTGATGGTGCCTTGGATGCTTCCTGTACCAGCCGTCTGAGCAGCCCCCCTCGCGGCAAAAGAGCAAATCGCCGCACAAAGGAAGACAGCAAGCCATGGCTTGGGCAAAAACCAGGGACTGCTGTGTGTAACGGCTTTCATTTCTAGCGTCATTTGAATGCCTCCAAATCTCTTCCGCATGCTTAGCCCTCTTCCGGGCGAGTACGGTCTGCATCTGAATGTGGCGTGCCCTTCGCCGTTCGCGAGGTCGAATGCAAGGCAGCGGTGAGAAGTTCCTTCGAGGTCAGACCACTTAAAAAGCGTGCCTAGTTTCGTGGAAAAGAGATTGACCTGTCAAGTGCATCCTGCCCCGCTCCGGTGAGCAGCGATTACAAAGTGGGCCTTCCCGCCCGGAGTCTTACCCGGGAGGCTGAGCCTATTTGGTTTGGATTGAGACGGTTTCGATCCGGCAAAATGCAGCGGAAAGCCTTATAAACGCGTACGCCTCAGGTAGATAGCCGGCGGGGCTACGGCCAAAAAATTGCCCCGCTTCAGGGGCAATTCCCGGCTGCGCCCGCAATGAAATCGAATTCGGCGGGTGGGGTCCTCCCGCTTCCGGCTCCCTTTCACACATGCTGCTTCATTGACTTCATTTGGTCAGCCGACCGTTGACGGACTCGGCGTTGGATCCGGTGCCATACAAACCAGAAAGGGATGGTCAGACCAATCCCCCAGTGGACCATGGAGATCAGCGGCCTGACGGTATCATCGCCAACGTAGTAGAGCAGATAGCCACTCAAAATGAGGAGGACGAAAATTCCCGCAAGAATGCCGCCGGACCATCTCCTGTTCTTATGCTTCCACAATTTCGTGATGTGGATGCCCCAGAGCAATCCGAAGATCCACAGCGCCGCGAATGCGAAGGCGCCGTGCAGTTTGAGCCACCATGCTTCCAATGGATTTGCCACCGGGCCAAACTCCCCCTGCCTGACCAGGAAATAATGGAAAATAAGCCATAGTCCTCCGGTGAGCCATACACCAACTCCGATGACGTAGAGGGCCCGCCGGCGGCGGGGCCCAAGACTCCCTGCTCTGCGTACGGAAGCGGTCATCCAGCCATCGCTCTTTCCGCTTCGATGGTTTGCCATTCGGCATGAGGGTCATGCAAGTAAGCTGAGGCATTGAATCGACGCAGAATGGACGCGCTTTCTGCTCCCAGTGCCATGACGACCTTGGTAAGAGCATCGGCAGTCATGCAGCGCGTGGCCACCACGCACACGAAGCGATCCGTTGGTGCAGGAGAGCGGTGAATGCCGTTCCAATGAGGGCCGCAAGATTGGTTGCTGTGCCCAAGCCGTCGAATGTGTCCGCTGGAGCTGGCGACACTCCCGTCCGCCAGTTCCAGAACCGGCATTGAGTTCCTCGGG
>DASYYO010000204.1:0-10039 GCA_035933805.1 Acidobacteriaceae bacterium | reverse complement strand
AGGCGGCGGTGTTGAACGCGAGCGCCGGCGCTACCCCGCTCAGGTGTTGAGGATTCCAGGGCAGGAAGTACTGCAGCCGCTCCACGAGATACGTCATTCCCAGGGAGACGAAGCTGAAGAGAAGCATCGCGATCGAGTATTGCTGCCAACTCATCTCCCGGTCGGCGTGAATGCCTGCGCCCTTGTACAGCCATCGTTCGACTGGCCGGAGAACCGGGTCCAGGAAGGTCTTCTGGCCCTCCACGACCCGGGCAAGGTAAATTCCCAGAGGGCGCATTAAAACCAGCAACACGCCGAAAAACAGAGCGAACTGCAACCAGCCATTGGCGGTCATTTCAAAACTTCTCCGGACGCAGCAGAGTAATCACCAGGTAGACAAAGATGGATGCGGTCAGGATGAGCACAACCAGCGTAGGAGCGGACATATCAGTTCACCTCAATTTGTCGCACGCGAAGACGTATGCGATCGCAATCGCAAAGAAGACGACCGTGTAGACCACCATCAGAAGATCCTGCATCGCTGTTTCCCTCTGGAGAATCGCCCCGCCTCAGCTTCCGCGCGGGCTTTCGATCCCCTGATATTCAGTACATGCCCGGAGTGCTAAAAGGGACGTAAGGGCTTTATAAGGAATTCATAAGGGCTTCTTCCGCGGCGTTTGCCGCCCTGGAGGCACAGTCTTATGGCCGAGGTCCCGGCATGAGATGGATATGCGGGAGCCCCCGCGCTCCGTGAAGACGCTGGATCAGGGAGGGTTGGTCGAGGATGAGTGCGAGATACGGCGTCCCGGCGAAGGCTACTCTACGCCCTCAGGAAGGAAGCGATAGCCGATCCATGGCTCCGTCTGTATGTATTGCTTGCCTTCCTTGTTTTCCAGCTTCCGGCGAAGCTGTCCGATGAAAACGCGAAGATACTCCGGTTGATGAGCGGACTGCGCTCCCCAGACGGCGGTCAACAGGGCGCGGTGAGAGAGTACCTTGCCTGCGTTTTTGAGGAAATAAAGGAGCAGCTCGAATTCCGTCGGAGTGAGGTGCAGGGGCAGGTCTCCCACGGTCGCCGTGTGTGCATCCGCGTCCACCGCGAAGTCTCCGATCTCGATCGATGTCTTCCCGGTGCGCTCCGGGGCGCGCCGCAGATGGGCTCGCACCCGCGCCAGCAGCTCTTGAATGCTGAAGGGTTTGGTCACGTAGTCATCTGCTCCTGCGTCGAGGGCCTCAACCTTGGAGCGTTCCTGATCGCGAACGGAGAGTACGAGGACCGGGGTAGCCGCCTGCTTTCGAATGCTCCTGCAGAGATCGATCCCGCTCATGCCGGGCATCATCAGGTCGGTGACGACGAGGTCGGGCAGCCACTCTTCAAAGGTGATCAGCGCTTCTTCGGGGTCGTTGGCGGTACGGACGTCGTACCCGTGGGCGGAGAGCGCCGTGCGCAGGACTCTCGTGATCTGCGCCTCGTCATCCACCACCAGGATTCGATCTGCCATACGATTCCTCGTTTCCCGCCCGTCCTGAGCCTCTAACGATCGGCAGGCCGCCGCCGGCAGACCTGACTCCGGATCTTGCGGTATCATCTGCCAGCTATGGTCCGATCCCAGCCTGCGGCCATTCAACGTCTCGCCCGCTATCTCGTACTGACGGCGGCGGCTCTGCTCATGGTGCTGGCTTACCGCAGGATACTGCATGTCAATCAAACCACGGTGGCGCTGAGTTTCCTTGCCCTCGTCCAGTTGGCTGCTTTCGGCTGGGGGCTGGAATACTCTATCTACCTTTCGGTATTTTGCACGCTCCTCTATAACTTCTTCTTTCTTCCGCCGATCGGCAGATTCACCATTGCGGATCCGCAGAACTGGATCGCTCTGCTGGTCTTTTTGGCAGCGGCTGTTTTTATCAGCAGGATCTCGGAGAGCGAGCGCCGGCAGACGACGATCTCGGAGATTCGCCGGCGGGAGATGGAACTGCTCTATGACTTCAGCCAACAGCTCCTGATGGACGAGCAGGTGCATGAGGTGGCTCATCATGCGCCGCAGTTGATCGCCTCGATCTTCGCCTTTCCCTGCGTTGCGCTCTACCTTGCGGAGAATGACAGGGTTCAGTTTTCCTCGCCGGGGAATGAGTTCGTTTCCATCGATCGGCTGCGCGCCGTGGCCCAGGCTCCCGATGCGCCCCGGTTTCCGCTGCAAAATGCTCGCATCGTTCCGCTTAAGATCGGTCTGCGCGCCAATGGCGCCGTAGCGATGATTGAAGCTGATTACTCCGATGGGCTCTATGACGCAATCGGAGGGCTTCTGGCGGTCGCTTTGGAGCGGGCCGCTGCTCTGGATCGCTTTGCCAGAATGGAAGCAGCGCGTGAAGGAGAGCGGCTCAGGAGTGCCGTCCTGGACTCCATCACCCATGAGTTGCGCACCCCGCTCACCGCTATCCGCGCTGCTGCAACCAGCCTGCTTTCCCAGCCGGCGCTAGTGGAGAGCCAGCGCCGTGAGTTGTTATCGATTGTGGAGGAAGAAAGCTTCCGGCTTAACCGGCTGCTCGGGCATGCACTTGAGATGGCGAGGCTTGAAAGCCCTGGGATTCAACTGAGCCTGCGTCCGTTGCAAATGCAGGACGTGATCGAGCGGGCTCTGGAGGAGTCGCGCGCGATGCTGCGCGGGCGCAAAGTCAGCGTCGACCTGCCCTCAGATCTTCCCCCCGTCCCGATGGATGGCGAGTTGCTTGGCCGGGTCTTTCACCACCTTCTTGAGAACGCCGCCCGCTACTCTCCGGCAGGTTCCCCGGTTCGTATCTCCGCCAGGCTTCAGCAGAATCGCCTGCTGGTCAGTGTCCAGGACGAAGGCCAGGGAATCGACGAAGCCGAGCAGCCGCTGATCTTCGGAAGGTTCTTCCGGGGCTGCCGGCAGCCTCGTCAGATGCAGGGAACCGGCATGGGGCTGGCGATCGCCAAGGCAATCATCAATGCCCACAAAGGCGGGATCGACGTAATCAGCCGTCCCAACCAGGGATCTACTTTTGTCTTCTGGGTTCCTGCCCGCTCAGGGAAAGAATGAGGCAAGGGACGCCGCGATTGCAGAAGGTTGGAATTGCCAACCACGTGGAGCGAAGCCTCCGGGCGGCCGCAGGTGGCCGTTTTCCTCGCGAACAATTACTATGGCGCAGTCATGATTACTCGGCGCAAATTCGTTCAACTGTCCACTGCGGCCCTGCCGGCACTCGCGCTTCCGTCATGGGCGGCGCAAACCCACATTCCCCTCGGAGTCCAGCTCTATACATTGCGGGACATGGCGGCCAAAGATCTGGCGTCGGTCCTGCGTGATATCCATGCCGTGGGCTACCAGCAGGTCGAGCTCATTCCGTTGGCCTATACGTATCCTGCCCATGACTTGCGTGCGATGATCGCCGCGAGCGGATTGACGGCGCCGGGCGGTCACTTCGCCTATGCGGATCTTCCCACGAAGTTCCGCTACGCCAAGGCTCTGGGACTGCGATGGATGGTGTGTCCGATCATCCCGAGGGAGCAGTGGGGCTCGGAGGAAGGCTTCAAACGCGCTGCCCAGGACTTCAATGCGTGGGGCAAGCAGGCCCGCGACATGGGAATGAGCGTTGCATACCACAACCATGACTATGAGTTCCGCCCGCTCAATGGAACCACCGGCTACGAAATCCTGGTGAAGGAAACGGATCCGGAGCTGGTCTCCTTCGAGCTGGATTGCTACTGGGTTGCCCAGGCCGGGCTCGATCCGCTGGAGATGCTCAAGCAGCTAGGGAGACGGGTGCGTCTGCTGCATCTCAAAGATCGTAAGCCGGGGTTTCCTCCATCCTTTGAGATGGGTCCGGCAGCGGCGCACTTCACTGAAGTGGGCAAGGGAACGATCCAATGGCCCGAGATCCTTGCCCTGGCGCAAAAGCTCAACGTGGAGCGATTCATCGTGGAGCAGGACAAAACCGACGGTCCGCCCCTCGACAGCATTCGCATCAGCTATAACTACCTGCGAACAATTCTGCACTGAGGCCGCCCGGAAAGAGCTTACCGCAGCCGCGCCCTACGGTTCGTCGCTCCAATCGCAGACGATCTCCCTGCGTGCGCGGCTGCTCTCAAGAGCCATCTCGAGAATGCGCATGGTGCGCCAGGCCTGCACCGGAGTCACTTCGAGGGGCGCGGCTCCGAGCAGAGCGTCGCGCACATTCTCGTAGTAGCAGCGATAGTCGCCGGGTTCGGTCGGAATCCGGCGGCTCAGCGGAAGGCCATCGACTTCCTCGGTCAGGGTGCCCCAGTGCACTTCCGGATCGGCTCCCCAGGGTGAGCTCCGGAAAAGATCGCCTGCGCGCAGACGGTCTTCCTGCGGGTCGATTCCGAATTTGCAGAATGTGCCGCGGGTACCGTTCAAGGTAAAGCGCGGTCCCGGCTCCCGGGCGATGGAGGTCGCCCGCAGCCACACGGTGAGGCCTGCGCCAGATTGCTGACCGGGAGCGGCTTCCCTTATGTCGAAGGCCGCAGACCCGGGATAGCGAAGGCAGAGATCGAAGGCGTCGTCGATCATTCCGCCCGCTCGCTCCACGCGCACATCTGCCCAGACTGTCTTCGGCAAGCCAAAGGCAACCAGGGCCTGATCGATCAGATGAGATCCGAGATCGAGCAGGACTCCGCCGCCCGGCGCGCCGCTCTGTCGCCAGGCGCCGGTGTCTGGTATGGGACGGAAGCGGTCGAAGTGCGACTCATACATCACCAGCCTGCCCAGCTGTCCTGAACCGAGCAGGCCCAGAACCGTGCGAAAGTCGCCGTCCCACCGGCGATTGTGATAGACGGTCAGCAGCCGGCCGTGCGTGCGCGCCAGCCGGATCAGCTCCACCGCTTCTGCTGAGTTCAAAGCGAACGGCTTGTCGATCACCACATCGCGGCCGGCGAGCAGGCACTGGCGGGCAATCGGGAAGTGGCTGCTGTTGGGGGTTGCGATCACCACCAGGCGAATACTGCTGTCGCTCAGCAGCTCTTCCACCGAACGCGGTACGTTGATCGCGGGATACGCTTCGGCGGCGTCCCGGCCGCTCCGCTGGAGGATGGCCGCCAACTCCAGGCCTTCCACCGCGTTCACCACCGGCGCATGGAAGATGCGCCCTGCGAATCCAAAGCCGATGACTCCGACACGTATCATAATTGTCCTTTACCGGGAGCAGGCGGAGCCGCCGGTGATGGCGGCAGAGGCTGCCGCCTCGGCATTTCTCTCGAACAAAGTTTGGTCAGGCCGACGTTGTCAAAAGATCAGAACGGCGGCGGATGGAGGGTGGGGAAGAGAGGGGTAGGAAGATGCGGAACACGGTCCAGCCGCGGTCCCCGGCCTCTTTCCGCTTGCGGCTGCGTACCTGCACCTTTCCCAGATGTTTCGCCAGAATCTCGCGGCTCACCCAGAGGCCGAGGCCCGTTCCGGTATCTCCCTTGGTGGAGAAGAAGGGTTCGAAGATGCGCTTGAGCGTGAGAGTGTCCATGCCGGCTCCGGTATCAGCGATGGTCACGATGATGCCGGAGCGCTCCTGGCTCCAATCCTGGCCTCGTGCTGTTCGGAGCGTCAGCTTTCCCCCGGAATTCTGCATCGCATCTACCGCATTGCCCACAAGATTGGCGAGGATCTGCCGGATCTCTCCGTCATAGACGTTAATCCGCGGGATCGTTCCGAAATCGCGGAGCACCTCAATTCCGAAGGTGCGCATGCGCGCTTCATATAAGGCGAGCACAGTCTCCAGCAGATCGTGTACATTCGTCTCGGTCGGACGCGTGTTCTGCCGGTAAAAGCGCAGCGTCTGCGTGGTGATGTGAACCACACGGTCCAGCTCCCGCTGGGCCATCTCGAGGTACATCCTCGCGCCCGAGTCGAGGTTGGACTGGTTCATGAGATAAAGGCAATTGGTGACCGCTTCCAGAGGGTTATTGATTTCATGAGCAATCGACGCCGCAAGCCTGCCGGTCGCCGCGAGCTTTTCCGTGCGGCGAACGACTTCCTGGCTTCGCTTCTGCTCTGTTATGTCCACGAGAAATGCGGCAACCTGGCGCTCCGAAACGGGAGCCTCCGGGTTGAGCAGAGCAAAGCCGATGAGCAATGCGACGAGCAGGCCGTCGCGGCTGGTGCACGCCGTCTCGAAGGGCGGATACTGACGCGCTTTGATCTCCTCCGGAGCGTCGACGGCCGAGGAGAGGATCAACGCGGATCCCTCGTCGAAGATGCTGTCCAGCGCCAACGCCCCGCTGCGAATCTCTTCCGCGGACAAGCCAAGCAGGTCCTCGATGGCGTCGTTTGCGTAAAGCAGGCGTCCTGCGCTGTCGCTGATCAGCAGACCCATGGGCATGGCTTCCACCAGGCGGTGAAACCGCTGCTCGCTCAGGCGCAGGGCAGCTTCCGCGGCCTCCCGGCGCTGCCGCGCCTGAGCCTCGCCGAGCTCACGTTCGATCGCCGGTACCAGGCGCGCCAGATTCTGTTTAGAGACGTAGTCATGCGCGCCGGCGCGCATGGCTGCCACCGCGGTTTCCTCACTCACTGCTCCCGACATCACAATGAAGGGAAGGTCGTTGTGCAACTCTTTGAGGATCCTGAGCGCATGTGGAGCGCTAAAGCTAGGCAGGTTGTAGTCAGAGAGGATGAGATCCAGGCGCAGATTGGCGGGGTCCTCGGCGGCAGCGTTCAGAGCATTGCGCATGCTCTCCTCTGTTTCCACGCGAAGGAGCGAAGGCATGAATCCTGCGCGCCGCAGATGCCTTTCCAACATCAAGGCGTCGTCTTCGCTGTCTTCGATCAGCAGCACCCGCAAAGGCCGATCGTTCAGTTTGGAATAGGAGGACATTCGTTCAACACCAGCCAATACATGCCGAGTTGCCGAGTTGCTTCGGCAAACTCGGTGAAGTTCACCGGCTTGCGGATGTAACTGTTTGCTCCCAGCCGATAACTGCGTACGATGTCGCCTTCCTCATCCGAGGAGGTCAGGATGACAACCGGAAGCATTTGCGTGCGAACAGTCTCGCGAATCCGGCGCAACACCTCCAGGCCATCGACCTTCGGCAGCTTCAAATCGAGCAGAATGACCTGGGGAAGATCGGCGATCGGTCCAGGCTCCGGCCCAAAAAGAAGGCCGAGCGCTTCCTCTCCGTCTCGGGCGACCAGGATCTCGTTGGCGATGTTGGCCTTTCGCAGGGCCCGGATTGTCAGCAGTTCATGATCCGGGTCGTCTTCAATCAACAGGATGGTTCGCTCTTTTACGACCATACGATAAGGTCTGGTATCTTCCCTGAGGGTGACGGTAATGTTGTGTGCAACTGGCGCAGGAGCACCGGCGCCGCTAAAACCGAACTCTGCTATCGTAGCGTAAACCAAAACGTCGCGCCTCTGCCCACTTCTCCTTCCGCCCAGATTTTTCCGTGATGCCGGCGGATAATCCGGGCTACTGTAGCCAGCCCGATGCCCGATCCGCGAAACTCCCGGTCTCCGTGCAGCCGGTTGAAGGCGCCGAAAAGTTTATCCACGTAACGCATGTCGAATCCCGCGCCGTTGTCCCGAACGAAATAGGCGCCGTCCGAGCGGCCCACCTCGATCTCCGCCCTGGGAGTCCTCGAGGTGAACTTGACGGCATTTTCCAAAAGATTCTCAAAGGCTGCGCGCAAGAGGCGGGGATCCCCGACGCATTCAAGCCCCGGATGGATCGCGAAGGTGATCGTCCGGGTCTCGTTCTGTACGCTCAGATCGGCGGCGATGGTCCGGGCCAGCTCGCTCAGGTCCACTCGCTCCTGGCTTGTCTCCGCGCGGGTTACCCGGGAGAGCTGCAGAAGAGAATCGATAAGCTGACCCATGCGCTGGACGCCCTCGCGGATCCGGCGCAGATAATCGAGTCCGTGGCCGTCGATTAGAGCGCCGTAGTCTTCCTCCAGTGCCAGACTAAAGCCGTCCACGGTTCTCAGCGGCGCCCGTAAATCGTGGGAGACGGAGTAGCTGAAAGCCTCCAATTCGCGATTAGAAGCTTCCAGATCGGCCGTTCGTAGCCGAACCCGTTCCTCGAGCTGTGCATTGAGCGAACGCACCTCGGCCGCCCGGCTTTCGGCATCTCTGCGAGCCTGCTGCTGCGCTTCGTAGGCGTGCGACCTGTCCATTGCCACTGCGATGCGATCGGCGGTAACGCGCAAAATCTCCAGATCGTCGCCGTCGAACGCTCCTATCGATTCGTGTCCGGCCACGAGAATGCCGGTTGCGGCTCCCGGTCCGGAGAGGGGAGCGACCAGGAGAGATCGCGTGCGGTAGAGGAGAGGGTTCAGCCGAAGCATGGTGGAAGAGCTGTCGGCGAGCAGGACGATCCTGTCGTCGCGCAGGGCTTTTTCCAACGGGCCGTCGGACGGCGGCATGAGGGTACCGCGGGGGATCGGGACTCCGGCGGTTGCCTCGATCATCAACGAGTCGCCGAAACGTGAGCAGAGCAGAACCATCTCGGCATCGATCGCCTTTTGCGCGCGGGAGAGCAACTCCGCCGTAAGATCGGCGGTGCCCAGGTGCATCAATGCCACCTCGCTGATGCTCTGCAATTTCTCCAGATGCTTCGCCGTCTCGTCGGCGCGCACTCGCAGGGTTCGCTCAGACAGGATGTAGCGAAAGGTCAGCAGAATCAGAAGCAGGTCCACTGAGCTGGCGAAGATTACGGACTCGCGGGCGCGCCAGGCGTCCCGGCTCGATCGGGCGGCTCGCTGGACGCGGAGCGCCTCTTCGGAGGCTCGCATCTTCGCAACCAGTGCGCGAACGTGATTCATCTCCGTCAGTCCTGTTCCATTGATGACCAGCAGATGAATCGAGTCTGCATCGCCAGCCTCGCGCTCTTCGATGCTCTGATCGAGCAGCGACATCCGGCTCTCGATAACTGCCCGCAGTTCGCGCAGAGCCTTTTGCTGCTCGGCGTTGTCCGCTGTCAGCTTCGCGACTGCCTGCAGTTCGTCCGGCAGATCCCGCTTGGCTTGAACGTAGGGGGCTAGATAATCCTTATCGCCGGTGAGCAGATAGCCGCGATCGCCGGACTCCGCGTCTTTGAGAGAGTCGGTTATGTTCGTCAGCGCGTCGATGACATGCCAGGTATGGAGCACCCAGCTCTGGCTCTCCGTAAGGGCCTGAACGGAGCGAAAGGCCAGCCAGGCATTGAAGCATACGACGAAAATCGCTATGCCCAGCAGTGTCAAAACAATCGAGAGGGGGGTCGTTCGCTTTCTGATCAGAGACGGCACGCTCGTCCCGGCCTCCTGCCTGGATCGGGTTTCAGTTCAACGGCCGGAGGGCGCCGGCGGAGCAGAGCTTCAAACATTGATCTTGTTCCGAGGGCTCTTCCGCATGAGATCCTCAGCCGAGCGAATACTTGGTCTCCGCCAGACGATACATGCGGCGCCACACCAGGCGGTTCACCGTTACGACCATCAGCGCCATAATAATGGTTGCCAGCAGCAGGATGGAAAACTGGCCATGATCGGAAGCCGCGCTGATCTCTGCGCCGAGGCCCAGCGTCTGCAGCGTATGACCCTTCAGTTGAAAGTACTCCGCGATGATGCTGGCATTCCATGCTCCTCCTGAGGCGGTAACCAAACCTGTAACAAGGTAAGGAAAGATGCCGGGTAGGATCACGGTTCTCCACCATTGCCAGCGCGAGAAGTGAAAGAGGTTCGCGACCTCCTTCAGATCAGAAGGAATCGCGATCGCCCCGGCGATCACGTTGAACAAGATGTACCACTGAGTACCCAGCATCATGAGCGCGATCGATCCTATCCCCAAACCGCCGCCCATGCGCACCAGGCCCAGCAGAAGGATAGGAAAGATAGCGGTGGCCGGATAGGAGGCGGCGATCTGGGCGAGGGGTTGAGCGATCCTGGCGAGCCGGGGTTGGAAGCCGATCGCTACCCCGACGGGGATGGTCCAGGCTGCGGCGATCAGCAGCGAGAGGTTTACGCGGAGAAACGTTGCCCCTGCGCCTTTGAGCAGTTCCAGCACCTCCGCTCCGGTGACCAGCCGCAGCAGCGTCAGTGCCCGGAGCGCCGCGAAGCCTA
>DASYYO010000138.1:0-9741 GCA_035933805.1 Acidobacteriaceae bacterium | reverse complement strand
TCGCCGCGATGCGGGAATTCGGGAACTTGCCGCTGGTGCAGGAAGTCACCCGGCAAACCTGGGGCTGGCTCTGGCTCGATCGCCTCTTGCAGGATCTTCGCTACGCCCTGCGGCAGTTGCGGCGCAGTCCGGGGTTCGCGGCGACCGTAATCGGCACGCTTGCGCTGGGAATCGGCGCTGCAACGGCCATGTTCGCCTTGGTGGACCATCTTCTGCTGCGCCCGCTTCCCTTTCGAGACGCCGGGCGTCTGGTACTTTTACGGGCGACCGACCCGATGGGCAAAAACCGGTGGGATCTCCCATGGCTTGATGTTGAAGAGTGGAGGAAGCGCAGCCGCTCCTTTGAGGAGATCGCATTCTCCAGCAGAATGAGTGGCCGCAATTATCTCGAGGGAAATACGGCGGCGCTGCAGATCAGCGGAATCACCGTCACCTCAAATTTGTTTCCTCTGCTGGGGGTCAAGCCGGCGCTGGGTCACGGCTTTCTTCCCGAGCCGCCGGATTTCGCTCTGAAGAAGAATGCCGGAAGCATTCTTCTGAGTTATCCGGTCTGGCAGGCAGCGTTTGCCGGGAATCCCCGCGCACTCGGCCGCGTGGTCAGAGTCAATGGCTCTCCGTATACCGTCGTGGGAGTCATGCCGCGCGGATTCTCGTTTCCCGGCAATGACGCCGAACTCGGGCAGGTGTGGATCCCTGTGCAGTTAGCGGCGGAGGATGCGGGACGGGCATACGGCGCCATGAAATACGAGGCAATCGGGAGGCTCTCTCCGGGAGCGACCATCAGAGCCGCACAGGCCGAGTTGGCGACGATCCAGAAAACGATTGCGCCACAGTATACGGACGTGGAATTACGCAAGGAGCACAGCGCGATTGCGCTTCAGCGGTACGCGGACTCCCTGGTGGGCGGCGACGTCAGGAAAGCCCTGCTGGCGCTGCTCGCGGCGGCAGGCGTTCTATGGCTGATTGCCAGCGTCAATGTGACGAACCTGCTGCTGGCGCGGACCACCAAGCAGCAGCGGGAGATCGCGGTGCGCGGCGCGTTGGGCGCGGGCCGCTGGTGCATCGTACAGCAGATGACGGTGGAAGGACTTGTGCTCAGCACAGCGGCGGCTGTGCTCGGCGCCGGGCTGGCGCTTGCCGGAATTGGCCTGGCAAAAAGCTTCCGGCCCGTCCATCTCAACTTGGATCTTTCGCCACACATCAATCTCACCATTCTCGGCGCACTGTGTCTGCTTACGCTGCTCTCCGCGGTGCTGTCGACGGCATGGCCCGCGCTGCTGGCGGTTCGCGCCCCCATTGAAGCCTCGCTCAGGCAAGGCAGCCTGCAGGCAGGAACCGGGCAGAAGCATCATCGGTTGCGCGGGGCACTGGTCGTGGCGGAGATCGCGATGTCTCTCACGTTATTGGCGGTCTGCGGCTTGCTCCTCCGGACCATCTACACATTGCGCCACGTGCCTTTGGGCTACCGCACAGACCACATCCTCGTCGCCAACCTGAATATCCCCTCGTTCCGTTTCAGCGGGCGGGACATCGCACAATCCCTGTATATGCCTTTGCTTGAAAAAGCCCAGCGGCTGCACGGGGTAGAGGCGGCGGGACTAATGAGCGAGGTTCCGCTGGGGCAAACCTTCAACATCAACCTGACGCTGCGCATGAACGGCAATGAGATTTCCACCCTCTTGAAGGTGGTGAGTCCCGACATTCAGCGCATCTTCGGTTTCAAAATGCTGGCAGGACGATTCCTCAGCAATCAGGACACCACGACCTCACAGCCGGTCGCAGTGGTGAACCCGGCCTTTGCCCGGCTCTACGCCCCTAACAAGCACGACCCGCAATCGGTGGTCGGATTGAAGTTCTGGAACCTGCGGAAGAACCAGCCCATGTATATCATCGGCGTCCTGGACAACGAGCGGCAGAAGTCCATCTCCCAGTCGTCCCAACCTGAAGTGGAAGTCTGCCTTTGCCAGATGACTCCGGACAGCAGCATCTACCGCCCCTCCACCATCGCGATGGACCTGGCAATGCGAACCGGGCGCCCGACGGCCGAGTTGATTCCGGAGCTGCGAGACATCCTGCGTCAGGCGAGCCCCGAGCTCGCCAATGCCACGATCACGACCATGGATCGCATCGTCGAGGACTCCTACGGAAGCCAGCGGCTGGCAGCGCATCTGCTGGAGATCTTCGGTGTGGCGGCGCTGTTGCTATGTATCGCTGGGCTCTACGGTCTGCTGGCCTACGTGGTGACGCAGAGAACGCATGAGCTGGGTTTGCGGATCGCATTAGGGGCGCAGCGGGCGAATCTGCTCTGGCTGGTCATGCGGCAGGCGGCGGCGATGCTGCTGGTAGGCGTGGCCGCGGGCATCGGGCTCGCGCTGGCCTCCGGCCGAATCGTTCGCGGATTCCTGTATGGCGTCAGCGCACACGATGGCTGGACGCTGACGGGAGCGGCGGCGCTTCTTCTGGCGAGCGGACTTGCGGCGGCCTATATCCCGGCCCGGCGTGCCGCGAGTGTGGATCCCATGGAGGCGCTGCGGGCGGAGTGACGCCGCTCTCGCCCCTGCACACCGAGAGGGCTCACTCGCGACCAATAAAACCTCGGGCGTCTCATGAACATCTTCCGGCTAAGAGCGTGCAACGTCACACGCGGTATTGATCGTCGCTCACCTTCTCCATCCAATCCACGGCCTTCCCTTCGAGCTTCTCCTGGATGGCGATGTGTGTCATCGCCGTGGTGGGCGTCGCGCCATGCCAGTGCCTTTCGCCGGGTAAGAAACTGACGACATCGCCGGGCCGGATCTCTTCAATCCTCCCTCCGTCGCGCTGCGCCCAGCCGCAGCCGGCCGTCACGATCAGGGTCTGCCCCAGCGGGTGTGTATGCCATGCGGTCCGCGCGCCAGGCTCAAATGTGACGCTGGCTCCGACCACGCGTGCCGGTTCAGGTGGAGCAAAGAGCGGGTCGATTCGCACTGTGCCGGTAAAGTATTCCGGCGGCCCTTTGCCCGAGGGCTTCGAGCCGCTGCGTTGGATCTCCATTGCATCTCTCCTGTGAAGTTGTTGGGACCGCGCAATTCCGGCTGCCGAGGCGCCACACGCGGCGCCATCTCCGGCGAGCGATCAGAGACCGGTCATCTTCTCGATGTGTTCCGGATAGCGATCGCCGCGCACCGTGATCTTCGCGGCGGCGCTGTCGACGGCGCGCAGCTCCTCCGATGTAAGTTCGATGGCAGCCGCCCCGATATTCTCCTCCATGCGAGCGAGCTTCGTCGTGCCCGGAATCGGAACGATCCACGGCTTCTGGGCAAGCAGCCATGCGAGAGCGATCTGCGCAGGGGTCGCGTTTTTCTGCCGGGCAAAGCTGCCGAGCAGATCGACGACAGCCTGGTTTGCCTCCCGCGCCTCCGGCGTAAACCGAGGGAGCGTGCTGCGGAAGTCGGAGTTGGAGAGCTGCGTGTGGGCGTCCATCTTTCCCGTCAGGAAGCCTTTGCCGAGAGGGCTATAGGGAACCAGGCCAATGCCAAGCTCCTCCAGAGCCGGAATCACCTCCGCCTCCGGACGCCGCCACCACAGCGAGTACTCGTTCTGCAGCGCCGTTACCGGTTGGACGGCGTGCGCACGACGGATCGTCTGCACGCCTGCTTCCGAAAGGCCGAAGTGCTTTACCTTGCCCTCCCGGATCAGGTCCTTCACTGCTCCGGCAACGTCTTCGATCGGCACCTCCGGATCTACTCGGTGCTGATAGAACAGATCGATCACACTGGACTTGAGCCGCCGGAGTGAGGCCTCCGCGACTTGCCGGATACGCTCGGGCCGGCTGTCCAGCCCCAGCCAGCCGGGTTCTCCATTTGGCTTCAGCCTGAAGCCGAACTTAGTGGCGATCACCACCTGATCGCGAACCGGGGAGAGAGCTTCGCCGACAAGCTCTTCATTGGTGAACGGGCCATAGACCTCGGCCGTATCGAAGAAGGTGACGCCGCGTTCTACCGCGGCTCTCATGAGCGCGATCATCTCCTGCTTGTCTTTGACCTCGCCATACGAAAAGCTCATGCCCATGCAGCCGAGGCCTATCGCGGACACTTCAAGGTTGCTGTTGCCCAACTTGCGAGTTTGCATACTTCCTCCAGAGAGCGTGTTCGGGTCAAGCAGCGCGCGCACCAGCGCGCTGCTCCAGGTTGAAGTCTCCCGTGTTCAGGAAGGGGTCGCTGTCTGGCGCGCCTCGCGCCAGTGGCCCGGCGGAACGCCCTCCCAGGAGCGGAAGGCGCGCGCGAAGGAGTTGCCGTCCTCGTAGCCAAGCAGGTAGGCAGCCTCGTTCAACTCAAGCACGGAGTTCCCGAGGTAGTACCGCGCCATCTGATGACGAGCCTCATCCAGAACGCGCTGAAACGTCGAGCCTGATTCCTGCAAACGCCGCTGCAGCGTAGGAGCGAGCGGCGATTGGGTACTGGCAGCCGAATATGCTTTCGCGTCGAACATGCCCTTACTTTAGTTGCCTCTCGTAAGGACCGCTATTCCAAAGACGCCATTCTGCCTGCAGAACACGCCAATTCTCCTTTGGGAGCATTTTCGGTAGTGGATCAGTTCGAATCTTGGACCGAAGGCCCCCTAAAAGACATTATGGGCGGTATTTTCTTTAGCCGCCGCTCGCATATCGGATTTGTGTCTAGCGATCTCGGGTCTATTCTGCCGGCCGCTCCCTGGGGGAGACCGATCGGGTAAAGTTCGGCGCACCCGGCCCCTGAGCAGCCCGGAATGCAGGCAACGAAAGCGCCGGCCGCAATCCTGAAGTGACACAGTTACGGTATCTGCTGGGGAATGGGAACACGAGGAAGCCGGAAAGCCGCTCCGAAGAGCGGCTTTCCGATGAACGACCGCGGTTCTCTTAGTTGAAGATGGCTCCTACCGTATCGTTGGTCGTCAACGTCACCACGCAACTGTTCGGCCCGGTCGCAGTCATGGTTCCTTGCTGCGCGCAGTTGTAGGACCATCCTCCGAAGGCCGCTCCGGTCGCCGGCGCTGTCAACATCACAGAGGTCCCGACCGGGTAGGTCGCGACGCAGACGGAGTTGCCGGTCGTCGAGCCGGGCCCGCAATGGATCACGTTCGGCGTGCCCGTCGCCGACGGAGCCGTCACCAGCCAGTTCGTGGTATTCAGGCCCTCGTTATAGACGGTGAGGGTCGCCAGGAGCGCGGGCGCCTGCGAACCCTGAAAGCAGGAACCTGCAGTTGTCGGCGTCGGCAGAACCAAGGGGCAGTTGAATGTCGTCGTGGCGGTTTCCAAGGAACCGTCAGCCGGGTTCTTTGCCTCCACCGTAATGACGGCGCTGCCGCTTCCATAAGCCGTGACTACGCCGGCGGTAGCTCCCAAGTTGCCCGCCGTGGTGCTGTTGACGGGGAAGACGCTGGGCGCCGATGAGATCCAGGTCAGGATGGGTGAGTTCGTCAGATCTCTCACATACGGCTCGGTAGAGAAGGTTCCGATCGCCAGAAATTGCCCGGTATCCTGCAGATTCCCGACGGTGATCGAACTCGGAATGATGGACAGCGAAACAAGGCTTCCCCCACCTGCGTTTCCGTTTCCGCCGCTGGCAGAGGGTGTAACCGTGATGCTCGCGCTGGAGCTGACCGGGCCGTTAAATGCCGTCGCATTCGCGGTGATGGTAGTTGTCCCCGCCCCTACCGCCGTGACCAGTCCGGAAGAGCTGACCGTCGCCACGGAAGGCGAGGTCGAGACCCACGTCGTCCCGCTCGTGATCGTCTGTCGAGAGGGGTGGTTCGCATTGCCGTATGTTCCGATTGCCGAAAATTGCGCAGTCTGACCTACCGTCAGCGACTGGCTTGTCGGTGTAACCTGGATAAAGTCCAGCCCCGAGGGGTTGCCGCACCCGGCAAGTGCGCCGCCAAGGCAGAGGAGCAAAAGTCCCCGAATGTAACAACGGAACATGTAACCCTCCTGAAATCCCCGCATCGGGTGAGCGACCGCTTCAGCTTCCCGAGGGAGCCCGCGTGCTCAACAGGGACAGCGAGACCTAGTCTCCCTGCCTTGGCGCACAGAGCGATCCTCGTGCCCGACGCTTTGCTCTCTCACCTTGAGCAAACGGAGAGCCATTTCCCGATTTCCCTTATGTTGTTTTGAAACCATCCAGTTACCCGCCAGCCTCTTGGCGCCCGGTGTCATCGCACGTATACAGCGCATGGCGCGAACGATACTCGGTGTACACAGTCACGCCTTTGCCAGGGTTTCGATCCATCGTGTAGCCGCCCGGCGAGCAGAGCGAGGCCTCCGGCGCGGAGCCAAAAGGATGTCCATGGGAGTTTTGCGCGCGATACGCTCCGATGTATCATCTCTTAACAGGTTAAGAGATGATCTGGAGTCTCCTTTAAGGTCGAATCGTCCTCATTCATCGTTTCCCTTCGCCTTGTTGGCAAGTCGAAGGGTTTTACCCGGGACGCGGCGAAGCCGGCCTCTCGTCCACAGAGCCGGCGGCCATCGGCCTCCGGTCCCGAATTTAAGATGGGAAGGAAAGGAACCACTTGACCATTTTCAAATCGAAGCGAAGGCAGGTCCTCTTAAGAAGGCTGGTCTTTTTTGTGAGTCTACTGTTTGCCGGCCGCGGGCAGGTTTTTTCTCAGGCCAAGATCGACCCCTCGCTCCCCGAAACGCCACTCCCGCATCGCCGCGTGCTCTTTCTCTTTCCCGGTTTTGAAACCATACAGGATCCGACCATCACGGTACCCTCGCTGCGCACCAGGCAGAAATTCGAGATGAGCTTTCGCAAGACCATCGATCCATCCTTTCTGATCGAATCTGCAATGTTCGCCGGGTACGGTCAGCTTGCCGGATATGGCCCGGATTACGGAAGCGGCAGGAGCGCCTATGCACAACGCTTTGGCTACAATGCAGCCAATCTCGCCTCGACCTTTCTTTTCACCGACGCTGTCTTGCCCACGATTTTCAAGCAGGACCCGCGGTACTTCCGCAAAGGGTCCGGCTCAATCCCGTCCAGAATCTGGTGGGCTCTGCGCAGCGAAGCCGTAGCTTTCAGCGATCAGGGCAACGAGATGCCGAATTACTCGAGCATGATCGGCTTCGGTATGTCCACGGCTCTCAGCAACGCATACTCGCCCCCAAGCAGCATCACCTTCAGCAAGACGATGGAACGCTATGCGGTGAAGGAGGGCGTCAGCTTCGGCCTGAACGTGCTGCGCGAGTTTGGAGGTCTCAATAACCCGGGAGATCGATAGCCCTCGATCACCGGACCTTCGCGCCCTTTTCCGGATTCCCATTTTGAAACCCCGCATCGCAACGGACGCCGCGATGCGGGGAGCGTTTTCCCGAATGGTCGAGAACGCTCCCTTTCCCTTCCCCAAAACGTGTTATTGAACGCGGCATTGGTGCTAGCCGGTCCTCGCTTTCGTAAGGGGACCGGCGCAATGTTTGCTTGCGTTAGCAGCCGATCGCTGCCATTCTGGGCACGCTGAACAAAACAATCATTGTGTCAGACCGTTCTCCTCACGTTCGAACGGATCTCGCACCTTGCAGTTGGATTTTTCTTTCGCCCGGGGAGCATGGGTGACATGAAATTCTGCCGAGGTTTTCTCCTTGTGGGGCTGGGCTTGATCGCTTCAGCCGCAATCCATGGGCAATCTCTCTCTGCCCGTGCCGTTCTGGCCGCCGGCGATCCCGTGCAAGGCGGTGCACCTCTTGTCCACGATGCCGTGAACCAGAGTGTCCAGAAGCAGCATGCGAACGAGCAGGAGTCCCAGGCGGCGGTCCCAGGCGGCGGGGCAATCCCTGAGGCTCCGCTGCCCGGCGCCAGCACGGCCGAGTACGCCTCGGCCGCCCACGAACCGATCACCGTCGAAGAGCGGCTCCTCCTGTTCTGGGACGATACCTACAACTCTCCCGGAGCCTTCGTCGCCCTGTCCGTCAGCGCCATGATCGATCAGTTATCGAATCAGCCGGAGACCTGGACGAGAGATGGCAACGGTTATACGCGGCGCTTCGGCAGCGGCTACGGCCAGCTCGCCCTCCGGAACGTCATCCACGACGGCATGGCCGGGATGACCGGCCTTGATCCTCGTTACCGGCCGTGCAATTGCCGGGGCGCATTCAAGCGCAGCGGCTACGCCATCCGGATGAGTCTCACCACTTACTCTCGCCAGGGCCGGCTTACCCTCGACGTCCCGCAGATCGCCGGCGCCTATGGCTCCGGCATGCTCTCGACCTACTGGTATCCACATCGCCAGTACAATCCCCTGGTGCAGGGCGTGCAGTTCGGGCATGAAGAGATGGGCGAGGCGATCGTCGGCAATCTCTTTCATGAGTTCGGCGCCGACATGAAGCATGCCTTCCATCTCCATTCCGGCTCGGAAGCCGTCCAGAAGTAGATTCCTTCTCCGGCCGCCGGCGCAGTAAGCTCTCCGCGCGCATCCAAGCAGTCGACAACTCCGCGTGGCGAGCAGAGACCCGAAGTACTATCGTCACGTTTCGCGCTTCCAGGATCCCATAAGAGTTGCATTGCCAGTGCCGCTGCGATGGGAGCTATCATCTTTTTTGCTTGATTCGCCCCGGCGCCAGCCTTGCAGGAGCAGCTCGATGAAATGGAAATTGACTCTGGGATCTCTTCTCTTCCTGGCAGCTTCAGCAAACTGGGCCAGCGCGCAAACGCCCTTCGCCGGGACATGGAAGCTCAACCTCCAACGGAGTCAGCTCGCCGGAGATACCATGACCTTCGGTCCAGCCGAGGGCCAGGCGATCGAACTGCAGGCCGGAGGAGCCAAGTACTCCTTCCGCATTGACGGCAGCATGTACCGGATGGCCACGGGAGATCTCGCGGCCTGGAGGCAGGTGGACGCCTCAACCTGGAGCACGCAGTATTGCAAGCCGGACGGCAAGCCGCTCGAAACCACTGTGTGGAAGCTCTCCTCTGATGGCAGCACGCTGACGGTCATGACCAGCGGAACCAAGCCGAACGGGAAAGAGTTCACCGACACGTCGGTATACGCCAGAACTGCCGGAACCAGCGGGCTGCTGGGTTCCTGGAAGAGCACCGAGGTCGTGCTCAGTGCGCCGGATGAGCTAACCATCACAGGCAACGGCCTCGACGGCCTGTCGATCCAGATTCCTTCGACCAAGACCTCCATCCTCGGCGTGTTCAACGGCAAGGACGCTGTCCCATCCGGTCCTGACGTTCCGCCCGGACTCACCGTCGCCCTCAAGCGGGTCGGTCCCTCCAGCTTCCGCCTGGTGGAGAAGATCAACGGCTTCGTCGCGTATTCATCCATTTACTCAATGTCGGAAGATGGGAAAACTCTGACGCAGACCGGCAACTCCCCCGGGGATCCGGTCCAGACGGCGGTCTGGGAGAAGCAGTATCCGGCCGCTCCCGCAGATCCTCCTTCCGGGTCGAAAACCCAGACCGCACAAGCGCCGCGCTAAAAGGTCAACCTAAGGTTGCAGAGAAAATTCCGTCCACGGTCTCAAGACAACGCATCTTCCCCGCTCTAATCTTGTTTTCGTACTGAGCACTAACACTTCTCCAAACGCCCTGGCCAAGGGCGTTTTTTTTGCCCCTTTCACAGCCGTGGGCCTGGCCGCGGCACGGCGAGAGACGACCCTCCACGACAAGGAAGACAGGAAAACGGGATAATGCATGCTGGCGAACGATGCGATCTGCCTTGCAATGGTCTTGTTGGTGGATTCTGCTGCTGGCGATGACGTACCCGGCCGGCGCCCTGGATCCC
>DASYYO010000291.1:0-2823 GCA_035933805.1 Acidobacteriaceae bacterium | reverse complement strand
GGGCAAGCTGAACGCTGGTGGCGCCGAAGATGGTGTCCAGGCGCGTAGTGAAGACCTTTATCCTGGTCTTGGCGTGGCGAAAGTCCTCGACCGAAAAGCCTTCTGCCGGGGATAAGACAGATTTGCCCTGACGCCGCTCGGGCTGGCTGTCCGCCTCCTGGGGAGCTTCCTCCACGGCGAATTCCACCGTCGCCCCCTCACTCCGGCCGATCCAGTTGCGCTGCATCGTGCGCACCTTCTCCGGCCAACCCGGGAGCTTGTCCAGACCTTCCAGCAGCTCGTCTGCATACCGGGTGATGCGCAGGAACCACTGCTCCAGGTCGCGCTGCTCCACCGGCAAATCCTCATGCCGCCAGCAACAGCCATCGACGACCTGCTCATTCGCCAGAACGGTAGCGCATTCGGAGCACCAGTTCACCTTGCTCTTCTTGCGATAGGCCAGCCCGCGCTCCAGCATGCGCAGGAAAAACCACTGGTTCCAGCGGTAATAGTCAGGCAGGCAGGTCGCCAGTTCCGTGTCCCAGTCGTAGCCCAGGCCCAGCCTCTGCATCTGCACGCGCATCTGCGCGATGTTGGAGAGGGTCCACTCGCGAGGAGGCGTGTTGTTCTTGAGCGCGGCATTCTCCGCAGGCAGGCCAAAGGCATCCCAGCCCATGGGATGAAGAACGTTATAGCCCTGCATCCACATGTAGCGCGCCAGCGCATCGCCGATCGAGTAGTTGCGCACGTGGCCCATGTGGAGCTTGCCGGAAGGGTAGGGCAACATCTCCAGCACGTAATACTTGGGCTTGCCGGCCGCCGGACCTTCTGCGCGATAGAGCTCGGGCTGCGAGGCCCAGCGCTCCTGCCATCGCACTTCAATCTCGGCCGGATCGTAGCGGGGCTCTCGCACGTGCCCATCCGGCGCCGCGGAAGCGGCTGGAAAGGTAACGGACGGCCCCACGTCGGGGTTCGTTTTGGCGTCCTTGGGAGGCATGATCTCTCTTTTGATTGTAACTGGGGGGTCCGCGACGATTTTTCTTGCGAAGCTGGGATAGCCCCCAGGGCCTTGGGAATGGCCAGGGGCCCTAGACGGAAGCTGCCGCGGAGCGCGCAATCAGCGACCGAAGCACGCTCAGGTTGCGCAGATCGTCATCGTCATCGTCCACAGGCGTCTCCGCGATAAAAGCGGAATGGCGGAAACGGGCGTCGTTCAAAAGGCGCCGGAAGGGCGCAATGCCGATTGTGCCTTCCCCGATGTGCTCATGGCGGTCCAGGCGCGAGCCGCGAGCCGCCTTCGCATCATTCGAATGCCACACCCGGACTGTCTCCAGCCCGAGCACACGCTCGATCTGCGCCACGGTATCCTCATAGCCTTCCGGGCTGACGATGTCGTATCCGGAGACATGGATATGGCAGGTGTCGAGGCATGCGGCCACACGTGTGCATCCCTCCAGGCGCTTTATCAGCTCGGCGACTTGATCGAGCGAGGAGCCCAGGGAAAACTCGGCGCCCGCGGTATTCTCGATCAGAATGGTCAGGCCGGAGTCCATCCAGGGCAGACCGTCGAGAGACCGGCTGATCGACTCGGCCGCGAGTCGCAAGCCCTCCTGCCGCGTGAGCCCTTTCCACGAGCCGGGATGGAGAACCAGATACTCGGCCCCAAGAGCCAGAGCCCGCTCCACCTCCCCGCGAAGAGCTTGAACGGAGTTCTCCAGTACCGCCGCGGTCTGGCTGCACACATTCACCAGATAGCTGGCATGAATGACCAGAGGAAAAAGATCATGCCGCAGGCGCAGATCCTTCATTCTGGCGCAAACTTCCGGCGCAGGCAGGCTGGCGCGCCACATCCGCGGACTGGAAGAGAATATCTGAAAGGTGTTGGCGCCAATCTGCTGCGCGCGCTCTGCCGCTTTGAAGACTCCGCCCGCTGTTCCCAGGTGAATGCCCACCCGGCGTTGATGCTCTGCTCTCTCTGCCATGCTCTTCTCAGTGTAGAGGAGCGAAGGCTTCCGATCCGGCAGGGTGCGCTGCAGACGCGCTAGTTGCTGCGCCTGGACTGCCTTCATTTGAGAATTCCCGAAAGGATGTTGACGCTGCCGTCGACCGGGGGCGACTCCAAACCGAGAATTCGGGTGACAAGCGGATACACATTCACATTTTCAAAGGGCCGGAGGGTCGAACCAGGACGGATGTCGGGGCCCACGGCGAGGAAGAAGGCGCGCATCGATGGCAGCACCCCTGGGTCGTAGCCGTGCACCCCTGCCTCCGGAGCTAAATCCCCTCCATTGGCCGGCGGAGCATGCGCCCGCACCGCATATGGCCCATTGACGAGAATCACCGGGTCTCCCGCGCGAGGATTGCTGGAATAATGCAGGCCGGCCGGCAGCCGGCTCCGGCGGTACACGGTAAACTCGTCCGTCTTGATCTTTAGTTGCTGATAGGCCCTTTCCGCGGAGGCCTCAGATTTGGGATAGAGCAGAGAACCTACGACGATAAAGTTCGAAAGATCCGCGTATTTGTCCAGATTGATCCAGCTTCCCTTCTGCTGCTCCATGCCATGGTCAGAGACCACAATCAGATCAACCGGCAGGTTCAGCGAGCTGATCTCCTCCCACAGCTTTCCTACCATCCGGTCTGTCGCGCGCACGGCCTCCGCCGTCTGCGCGCTCTCCGGGCCGAATGTGTGCCCGGCCCGGTCGACGCTCGAATCGTAGAGTGCGATGAAGTGGGGGCGCAGGGCAGGAGGCAAACGGAGCCACGCGATCACCTGGTCCGCCCGCTTCTCCTCCGGATACCGCTCGTCATACTTCAGGTAGTACCCTGGGCGGGCGCCATCGATCT
>DASYYO010000135.1:0-1576 GCA_035933805.1 Acidobacteriaceae bacterium | reverse complement strand
AAAGCCGAGTTGCCGCCGTCGGTTTTCGCGGAAACCGCAGCCCAGACTAACCCACCGTAAGCAGACCTCCTGAGTCGCCGGTGGGTTTTCTCCTGTCCGAACTCTGGTCAATATCGGCTACAAGATCCTCAAGAGTGTGCTGACGGCCGCCGCACTCGAAAATGACATCTCGGTGACATCCGGGAGAATCGCAGCCGCCTATACTCCTAAGTGCCGGTTCCGGAGACTTCGCGATTGAGGCTCCAGGGCGTGGGGTTCCGTAGGTGAGGGAACAGGATGGTTCGCCAGCAGGCTGAGTATATCCTCACGCGCATGCTTGAGGCGGAGAAGTTGCTCACCTGTGGGGAAGATTCCCGACAAAGTTATCTCTCCATGCATGGAGCACGCTTTGCCGAAATCATGCGCCTGTGCCGGACCTATGTTCCCGATCCTTCCGCTCGGGTGCTCGATATCGGAAGGAGCGAACTCACCGCCCATCTTGCCGGCTTCTATGGCAATGTCCGCACGCTTGGCCTCGATCCCGGAACCGACGACGGCGGCCATCGTGAACTGACCGCCCTGCATGCTGTGCCTCATATCACCTTTGACCTCCTGCGCGCGGACCGTCTATCGGAGTGGCCCGACTGCGGCCCTTTCGACCTGATCGTCTTCTCTGAAGTTCTTGAACACCTCTCGATTGCGCCGGAATACACCTTGGCCTTCCTGCGGTCACTGCTGACGGACAAAGGTATCTTGATCTGCACGACGCCCAACGCTGCCGAGATCGCGAAGCGATTGCGGATGCTCCTGGGGCGCAATCCGTATCAGAGGCTGCGGCTCTATGCGCTCAACCCCGGCCATATTCGTGAATACACGAGACTGGAACTGGGCGCGATTGCCGAGAGTGTAGGGCTACGCTGTCTACATCACAAGTACTCCGATTGGCTGCCGAGCCGGAAGCGAGGCTCGATGCGAAGTGCTGGAGCGAAGGTGCTGCGTGCGTATCCGGCCTTCCGGCGCTTTCAGTCGATCGTTCTGACGAGGTAAGGATCTGGGTGAGTTTCATTCCCGCTCGTCTGCGATGCGGAAGTTCACAAGGTTAGCCGTGACCACTGCGACAGCTCGAATGCGTTGTGCGCCTCGATGACCCCGCCGCCTCCCTTATGCCTGAGTGGAGCCTTCGAGCGGCGCCTGCAGGCTTTGTCGCGTCTCGGATTCAGGCGCGAGTGCGGGAAAGGTCATCTGATGCATCAATGCGCTGAGCAGAATGATCATCCAGAGCGGAAGTGAGAGGTCAAAGACCTCGGTGTCTGCCAGGCCACGGATCAGGATGAAGGTCAGAAAGCTGAAGAGGAAGGTGCGCAGGATTCCGCGCGGCAGCCGGCGGATCTGCCGAAAGAAGCTGGTGTAGATGCCGAAAAACAGCACCACGCCAACGGCGCCGTAGGCATAGAACTGCTGCAGCAGCTCGTTATGAGCATGGCGGATCTCGAATTTGTCCCTGCCGAAAGGCGGGATGACGTTCCACACCGAGTGGAAGCCGTGGCCGAACCAGGGGCGTTCGACGGCCTCGGCGCCGATCAGAGCCCAGATGCCC
>DASYYO010000106.1:0-7878 GCA_035933805.1 Acidobacteriaceae bacterium | reverse complement strand
CTGGGACATCCGCAAGCTGATGCTGACGGCCGGCTCGCTGGCCGCCATTCTGCTGACGTTTTCGCTCGCCGTCTTCTTTGCCGGCAGAAACCTGCTGCATCTTCCGCTGGGAGAGCTGCAGACCCTTGTCTTCCTCATGCTGGTGCTGAGCGGGCAGGGAACCGTCTACCTCGTCCGCGAGCGGAATCGCCTGTGGCATTCAAGGCCTGGCCGGCTCATCCTTCTGAGTTCTCTCGCTGACCTTATGATCGTGACCGTCATGGCAAACCGCGGCATCCTGATGCACAGTATCTCGTGGCCGCTCATCGCTGCGCTCTTTGCCGGCATCGCCCTGTTTTTGCTTCTATTGGACAGCATCAAGGTTCGTATCTTTCACGTCTTTTCTATTCGGTGAGGATCGCGATTATGAATTTCAAGAAAGTACTCATTGCCATCGATGAGAGCACCTTCTCCGCGCACGCCGCGGACGTAGGCATGGATCTCGCGCGCTCGCTTGGAGCCGAGGCCGCATTTGTTACCGTCGTGGATCCCGCGCAGGCGCAATCCGCGGCGGACTCCGGAGTTCCTGCCTCGCAATGGATGGCCGAAGCGCAGCGGGAGGCGCAGGCTCTGCTTGCTGCTTTTCGGGACCGTGCGGCCGCTCAACCTCCGGCGCTGGTCTTTTTACAATCCGGCGGTCCCGCGGCCAAGATCGTGGAGGCCGCGGCGAACTGGCCTGCGGATGTCATCGTGATCGGCACCCACGGCCGGGGAGCGGTAGGCAGCATTCTGCTCGGCAGCGTCGCGCAGAGCGTTCTGCGTCATGCTCCCTGCCCCGTCATGATTGTTCGAGCTCCGAAATAGCGGGAAAAGACCCGGCCTGGCGCGCACGCGAGCGCATGCGCGTCCAGGAACATTGGCTCAGCTTGCCGCCAACTCGGCCATCTCTTCGGTCTCTGCCATGGGCTCCTGCCGCCGCCTAAAGGCGTGCAGCGGAATCGTCCGCGCAGCCGCCCGCAGCCGCAACTGTTCGCCCGCCGGCCGCCATGGCTGCACCACATAAATCTCACTGCATTCCGAACACAGCCAGACGGGCCGCTGGCCCCCATCATTGCCGTATTCCTCTTTCGCATCGATCCAGTGCAAGCTTCCGCTTCTGAAGTAGAGGGCCTCTGCGCCGCATTTCAAATTCGCGCACTTCACAATTCACCTCCTGGTGAGGCTGCGGTTATGGCATCGGGCATGCGTCCCAGCGTCTGTGCGATGGCCATAAGGCGTTTCGTGGCGGCTACAGCGAGCGCCCCTCCTTTCCCCCCTCTCAAAACCCAGGGAAGAGGCTTTCAGGAGCATCCTTCCTTCGGCTGTATGCCCTTCGGAAGCAACTTCCGGCTTCCTGCGTCTTTCTTCTCTCAGTCTCAGGTTTACGCAGGCGTTACCGGCGATGCTGTGTCCTGGAACACGTGGCTGTGTGATTTTTGTCACGGCGCAGGGGGGAGTGGCAGGAGCGATCTTGTAGCGTTCGTTCCGCTCGCGGCACAGGGCTGTGGGAGACCGGGACGGTTTGGACCGGGCATTCATGGTTTCCCACCCTCAGCGAAACAGCGCCGCGAAGGATGGGGCACCCGGGGGTCTTGGTGATTCGACACTTCACCTGTGGTGACTCCCGGTTACGCCGCCTCCACCGCAAGCAGAGAACTTTCTACGCGGCCCAGGCGGCTCCGGGGCAAGACATCTCAAAACCCCTCAAAACAGCGGCTCTCGGCTCCAGGCGTCTATTGCGTTCCGCCGTTGCTCGGCAGCGACCGGATATAGGCGACCAGGGCCTTCATGTCGTTTGGCTTGAGGTTGGTCAGCGGCATGCCGCCCTCCTGCATCCTCGCGCTGTGATGGCGCAGCAGGTTCTCCAGCATCGGGGCCGGCAGAATGGAGGCAGTGCCGGCGAGGCCCGGCGCAGCCACAGTGCCGTGCAGGCCACCGACGCCGTGGCAGCCCTGGCAGGAGTAGTGCTGGAAGATCACACTGCCCCGCTTCGCCTCCACGCTGAGCGGCGGAGGCGGCTGGCTCGGCGGATGCGCGGCGGAAGGCTCGGGCCTTGCAGCAGCCGCGCTGGTGGCCGCGGCGCCCTGGTTCTGCGCAGCTTTGCTCGCCGCCGGCTGCTGCGTCCCCAGGCTCCCGAGATAACCGATCAACTGGCGCAGCTCCGCGTCGCTGACCGTCACCGTCGGCATGCCTCCGTCGCGCATTGCCTTCGACGGGTGGCGCAGAAGCGCGGTCAATTGCGGCTCGGGAAATTTATGCGTGATGCCGACCAGCGACGGAGCGAACTGCGTCCCCGTTCCATTCTGCCCGTGGCACGCCGCGCAGCCATTCGCAACAAATACTGCTCGTCCGGCGCTCGTATCGGGCGCTCCCGCCGGCGCGGCGGCAGTTGCGGCCTGGGGAGCAGCCGCGGCGCTCGGCGGTGCAGACTGGCCGGCCTTCTCCTCCGGCGCAGGCGCCGGATCAGGAACCGCCGCTGAGCCCGCGGCTGCCTTGGGGGCAACGGCCTTGCCCGGCGCCGGCAGCGTTCGCAGATATGCCACCATCGCTGAGATCTCCTCCTGCGTTCCCGTCAGCGGAGGCATGCCCCCGGCCTTCATCTTCTGGTCCGGATGCTCAAGGAGCTGTGCGAGCTGCTGATCGGAATGGCCGGCGATCAGGCGGCCCATCGGTGGGACCATCGCAGTTCCCGCGCCCGCTTGTCCATGGCAGGCAAAGCAGGCCTTGGCCGCGAACATTTGCCGGCCGGCCGCAACTGAGCTGGCTTCCGTCTCGGGGGCGTCGGCCGGGTGCGATTCCACCGCGGCTGCCTTCTCGCTCGTCCCCCGGCTGGAGGAGCCGGGCTGCACCGCATTGTGCGCCGCCGGTACATTCGCCGCGGGTGTGCCGATCACACCCAGGAAGGTGAGCAGCGCATGCGTATCGCCCGGGGAGAGATCGAAGGCCGGCATCCCTCCCGCGCGCAGCTTTGCGCTCGGATTATGGAGCAGCGCAGACAGGTCAGCCGCCGAGTACTTGGCCGTGATCCCAGCCAGGCTGGGACCAGCCGGGCCCCCCGTGCCCACGTCTCCATGACAGCCGGAGCATCCATTCGACTCAAAAAGTCCCTTCCCCTGCGCCACCAGCGGATCGACGGGCCCGGTAGGCAAGAGAGGCGAAGAAGTTCCCGGAGACTCCACGTACGGATGGAAGGGAGCCTTGCTGTAGGCTTCCTCCTGCTGCGCCTGGACCGCGAGCTGTGCCGCCACGCCGGGGTCGCGCATATCGTCGAGATGGCTCTTGATGCCGAGATAGATGATCCCCAGCACGACGATCGAGACCGCCAGCAGCGGAATCGGCCGCCGCCACGGCCGCCGCTCCAGGCTTCGATCCAGAAACGGCACGAGGAAGAAGAGCAGCGCGAGAACAGCCGGCGTAATGACGACCGCAAAGACGACCTTGGGGCCTTCCCAGAACTTCAGCCACTCAAAGAAGGGAAAGTAATACCACTCCGGGCGAGGCAGAAAGTGCGTGTCCGCCGGGTTGGCGAGAGGACCAAGCTCCGCCGGGTGAAAGTAGGCGAGCACGCCCAGCCCGGCCATCAACAGCAAGGCGAAGGCCATGTCCATCACGACCTGGCGCGGATAAAAGCCCTCGGGCGGCAGCTTGGGATGGACCGGATCTTCGTTGATCGGTCCCGCCGGCCCTGCCTTCCGGAAGAGCATGATGTGCGCTGCGATGAAGGCGAAGATCGCCCCAGGAATCAGAAACACATGGGCCACGTAGAAGCGCGACAGCGTGAGCGTTCCGATGGTGTCGCCCCCGCGCAGCAGCTTGGTCAGCCACGTCCCGAGCAGCGGAATCTGGCTGACGATATTGGTACCCACAGCGGTTGCAAAATAGGCCTTCTGGTCCCAGGGCAGCAGATAGCCGGTGAAACCCATGGCCAGCACCAGCAGCGAGAGCACGGCGCCGGAGATCCACAGCAGCTCGCGGCGGCCCTTGAAGGACCCGTAAAGAAAGGTCTGCAGGAAGTGCAGGAACAGCACCACCACCATTGCACTCGAGCCGTAGTAATGCAGGCTCCTTAAAAATGCGCCAGCGGCGACCTGCTTGGTGATGTAGGCGACGCTGGTATGGGCCGTCTCCGCCGATGGCACGTAGTAGAGCGCCAGGCAGATGCCGGTGATGATCTGCGAGATAAAGATGAACAGCAGCCCGGAACCGAAGACGTACGCCAGCCGGGCACCGCCCGGAATCGGCTCGTCGAGCGATACCTGCAGCAGGTGATTGATTCCGGTTCGCCGGTCCAGCCAGCGGACGAACCTTGACGGGGCGCTCTGGCCGGCCGGCTTGCCTTCATTCTCAATTTTTTTCTCGTCCACGGCTTCGATCCTTCCGGGCGTTCAGCCCAGCTTTTCCTGGTTCGGCACATTCGGCCGGAAATATTCGAACTGGACCTGCAGCTTGCCGTTGTCCACCTTGGAGGGCAGCCGGTCCATTGGCCGGGGAGGCGGCCCCGCGATGTGCTGCCCGTCTGGAGAGAAGACGCCCCCATGGCAGGGGCAGATGAACTTGTCCTGGCTGGCCTGCCATGAGACGCTGCAGCCCAGATGCGGGCAGATCGCGGAGAGCACCTCTAGCTGACCGTCTGCGGCGCGGCTGACGTAAACCGCCTGCGATGAGACCACCTCGCGCCAGCCGTCCCGTTGGGCAAACGTAATCGTCTTGCGCACCGGCGTCGTGCTCGCGGCAAATTCGCTCTCGTCGCCCACCTCGGACCATTCGCTCTGCGCCCGGCTGGCATAGACCGGATACAACACATACCGCAGCACCGGGACCGCCAGAAGGGCCCCCATGGCCGCCGTGCCAAGCCCCAGCAGCGTGCCGAAAAACGACCGCCTGCTGATCACAATTACATCGGACGCATTGCTCTTGCCGGAAACTACGCTGTTCTGTTCCATCGCATCCCTCAGAAGTTCAGCCATAAGGCCATGTAAACCGTGTTGTTGTCTGACGCGTTGCGGTGGGCGCCATCATAGTTCGTGGCCGCCCCGTTGAACTTCGTGTATCCGGTATAGGCGACGCTGATGTCGATGTTCTGCACCGGCCAGTAGCCGAACTGCGCAATGTATCCCGAGGTTCGCGGACTCCCGTTGTTGCTGCCGGTTACCGCAGCGGCGGCATACAGCAGCGGATCCGAGCTGCCTGTGGTCGAAAAGAACGCTCCCGTCGCGCTGTACTTGTTGGTCCAGTGGAAGGTGCTGTCCAGCTTGACCGTATCCAGGTGATTCGACGCGGTCGTTGCGCTCCCCGCATCCACCAGGCCGCCCAGGTTCGCCTTCTCATGAATGTACGTCCCGTGAGCGTCCAGCAGGTTTGCTCCAAAGGGCCGCTCGTACTGGAAATCGAAAGAAGGGTCCACGTAGCGGTTCTCCGGACCGGAGATCGCTCCCTGATACGAATTCAGATAGATTCCGTAGGTCCCAACCTCGAGGTAGTTGTTGCCCCAGGTCTGCTGCCACGCCGCCCGCCAATAGGGAGCCACGCCGCTGATGTTGTACTGGTACCCCGTGCCTTGCACCGGAGCCGGCCCCCCTCCGTGCTCGGAGCGGTAGAGCGTTACATCGGCGTAAAGATGGTTATTCCACATGCCGTATCCGCCGAGCCCGGCCACGTCCTGTGCGAGTCCGCCGTTGATCACCGGAGACGCGATCGGACCCACTCCGGAGGCCGAAGAGATCCAGGGAAAGCCCCATGCGGGCGTGCTGTTCCATATATCTTCGACGGCCGGGTTGTTATTCAAGGTGATGCCGTAATCCAGTTTCTTTCCGCCGATCCGTCTGCTGTTTGCGTAGCGGAGGTCGGTATTGTCCATGCCGAAGTGATCGTCCTGGTGGGTATACGTCACCTGGGCCATTCCGCCAAAGTGCGATGCAAAGCCACCGGCAAGGAAGACGCTGAGCTGCTGCGGAAAACCCGCCGTATTGTTCTGGGTCGCGGGCTGGTTGGCCTGATAGGCCGTATTGGATACGAGAATCATCGCCGAAAGCGGAATGTATTTGGAGAGCAGCAGGTCTTTGCTGTTGCCTACTTTATCCCTTGCCGTCATGTCGGTGAGCACATAACCGTGCAGCTTGAAATCACGCCCGAACGCCGTCAGCTCGGGAGGATTGCTGTGGCATACATTGCAGGAAAGCCCCGTCTGGCGGGCGAAACTCGGTACGGCGTGAGCGGGAATGCTCGTCAACGCAGCGAGAGCAAGCGGACACAACCAGCGAAATTGAATGCGCAGTGCGGGCCTCCAGATTCCAGGCATAAAAGTGGACCTCATCAGGTTCAACAAAGTGAACGCAAAGAGGCAGAGCACCGGCAGCCGGATCGGCTCCGGGGGCGAACCCGCCGCAAGTTGCGTTCCATTCCGGGAGCAATCCTAGGCGGAAAGGGCCGTCCCGGGGTGTGATCGCCGTCACATCCCGGCAATTGGAAGATTTCGCTCAAAGGGCCCCCGTCTTCGATTCATTCAGAACACGCTTCCTTTGGACAAGTCTGCTTTGGCTTTTGGCCGCGAGCGGGTATCTCTATGGATAACAAACCTGTTGCGTCCCGACCGGGCTGCGCTGTGTCCGGTCCACCGCGAAGGCGGCTGTGATAAGACTCGCATCCGTTCAGGCGTTCGGGGTCAGCCTCCAGAGCGCTCCCTCTGTCGTCTGCAAAACCTTCTGCGCCTGCCATCCGGCAACCTCGGCAAGGTGCTGCCCGGCAAGCGTGTAAACGTAATTCACACGGAACCGGTGGAGCTGCCGGTTCAGGTCCAGGTGCTGATATCTGGACAGAACGGCGCTCGCGGCGGCGGGCGTGAGCGAGGGCTGGAGCAGGTTGTCGACCCGGTATGGCGAGTGTTCGAAGAGGAAGGAGACCGGATAGCGGACGGCCGGATCTCCGGGTTGGTGGATCGCCGAAGAAGGAGGCGGCGTCAGCACCTCAACGAGGGTGGAGGAAGGCGTGCCAGCCAGCGCATTGGCCAGCAAAAAGCGGTCCAGCACCTCGTCATCCGTCCCCGAGGTTCGGGTTCCGTTCACCACCAGCGTGTAGTTGTGCGTGAAGACCGGCAGCTCGGTAGAAAGGGGCACGCTGGTGGTAGCCACAACATCGTCCGGGCTGGTGTTGCTCTTGAGCCAGCGGAAGAGAGCAGCCTCCGCCGGGGGAATGCGATGGACCTCCGCTGAATTCACCCCGGCGATCACTTGAACGCCGGCGCCGGCCACCCAGAGCGCAATGAAGAGCATCATCGCTGCCCGGCTGCTTTCCCGGGCTGCGGAACGCCGGAAGAATGTCAGGAGCATGATCAGCGCCAGGATCATGACCGCAGGCTGAACGATCATATGCGTGAAGTGCTTCTCCGCCTGGACATTGAAGCCCGTGACGAGTTGCATGTTCATCCCGGCGAGACCGCCCACGGCCGCGCAGCTCAGCAGCAGCGCCATCGCCTCGGCCCGGCGGCGTATCTCCTCCGGAAGGCCGGAGAGCCTGCTTCTCCAGCGAAGCCACGCGGCAATCACGACCACGACGAGCAGAAGATACCAAGCGGTGTACTGGAGCCCGGTGGAGCTCGGCAGGTGCGAGTAGGTCATGCCGAGGCGCGCCGAACGGTGCTCATAGCCGCCGCTCTTCTTTGCCTCCCTTGTCCAGAGCAGGAAAGGAATCGAGAGAAGAACGGTCACGCCCAGCGAGAGGAGAGCGAGCTTGAGACGGCGAGGCACACGGAAGATGCAGTAGACCGCCAGCAGAGCGATCGCCGCGCTCCAGCCGATGGCGTAATAAACGTAAGTGTAAAAGAGCGCGCCGCCCAGCGCGCCCGCCGCCGCGGCGCGCCACTTC
>DASYYO010000072.1:0-3893 GCA_035933805.1 Acidobacteriaceae bacterium | reverse complement strand
GTCCTCTCTCTTCAGGTTCAGGCAGCCATGCCGGCAGAGACACCATGGCGGCGCAACCAGTTCCGCGTTCTGGTCAGGCATATCTTTGCCCGCTTCTTTGAGAACGACCTGATCTCTTTTGGCGATCAGTTCCAGACCCGGATCGTACAAAGCGCCGTGGCAGTTGCGATTCCAGGTCTGCTCTGGGTGATGTTTCAGATCGCCTCCTACCACGGGCCTCACCCGAAGCCGTTCTGGATGCAGGCGAGCGATCACTACTTCTTCGTCACCTTTTCGATGGTCGTCATGGGCGCGGCCACGGTGCTCGAGTGGGACCTGCTCTTTCCGGACACGCTGGACGCCTTCGTGTTGACCACCCTGCCGATTGCCGCCCGTACCCTCTTTTTAGCGAGGGTCTCGGCGCTGGGCCTGCTGCTTGGGATCTTTCTCTTTGCCGCAAATACGCTGGGTGCGATCTTCCTCTGCCTCTGGTACTGGTCGATGGCCAGGTCCGCCGAGTGGTACGTTCCCGGCTATCTGGGCCACCTTGGACCGCATCTCGCGGCGGTTCTCGCCGGAGGGCTCTTTGCCGCTGCCCTGGCCGTCGCGCTGCAGGGCCTGCTGCTGAATCTGCTTGGGGAATCTCTCTTCCGCACCATCTCCCCCGCCTTGCAAGGCCTCGGGATGATGCTTCTGCTCATCGTCCTCTTCCTGTTTCCTCTGCTGTCGGGCCTTCTTCAGTCGGTGCTGGCGTCCGACAGCTCCGCCGTCCTTTGGTTTCCTCCTTTTTGGTTCCTGGGAATCTACGAACGGCTCCTGGAGGGGTCCTCCGCCGCGCCCATCTTTCGCGATCTGGCAAGGATCGGCTGCTGGGCCCTCAGCCTCGCTCTCGGCCTCCTGCTTGTTACTTATCCGCTCGCCTACCGGCGCAAGCTGCGCCGCGCCATCGAAGGCGCTCCCGCCAGGAGGAAGCCAACCCCTCTCCATGCTCCGGTCCATGCTCCGCTCCATGGCCCGCTCCATGCCCCGCTGTGTGGCCTGCTGTATCGCACGGTCTTGCGCACTCCGGAGCGCCGGGCAATCTATCACTTCATCAGCCAGACGCTGCTGCGCGTCGAGCGCCATCGCCTGTATCTCGCAGCCTATGGAGGGCTTGGCCTCTCGCTCGTCGTCTCCAGTGCGGTCGGCCTGCGCCTGGCCCACCACCACGCCGCGCTGGTGCTTTCCCCCTATGGACTGCTTGCGGCGGTGCCCATTGCGGCCTTCTGGACAGTCGCGGGCTTGCGTACGGCGCTTCTTTCCCCGATCGACCGGCGGGGAAATTGGCTCTTTCGCGCGATCGATGGCAGGCCGGGAGGCGAGCACCTGGCGGCCACGCGCGTCTGGGTCCTGCTCCAGGCGGCTGCCATCACCGCGCTTGTCATCGTGATGCTCCGGGTTCTTGCGCCCGCGGAGGTACGCGGCGTGAGAGGGGTCGCGGCCCAGTGCCTGGTGGGTTTCGGGCTCTGTCTCTTATTGACGGACGGGTTCTTCTGGAATGTCCTGATGATTCCATTCACCGCGCCGCGCGTCCGCTCCAGCGTGAACCTGGCCTTCCTGATCCCCGCCTATGTCGTGCTCTTTCCGCCGCTGGTATGGACGACGGTGGAGCACGAACCATGGCTGGCGGCGAGTCTCTGGCATCTCCTGACGGCCGCGGCGCTGATCCTGGCAGCCGATTACGGGCTGCGCGCCGCTCACCGTCACAGGTTCCGGGAGGAAGCCCGTCTGCTCGAGATCGAGGACGAAGAGGAGTGGCCGCCTCGGCTGGGACTGGGCTGAACGCCTAGCTCACGGTCGCATTGCGCCGCGGGCGGCGGTTGGCCTGGAGGATCTTCTTCCGCAGGCGCAGGGATTTCGGCGTGACCTCGACCAGTTCGTCTTCGGCGATAAACTCGATCGCCTGCTCCAGGTTCATCGGCTTGAAAGGAACCAGTCGGATGGCGTCGTCGGCGCTCGAAGCGCGCATGTTGGTCAGCTTCTTCTCGCGCACGACGTTGACATCCAGGTCGTTATCGCGGGAATGCTCGCCAACGATCATGCCTTCGTAGACCTCGACGCCCGCCCCGACAAAGAGAACGCCGCGGTCCTGCAGTCCGTTGAGCGCGTACGCGGTGGTCGGTCCCGAGCGGTCGGAGATCAAGGCGCCGGTGGGCCGCTGCGGAATCTCACCCTGGTAGGGCATGTAACCGTCGAAGAGCGCATTCATCACGATGGTGCCGCGCGTCTCGGTAAGCATCTCGCTGCGCAGGCCGATGATGCCGCGGCTGGGGACGCGGAACTCCAGACGCACGCGTCCGTACCCGTGGTTGTGCATCTTGAGCATCTCGCCGCGCCGCGGTCCCAGGCGCTCGATCACGGTGCCGACAAAGTTCTCGGGAATGTCGATCGTCAGGTGTTCCACCGGCTCCTGAATCTTGCCATCCACGGTTCGGGTAACAATCTCGGGACGGCCGACCATCAGCTCGAAGCCTTCGCGCCGCATCATCTCAATCAAAATGGCGAGCTGCAGTTCGCCGCGTCCCAGCACCTTGAAGCTGTCCGGGCTGCCCGTCTCCTCCACGCGGATGGAGACGTTGGTGAGCAGCTCCTTGTCCAGGCGCTCGCGCAGGTTCCGCGAGGTCACGAACTGCCCCTCCCGCCCGGCCATGGGCGAGTTGTTGACGGAGAACTGCATCGCGATGGTGGGCTCATCGATGACAATCAGCGGCAGCGGGCTGGGGTTCTCCAGGCCAGTGATCGTTTCCCCAATCGTGATGCCGGTGACGCCGGCGATCGCCACGATGTCGCCGATCTCGGTCTGCTCGATGTCGGTGCGCTTGAGACCGTTGAAGGTAAAGAGCTTGGTGATCTTGGTCTTCTGCAGCGAGCCGTCCCGCTTGGAGATGTTCACCTCATCTCCGGAGCGCAGCGTACCGTTGAAGACGCGGGCAATGGCCAGCCGTCCGAGATAATCCGAGTAGTCGAGGTTGGTCACGAGGATCTCAAGTGAGCCGTCAGGATCGCCCTCGGCCGCCGGAATGGTCGAAAGAATCGTCTCAAACAGGGGCTGCAGATCCACTCCCGGCGTCGCCACATCGAGCGATGCCGTCCCCAGCTTGGCGTTGGTATAGAGCACAGGGAAATCGAGCTGGTCCTCGGCCGCATCGAGATCGATGAAAAGATCGTAAATTTCGTTCAGGACCTCCTGTGAGCGCGCGTCCGGGCGGTCGATTTTGTTGATGACAACGATCGGCGGCAGCTTCGACTCGAGCGCCTTGGAGAGCACATACCGGGTCTGCGGCAGCGGCCCTTCGGAGGCATCGACCAGCAGCATGACGCCGTCCACCATCTTGAGTGCGCGCTCCACCTCGCCGCCGAAGTCCGCGTGGCCCGGGGTATCGACGATGTTGATCTTGCTGTCTTTAAAGTGGATAGCGGTGTTCTTGGCGAGGATGGTGATGCCGCGCTCGCGCTCCAGCTCATTCGAGTCCATGACCCGGTCTGTCACGGCCTCATTGGCGCGAAAGGTGCCGGCTTGGCGCAGCATCGCATCCACCAGAGTGGTTTTTCCGTGGTCAACGTGGGCGATGATGGCGATATTCCGAATGGGCGTGCTCATGGCGCAGACTTCCTTTTCCTCTTCCTGGTTGTCGGGAAGGTTTTTATTGCTGGAGATTGAGTGAAATTCGCGGGTTGACGCGCTGGCTGGAACGGCGCACAGGACGACAAGGACCACCTTTAGTTTACCGTAGTCAGCATTTTGCCGCCGGGCGGCAATCCGTGCGCCGTATCCGCCTCCTCCGATGCCATGGACATCATTCGGGATGTTGGCTGCTCAGAGAGCGCCGGGCAGGAACTAAAATGCAGCGCAGGGAGAACCACCATGGGGAGCA
>DASYYO010000063.1:0-6102 GCA_035933805.1 Acidobacteriaceae bacterium | reverse complement strand
CGAGAGCCTGAAGATTGAGGTTCCGGTACTGGTCAAAGGCTCGCTTCGTGCCGACGACGATGAGTCCGCTCCCAAGCTTTCCGTCTCCAGCATCCAGCCCCTGGAGGACATAAAGATCAAGCTTCCGCAAAACGTGCGCATCCGCATCTCTCTGGAGAAGGCCAGTGAGGCCATGCTGGGGTCGCTCAAGGAGATCATCACCGGCGCCCCCGGGCCGGGCCGTCTGATGATCAACCTTGAACGCAGAGGCGAATACTGCGTGATGCTTGAGCCGGAGGGGTTTTCCGTAGCAGCCGACCGCGGCTTCATCGAACGGGCTGAGGAACTGCTCGGCCGAGGCGCGGTTCAAGCCTTCGAATAGTTCTCCCTGGAGTGAGTTCTCCTGGCTGCGCCAGCCCCGCGGCGGAACCCGGCTCAACTCTGCTGCGATGGCCAAAAATGCTATAGCCTCATCTCATGCAAACTCGCCGCCTCGGCAACAGCGACCTTTACGTTTCGGAGATCAGTCTCGGCAGTTGGCTCACATACTCGGGTGGTATCGCGCGGGAGCAATCGGCGCGGTGCATTCGAGCTGCCTTCGAGAATGGGATCAACTTTTTAGATACGGCCAACATCTATGGCCGCGGCGCGTCGGAAGAGCTGCTGGGGGAGACGCTCGCCGGCTATTCGCGCTCCTCGTACGTGCTCGCGACCAAGCTTTTTTTCCCGATGACCCCTGAGGACAAAGGACTTTCAGCGGCTCAGGTGGAGAAACAGCTGGATGCCTCTCTGCGCCGCCTGCGCACCAGCTACGTGGATCTGTATCAATGCCATCGCTACGACCCCGAAACGCCGCTTGAGGAGACGCTCGCCGCGCTGACGCGAGCGGTCGAATCGGGCAAGGTTCGCTACCTCGGCTTTAGCGAGTGGACCGCCGAGCAGATTGAGAGGGCTGACGAGCTGTGCCGGCGTGACGGATACCACCCGTTCGTTTCCAGCCAGCCGCAATACTCCATGCTTTGGCGGACGCCCGAGGCGGCCGTATTTCCGGCGTGCGCCCGCCTTGGAATCGGCCAGATCGTCTGGTCGCCGCTGGCGCAGGGCGTCCTTACCGGCAAGTACACGCCGGGAGCCGCGCCACCCTCGGACTCCCGCGCCGCCAATGACGCGATGAATATGTTCATGGCGGGCCGGGGATTGCGCAGCGAAGCGGTCCTGGCTGCCGTGGCGCAGTTGAGGCCGATCGCGCAGCAGTTGGGAATTACGCTCTCGCAGCTGGCTCTGGCCTGGGTGCTGCGGCGGCCCGAAGTCTCCTCAGCCATTATTGGCGCTACGCGGCCCGAGCAGATCCAGGAGAATGCAGCGGCTTCCGGACTCCATGTTCCGGCAGACGCGCTCTCTGCAGCGGAAGCGGCGCTCCAGCCGGTGGTGGCCATCGCTTAGGCTTCCGGGGCGGCCGCTCTCTCATTTGTCTGGGACTCGGCCATTCCATACAATCGGTGGAGTACGGCGAAGAACGATTCCGAGTGAACGCGAAGTCTCATGACCGATCAGCCAGCAGCCAACCCTGAGCATGAGCAAGCCGTCGCAGCGGCCGAGCCCATAGCATGGATCAAAACGGAACTTGCGCGTCACCCTCAGCGGCCATATCCGATGGAACTCATCCAGCGCATTTTCACCGATTTTTCGGAGATCCACGGAGACCGCGCCTTTGGTGACGATCCGGCGATGGCCTGTGGCATGGCTCGCTTCCATGGCGAAGAGGTCATGGCCATCTGTAACCTCAAGGGGCGCAGCACGAAAGAGAAGGTACGCCGCAACTTTGGGATGCCCAATCCCGAGGGTTATCGCAAGGCGCTGCGGGCGATGAAGATCGCCGAGAAGTTCAACCGGCCAGTCTTCACCTTCATTGATCTGACGGGTGCGAATCCGGGACTGGCAGCGGAGGAGCGGGGCCAGGCGGAGGCGATTGCCCGCAACCTGCGCGAGATGGCCCGCCTTCGTGTTCCGACGATTGCCACGATCACTGGCGAAGGCGGTTCTGGAGGGGCATTGGCGTTGGCCGTGGCCGACCGGGTCCTGATGATGGAAAACTCCGTCTATTCGGTCATCACACCTGAGGCCTGCGGGTCCATTATGTGGCGTGACTCGAGCAAGCGGGCGCAGGCGGCTGCGGCGCTCAAGATCACTTCTGAAGACGTAAGCAGCCTGGGCTGCGTGGATGACGTGGTTCCGGAGCCGCTGGGCGGAGCGCATCTCGACCCGGCAGGCTCGGCGGCGCTTCTGGATGCCAGGCTGCAGTGGCATCTCGGCGAACTGCTTGCCATGCCGCTGGAGGAGATGGTCGCGCGCCGCTTCAGCAAATTCAGAAATATCGCTCAGTTCTACACAACTTAAGATTTCTTCCCCGCCAGAAAGCCGCCAGCCGGGAGGGGTTTCAGCGATTCTCCGGGTTCCCGGGACAACAGACAATGAGGCAAGAGGTCGAGCGTTGATTCACCAGGCATCCGGTCTATTCCGTCTTTCCAATCTTCCTGCCCGGATTCTTCCTGTCTGGACCAGTGCTGCGACCGGGCGAGGGCCGTCCCGGGACCGTTCCGCTCTTTCCCTGGCTCCGAATCTTCCAGAGAGGAGCCCGGTCGAGCTGCGCAGCGGGCGAGGGCCTTGCGCATGAACCAGAAAACCGCCACCGAGCGCGTGCGCGCATTCGGCTATTTCATCGTCGCGCTGGTCTACTTCTACTTTGCCCAGATTGTTGCCGGTCATGCCGCCTCCGGATTCTCTCCCGGCGAGGGCTCGGAGTTTGTGGCCCGCACGATGTTCCTCTTCCTTTTGCTCGTCGGCTACTGGCTCATGGGTCGGGCCTTTGAGAGGCAGCGGCGCCCCCTCGCGTCCATGGGGCTGGACTTCCGGCCGGGCTGGGGACACGAAACCGGGCTGGGCGCCGCACTGGGCTGGGGAATGCTGATCGCCAGCATTCTGCCCATGGCGCTCACCGGCGGGTTGATCGTCGGTCTCTGGTCCAGCCCCCACCAGCTCTGGATGCTGGTCGTCGATTTCTTTGTGCTGGCGATCGCCTCCCTCGCAGAGGAGGTTGCCTTCCGCGGCTATCCATTCCAAAGACTGGTGGATGCGATCGGACCGGTGATGGCGACGCTGGTAATGTCCGGCCTCTTCGGAGTGGTCCATATCTCCAACCCCAGTTCCAACCGCGCAAGTCTCATGGTCACGGTTTTCACCGGGTGGCTGTTGAGCGCCGCGTACCTGCGTACTCGGGCGCTCTGGTTTTCCTGGGGCTGGCACTTCGCCTGGAATGTCAGCACAGGCCTGATCTTCGGGCTGCCGATCAGCGGAATCACGACCTTTTCTCCGGTCATTCAGAGCAATACCATCGGCCCACCGTGGATCACCGGCGGAGATTATGGTCCCGAAGGAAGTCTGGTGACGGCCCTCGTTATTCTTGCCGGGCTGTTTGTCGTCTTCCGGATGACCCGCTCGTACGCCTACAAATACGGGCAGCCGCCGATTGTGCCGGGCGGGATGCCGGTCGACCTGAGCGCAATGAGCCGGGTGGTGGCTCCGCATCACGCCACTCTGGAACCAGCGACGACTCCCGCCGCAGAGAGACTTGTGCAGATCGGGAGTGCGCCGGCGGCTTCCTCTCGCGCGACCGTTTCCCCCGCCGAGCCGGAGGCTGATTTCTCACTGGAGAATGAAAGGCCTGCTGCAACGGGGGGTACACCGGTGGGGGATGGCTCCGGGGGCGATCCGATCTCTCCCGGCTCCTTCGATTCAAAAGACTCCTCGGACCCGGAATAGGAGAAGGTTCGAGCTGCCGCGGCGCCGGCCCGGTCTAAAGACCGATGCCTGCCCGAGCCGGCGGATCGCCTTTCCCGGTGAGAAGCTGTCTTCCAGTCCGCTCCGGTGCTCAGCCGGGAGATTTTGACGCCCTCTCCGAGCTGTGTTTTAACAGGCTCAAAAATTATCTTTCAGCGGCCATCCAGACTCTTGCAATCGCGTCGAAATAGAGCCATGATGAGCGCCTGAGCTTTTTCGCTATTGATGTAGCCCAAGAAAACCGAGCCTGACGCTTTCACCGCCAATCCGGGCCCCAAAACGCTATAAGTGCGTATTCGGGTTTGGAGGACTTGGCTGCATATAGCCCACTCGTTCAACTAGCGATAGTGAGATTGCTATAGAAGTGGGGTCCCTCATGGCTGGGCTCATATCCAGATTACTTCTTCCGCTGCGCAGCCCTCTGGCGACAGGCTGTGCGAGTGCCGTTCTGGGCTGCGCTCTCTGCGCGTGCAACGTCTGCGCGGCGCAGGTCTTCACCGTGGAGCGCGACCACATTGCCGGCAAATCCCCCAACCTTACGAACTTCCAGCCGACTTCCGTACAGCTGGGGAATGTTCCGATCCGGATGCAGACGCGGGCTGAGCTGATCCGCATCTTCCAGTCGGAACAGGCCTTCGCCGTGCGGCCGCTTCCGCTGGGCCGACGCGGGCTGGTGCTCCATGCCAACGGGCCGTTGAGTCCGTCGGGCAAAGGGTATGTGGACGAGCTCGAGAAGAACGGAATCTCGTGCAAGCCCGGAGACAGGGTCGTCATCTCCAAGTTCGATGTAAGACGCGACCGCATCGTCTTTGAATTCAACGGCGGTCCGGACAAGCACCATCGGATCCTGCAGCACATCGAAATCGGGGGAGGGTATACTACGGTTCCCTTGGCCCAGGATGACGGCGAGGAGCCGGTGGGGTCCCGCCTCACGCTTCTCTTTCCAAGGTATGTTCCGGAGATGAATGCTGCGGCGCTTCGCGGCCTGATCGCTCCGATGTTGGATTTCTCTCTGAAGACCCCGGTGCAGGCGTTTGCCGACACTCTCCCTCCCAAGCTCAAGGCGGCCGTCCTCGATCACGAGGTTCTTGTAGGCATGAACCGCGACATGGTGGTCAAGGCGCTCGGGCTTCCCGACCAGAAGGTCCGGGAGACCAACGGGCAGATGCCTTTTGAAGAGTGGATCTATGGTGAGCCCCCTCATGAGGTGCAGTTCGTTCGATTCAATGGAAACCGGGTGATCCGGCTGGAGATTGCCGATGTGGGGCAGCCGCCGATTATCCGCGACAAGGACGAGACTGACGGTTACTTCTCCGGGCAGTTTGTTCGCCAGGTTCGCTTAGGAGATGCACCCCCTGTCGATCCGAATCAGGAGCACGGCCCAAGGGCGGCTCCCTCTCTGCGCAAGCCGGGCGAGGACCTTCCGGATGCTGTCGATTCGCAAGGGCAGCTCAAGCCGGTGCAGTTCCCTAAGGATGATGCCAAGCCGAATCCAATACCCCCGCCGCCCAACCAGCCGTCCGCCGATTCCGGCGTACCGGGCCAGGATCCCGGGGCTATGGGGAATCAAGGACCCTTCGGGCAGAACCCCATGGGCCAGAACCCCTCAATCGGCGACCCCGGAGTGCAAGGTGCGCCTTCGGCAAACCCCAATTATCCGGGCGCGTATCCGCCGAACCGGACAGGTCAAATGCCATCCTCTCAGCCGCCGGGGACGATGCCCATCGCCGGAATTCCCTAGGGCTTGATATCAGGCCCTGGTTTGGGATTGCCGTCCCGTGGTCTTCCCGGCAGGGAGGTTTTTGCGCCTTTGGCATGCTGAGGGCAGGCTGGAAGATCGTGTAAACTTGGAGAGAGCGAGTCCAGGTTCCTTTCATCGTCTCCAAACGAAATCAAACCAGTAGCTTGGCCGCCAGGAAGGTTCAGAGGCGACGGATCGAGAGGCTGAGCCCTCTGAGAATCCGGTTCGCGAGGAGAGATTGATTCGATGGCTAAGATTGCCAAAACAGCAGATCGCGCAAAGGTAATGGACACGTCGAAGAGTACGGATTGTCCCAAGTGCAGCAAGCCGACCCGGATCGTGAAGCGGGTCAAAGACCGCGAGCGCGGAGTGCCCGGCGGGGTCTATATTTCCTGCTCGGCTTGTGATTTCTACGAAAAGCTTTAGAAGAGCCGGGTTCCCGGTTCTTTGAGCATTGCAATGGTTTCAAAAAGGCCCGGCCATGCGCTGGGCTTTTCTTCTCTGGTACGAGGGTAGCGGGTTTGTCCCTTTAGCGGGTTCCGGCT
>DASYYO010000045.1:0-4761 GCA_035933805.1 Acidobacteriaceae bacterium | reverse complement strand
CGTCGCGCGATCCTGCTCCATCCGCCGTCCATCAAGCCTGTTTCTCCAGCAATTCTATTGCCGCCAGATAGACCTCATCCGCCGTAATCGTCAGGAGACCCGCCTCGGGATGGGCCCTGCGGGTATGGTCGCGTTTGCTCTCCGGATGCCGCAATACCCGGAAAGGCACTCCGAAAGGGCCGTTGCGCTTCGGCTCGGTGGGGCCAAAGATTCCTACCACTGGCTTGCCCAGAGCGCAGGCCAGATGCAGCGGTCCGGTATCGCCGGCGATCATCAGGGAGGCCCGGCGGAGGATCGAGATCAGCCGGTCGAGAGTAAATTCGGGGACCAGTTCCTGAACCCGGCCAGCGCCGCCCATAATCTCAGCCGCTTCGGCGGCAATGGCCTGCTCCTCTGGGCCCGCATTGATCATCACCCGATAGCCGGCCGCGCAAAGCTTTCGCCCCACCGCGCCATAGCGCTCCGCCGGCCAGCGCTTGGCGCCCCACCCGGCTCCCGGATTCATCAGAACCAGTCCTTTCGCCGCGCCGCGCTGGCCGCCATTCAGCAGCGAATCCGCCCACTCCTCGGCCGCCGGATCAACGGGCAGCAGCGGCAGCGCCGGGCGCAGCTTCTCTTCAGCGATCGCCTCGCACACCTCCACGGCCTGTTCAATCACGTGAACGCCTTGCGTCGCTCGCCGCTCGCGAAAGAGCCAGCGCGCAGCAGGTTCGCGGGGACTCTCTTCCCCGATCATCCGCGGCGCACCGGCCATCCGCCCCAGGACAGCGGAGCGCACGGCTCCCTGTAGATCGATGCAGACGTCATACCGCTCTGCCTGCAGATCTCTTCGCACGGAGCGGATCTCCTCGATGGTCTTTGAAGAGAATGGAGCTCGAGCCCACTCCTTGGCCTTCACCAGGTGGACCCGGTTCACCAGCGGCATCGCACTCCCCGAACCTCGAAGGAGGGCCTGCCAGCGGGGCTCAACGGCCCAGCCCAGAAACCAATGTGGATGGCGCTCGCGCAGAGAGGTCACCGCAGGCATGGCATGCAGAATGTCTCCCATCGCGCCCAGCCGCACAATGAGGACACGGAGTTGCTCGTTCACTGAAGGCAAGAATTGATTTTCTCATAATGGAATCGCGCTGGATTTCAGCGCTGCCGCATTGCGCTCCCGGCATTCGTCAGAATGGAGTGACCGCTGCCAGGAGAGTCCCCAATTGTTCCACGGCAGCGTCCTCGTCTGCGAGTTCTACAACGAGTTTGACCACACGCAGCGGCGCTGTTTCAGCCAGCACGTTCCGAAGTTCACTGCCGAGCTTGATGGCATCTTTCTCCGTGGTGACAAACTGGGCGCACCCTAGCCGGGCTGCGCGCCTGCTGAGCTCCTGCATCTCTCGCAAGGTGTATCGATGATGATCGCGAAAGTTCACGCGGGCGGCCAGCTCTATCCCAGCGCTCTCAATCGCCGCAAAAAACTCGGCCGGCCGGGCGATCGCGCAAAACGCCAGAGTCCGTCCTTCTATCCCGCGCAGCAGGAGTCTGCGGCGCATCAGCCAGATGGGAGTACCGCTGCGGAGATACGGCCGGAGCCGGGGGATGAGATCCGAATCTTCTTCGCGCAGGACAATCACGTTCGCTCGCCGCAGAGATGCCAGCGGCTCCCGCAACCGGCCGGAGGGTAGCAGGCGGTCGCCCAGGTCCCCTCGGTGCAGCACCACAATGTCCACCTCGCGCCCCAATTGGCGATGTTGAAATGCATCGTCAAGAAGATGAAGCCTTCTGCGGGTGCCCGGTTCTTCCCGCTCCGCCAGTTGTCCGGCCTCATACCTGCTGGCGCCGACGAAGACCGGTACCCCGGCCTCCTGTGCAATCAGGAGCGGCTCATCGCCGAACTGAGCGGCGTCCTGAGCCGGATCGTCCGAGAAGCACACCCGCTCTGCCCGGCTTTGGCGGCGTCCGTATCCGCGCGACAGAACATCGACACCCCATCCCTCCCGCCCGAACAGCTGGGCCAGCCGAATCACCAGCGGCGTCTTTCCCGAACCTCCCATCGACAGGTTCCCCACACTAACGACGGGCCAGTTCAATCGCCGGGGGACGGACCGGTCAAAGCGGGCATTTTTCCGCCGCACTGCCGCGGCATACAAGACCTCAAGCGGGGCAAGCCAGGGCCGAGTCACTGCTGAGAGCCCCGCTCCCCGGCGAGATGGCCGGCCAGGCCCGGAGTCCTCTCCGCATTCATCGATGATCCCTGGGGAGATGATCTTTGGCGCAGCAGTTGCAGCAGAGCCGTCAGCGCTCGTTCCGTGGCTCCGCTCTGGCTGTCGAAGATCTCCAAAGCGCGGACCCCCAGCAGATTCGCCGTCTCCTCCTCGCGAAGGAGCATTGTCCAGATGGGGACGATGGTCTCCTGATCGGCTAACTTCAACGCCTCGCCTTGCAGCAGCCGGTCTACAATCGCCCGAAAGTTCTCATAGTGCGGTCCCATGACGATTGGCACTCCGAACTGCGCCGGCTCCAGCGGATTGTGGCCGCCGGACGGCCGAAGGCTCCCGCCCACGAACGCGATCGATGCCAGCGAATAGACACTTGCCAGCTCACCGATCGAGTCAAGCAGCACCACGGTTCCTGGTTTGAGAGGGTTGGGCTTCTGCACCCACTTCGAGCGCCGGACCCAACGCTCTCCGCTCGTGCGGAGCAGCTCTGCGACGCGGTCGAAGCGCTCGGGATGTCGCGGAGCCAGAATGAGTATCGATTGAGGACATGCCTTCCTCAGCTCGCGAAACGCCGAGAGCAGGATCTCCTCTTCACCTTCCACCGTGCTTCCGCACACCAGGACGCGGGTTCCTTTGACAATCTTGGCCCTCAGCAGAGTGGTCACAGACGCGTTCTTCGCGGCTCGCACGTCGAACTTCAAGTTGCCGCCGAAGACGACGCGATCCTCCGGCACCCCGATCTTCCGCAAGCGCCGCATATCCTCCTCGCTTTGCGCCAGGACCAAGGCAATGCCCGGCAGGATCCGGCTCCAAAGACGGCGCAGGCGCAGGTAGCGCGGAAACGACCGGTCAGAGACGCGGCCGTTCACGACGGCAACCGGAATTCCCTGCTTCCCGCACTCTGCCAGCACATTCGGCCAAAATTCGGTCTCGATCAACACCAGCAGCGCCGGCCTGAGCGCCGCCAGGTAACGGCGGACGATCCAGGCGAAGTCCAGCGGAAAATAAAAGGTGCGATTTGCGCCCACGCGTTGTTGGGCCAACCTCTGCCCGGTCCGCGTCGTGGTCGAGAGCACGACGCGAAGCTCCGGCGCACGCTGGCCGAGTTCGTTCACCAGACGGCTGGCGGCCAGAACCTCACCCACAGACACTGCGTGCACCCAGATTGAGCGGCCTGAGCCGCTCGCCAGCAGATGACCCGGCACTCGGCCGAGCCGCTCCCATAGCCCTTCCCGATACTTGCCGCTCGTGGCGATCCGCAGCAGCCAATATGGCAGGCCAATCGTCAACACCAGGAACAGCGCGAAGCTGTAGATAGCAAGTAGCATGGATCGTTAGAACATTTCTCCTATTCCTGCGTCCAAGCAACAGAAGAGTTTCCTCTCGCGGCCGCCCCGGAACCGGCCGCACGCGTCGCTCATCCGGGCGTCGGCTGAAGTTCTTCCGCGGAACGGCTCCGGCGCGTCCGCCCCCGGCCTGGCCGCACAGGTTTACGCATTCAGCACTGGAAGGTCATAATCGTCTTCAAAAATGCCTCGCAGACTGGTTTTCGTTCTCTTTGCAGCTCTTTCGCTCTTCCAGGCGCAAGGCGCCGATCACGTTGCCCCTCCCGCAGGCGACGCGTCCAGCTATCCGGCGGTGGACATCCATGCGGACGAGCACGTCGCCATCGCCGCAGATCCCTACAACACGAAAGATAAGATCGCCATCTTTCGCGTCGATTATCTGAAATATGGCTTCCTCCCTGTCCGGATCATTGTTACGAATAATGGGGATAAGCCAATCTCCCTCGCCGATGCCCGCATCAACTTCATAACGGCTGCCGGGGATAAGATTCCCACCTCGGAGGCCACCGACGTGGAGCGCCGGATCGACCGGGTCAAGCGCCCCGACAGCGGCTACAAACTTCCCGGACCGCTCCCACGCATCGGCAACAAATCGGCGGCCAAGAGCAAGGATATCGAAGAAGATTTCAAATCCTTCGAATACACGGCAGCCCTGGTGGAACCGCATACCACCCGGGACGGATTCTTCTTTTACGATCTCCAGGGCATCGCCAATCCGCTGGTCGGGGGCAAGCTCAACTTGAACACGCTTCGCTTCGCGGATGGCAAGGAACTCTTCTACTTCGAGGTTCCATTCGACAAGTACCTCGCGGCCAGGTCCGCATCGGGCAAATCGAATTAAACCCCTTTGGTTGCGGGCTCCCAGACGAACTTATGGATCTGCAGGTTCAGCCGGGCGTTCAGCCCATCCTCGAGCATCCACTCCACCAGTGAGCGCGGATCCAGCATGAAGTTCTCCGCGCTCCGCGCGGAGGTCGGCCGCTGAACGAAGGCCGGCGACAACAGGATCGCGCCAGCCTTGCCTTCCAGCCCATGCTGGCGGATAAACTCCCGGGCAAACTCATAATCCGCGCGGCCGGTAATCACGAACTTCACTTCGTCCCGGGAGGAAAGCGCATCCAGGTTCGGCATATGGAAGCTGCCGCCCTCCCCTGAACCAGGGCATTTGACGTCCACAATCTTGTGAACCGCGGGGGGCACATTGGCCAGAGGAC
>DASYYO010000044.1:0-3055 GCA_035933805.1 Acidobacteriaceae bacterium | reverse complement strand
AGCCGGAACGCGAGCCTTGCCCCTTGTGCCCGCGCGTGGAGGTCTTGCCCATGCCCGAGCCCATTCCGCGGCCCACGCGCTTGCGGCCGGTATTTGCGTTCTTGGGTGCCCGCAGGTTCGATAGATTCTTTGCCATTGATTTCCTCGCTCAACGCCGGCCATTGCGATGGCCGACTCGCTGTACTGCCGCCAGGCTGTCCGCCCCGGCATGTTTTGCTGTCTGTCCGGAGGCCGGCGGTGCGATCCGCTCTTTCCGTGCTCCGCGCTCTCTTCTTCAGCCTGCCGCCCGGCCCCTGGTCTTCCGAACCTGGGAAGACTAGCTCTCCAGAATCCGCACCAAGTGGGGAACCGCCTTGACCATGCCCCGGACGGAGGGAGTATCCTCCCGCTCGACGATCTGGTTCAAGCGAGTAAAGCCCAGCCCCTTGATCACCTTCTTGTGTTTCTCCGGCGTCGAAATCTTTGACCGGAAGTATTGAAGGCGAAGCATCGCCTTCCCCGCTGCATTGCCGGAACCCTTTTGCGCCTCTGCCATCACTATAGCTCCTGTACCTGCTTGCCGCGCAGGGTTGCCACCTCGGCGCGGTCCCGCAGTTGCACCAGCGCGTCAAAAGTCGCCTTGACCACGTTGTGCGGGTTTGCCGTACCCAGGCTCTTGGTCAGAACGTTCTGCACCCCGGCGGAGGTCATTACCGCACGAACCGCGCCGCCGGCGATTACGCCCGTTCCCTCGGGGGCGGGCTTCAGCAGGACGTGCCCGGAGCCGAACCGGCCCAGAACCTGATGCGGGATGGTCGTCTCGCTGAGGTTGACCCGAACCAGGTTTTTCTTCGCCGCCTCGATGCCTTTGCGAATTGCCTGCGGGACTTCCTTGGCTTTGCCGGAGCCGTAACCCACCACTCCCGCCGATGGATCCCCGATCACCACCAGTGCGGCAAACGACATGTTCTTGCCGCCCTTGACCACTTTGGTGACGCGATTGATGGAGACCACCTGATCCTTCAGGTTGTAGTGTCCGGCATCCAGTTTTCTTTTCAGTGTTGCCATTCTCTCGCCTAATCCTTCTCGGTCCCGCATGAACGAGGCCGCACCCAACTCCGAAACTCTGCTTTGCTCGAACCCCAGAAAAACCAGCGCTTACCGGAGCCGGAGCTTAGAATTCGAGACCACCCTCGCGAGCCGCATCCGCCAATGCCTTAATGCGCCCGTGGTACAGATAGCCGCCGCGATCGAAGACAACCCGCTTGATCCCTTTTTCCTTCGCTCGCTCGGCAACCAGTTTGCCGACCTCCCGGGCCGCCGCGATGTTGCCCCCGGTCTTGATCTTGGCTGCCAGCGTCGAAGCGGAGACCAGCGTATGCCCGGTGGCATCGTCGATGATCTGAACATAGATATGGTTCAGGGAGCGGTACACATTCAGGCGCGGCCGCTCGCCGGAGCCCTGCATCTTCAGGCGAATGCGCGAATGCACGCGCTGCCGGATTACGTTTCTCTGTCTCTGCGGAATCATGGATTCTCTTCCTTCCTAACAGCGGAGCCGCCCTGCAGCCCCGTTCGGTTTGTTCCAGGCTTCCGGCAGTTCGGCCGCAAACCCATTGCCTGAATTATTTGGCGCCCGTCTTGCCGACCTTCTTCTTCAGCCGTTCGCCCACATAACGCACGCCCTTGTTCTTGTAAGGATCGGGCTTGCGCAGCGAACGCATATCTGCGGCCACCTGGCCGACTTTTTGCCGGTCGATGCCCCGCACCGTCAACCGCGTCTGCTTGGGATCGATCGTCACCTCGATCCCGGTGGGCAGAGCAAACTCTATCGGATGGGAATACCCCAAGGTAAAGACGACAGTATTCTTCCCTTTGAGCTCCGCGCGATAACCGATGCCGACGATATCCAACTCCTTCGTCCAGCCCTGGGTGACTCCCTCGACCGCGTTGGCGACCAGAGCGCGGGTCAATCCGTGCAACGGAGCGAGCTCTTCCCGCTCGCGAACCGCGAGGATCTGCCCATTCTCCGAGTTGAGCGTGATGCCCTTGGGCAAAAGAGCGCTCAGCTTGCCCTTGGGGCCCTCGACCAGCACGGTGTTGCCCTGAACCGTGTACTTCACGCCCTGCGGCAACGGGATCGGCTTTTTTCCAATACGCGACATACGCTTTTCGAATCCTTCACTGGGCTTGCGAGTCCCGGAGATCGATGCCCATCTCCGTTCCACTGCAGCCGGAACCAGCTATTTCGGGCTTGACCTCTCTCAAGGCCAGCGAGCTACCAGACTTCGCAGAGAATCTCACCACCGACGCCTTCACGGCGCGCCTGCCGGCCGGTCATCACTCCACGCGGCGTGGTCAGGATGCTGATCCCCAGGCCACCCTGCACTCGCTTGATCTCATCGCGGCCGACGTACACCCGGCAGCCCGGGCGGGAGACGCGCAGCAGATCGCGGATCGCCGCTTCGTTGTTGGCGCCGTACTTGAGATACACGCGCAGGACCGTCCGGCCATTCTCTTCGGCTGCCTTGTAGTTGGCAATGTAGCCTTCTTCCTTCAGAATGCGGGCAATCTCGGTCTTCAACTTGGACGATGGAATATCCAACTTCTGATGGCGCGCCCGGATGGAATTGCGAATGCGCGTCAGAAAATCACCTACTGGATCGGTCAAACTCATTTTCTCTCCTCCATTCCCCGTTCGCTCCAGCACTCTGACTGGAGAACCCGCGGGAAGGTCGTTGTGCTGCTTCTTGCCTGCCGATCCTTGAATATTTCAGCAGGGAAGCTTGCGGCTTGAGCCCTTCAGAGAGCCGGTGCGAGGGAAATCCTCAGCTACCAGCTGGACTTGACGACGCCGGGAATCTCTCCCCGAAGCGCCAGTTGACGAAAGCACAAGCGGCAGATGCCGAACTTCCGCAGATAGGCACGAGGCCGTCCGCAGTGCTTGCAGCGATTGTGCTGGCGGCTGGAAAATTTCGGCTTCTTGGCGTCTTTGACTCGTTTTGCTGTCGTTGCCATCGTGTTCCTTGTAGTCCCCTCTCGCATCCGCATGCTCCCGTTCGGCGGACGCTCAAAA
>DASYYO010000043.1:0-1847 GCA_035933805.1 Acidobacteriaceae bacterium | reverse complement strand
CGATCCAAAGCGCGCCCTGATGGTCCTCAAAGAGTCCTTCGATTCGCCGGCCATCGAGGCTCCGCGCAGCAAATGCGGCTGCCTTGCCCTGCTTCACTTGAGCGAGACCCGCAGCCGTGCCTGCCCAGAGCCCGCCGGCGGAGTCGAGGCCCAGGGAGGTAACCTCGGGCTCAGGATGCATGCCCGCGATGGGGATCGCTTCGAGCGCGCCGTGCGAGTAGCGCTCCAGGCCTTGACGGGTGCCCGCCCAGAGATTGCCCGCATGATCGATGGCCAGAGCTTCGGTCCGGATTCCTGAAAGGAGATGGCGGGCGAGGCTGGGATCCGCTCCCTCCGCGACATGCAGCGCAAACAAGCCGCTCGCGCTCCCGAGCCACAGAGTTCCGTCATCGGATTCAGCGACGGCGCGGCGGCTCTCCGGGGCTGCAGCCTGCGCTCCGGGGATGGAGTGGAAGCGGCTCGCGTTCAGGAACGCGGGGCCATTCGCGGTGAATGCCCATATCCGGCCTGCGCGGTCCTGGCCAGTGAACCAGACGGTCTCCGACTGCAGCCCGCCGGCAGTGGTGTAAGACGTGAACTCGCCTGCGCGATAGCAGACCAGGCCGGCCGAGGTGCTGATCCATAACGCGCCCGCGCGGTCTTCGAACAGATCGTTGACGATGTTGCTCTTGAGCTGAGGAGTGTTCTCCACGTCGAAGGTGACAAAACGAATGCCGTCGAAGCGAACCACGCCGCCCTCTGTCCCCAGCCAGAGGTAGCCGTCCTGCGTTTGCAGAATGGAATGGATCGTATTTTGCGGCAGGCCGCTATCGGTCTGCCACAGCTGATATCCGTACTGGTCTAACGACCTGTGGGGATCCAGGGCGCCGGCCGGGTACGTCATCGCCAGCAGCAGAATCCACCAACAAGACCATTGCAAGGCAGATCGCATCGTTCGCCAGGATGCATTATCCCGTTTTCCTGTCTTCCTTGTCGTGGAGGGTTGTCTTTCGCGCTGCCGCGGCCAAGCTCACGGTCGTGAAAGGGGCAAAAAAAACGCCCTTGGCCAGGGCGCTTGGAGAAGTGTTAGTGCTCAGTACGAAAACAAGATTAGAGCGGGGAAGATTCGTTGTCTTGAGACTGTGGACGGAATTTTATCTGCAACCTTAGGTTGACCTTTCAGCGCGGCGCTTGCGCGGTCTGGGCTTTCGACTCGGAAGGAGAATCCGCGGCAGCGGCCGGATACTGCTTCTCCCAGACAGCCGTCTGGACAGGATCGCCGGGGGAGTTGCCGGTCTGCGTCAGAGTTTTCCCATCCTCCGACATTGAGTAGATGGATGAATACGCGACGAAGCCGTTGATCTTTTCCACCAGGCGGAAACTGGAAGGACCGACCCGCTTGAGGGCGACGGTGAGTCCGGGCGGAACGTCAGGACCGGATGGAACAGCGTCCTTGCCGTTGAACACGCCGAGGATGGAGGTCTTGGTCGAAGGAATCTGGATCGACAGACCGTCGAGGCCGTTGCCTGTGATGGTCAGCTCATCCGGCGCACTGAGCACGACCTCGGTGCTCTTCCAGGAACCCAGCAGCCCGCTGGTTCCGGCAGTTCTGGCGTATACCGACGTGTCGGTGAACTCTCTTCCGTTTGGTTTGGTTCCGCTGGTCATGACCGTCAGCGTGCTGCCGTCTGAGGAGAGCTTCCACACGCTGGTTTCGAGCGGCTTGCCGTCCGGCTTGCAATACTGAGTGCTCCAGGTTGAGGTGTCGACCTGCTTCCAGACCGCGAGATCTCCCGTGGCCATCCGGTACATGCTGCCGTCAATGCGGAAGGAGTACTTGGCTCCTCCGGCCTGCAGTTCGATCGCCT
>DASYYO010000034.1:0-7211 GCA_035933805.1 Acidobacteriaceae bacterium | reverse complement strand
GACGCGGGCCTGATGATCCGCGCCAATGGAGAAGAAGAAGGGGTCGACTCCTACCATGGTTATTTCGCTGGAATAAGAGATAAAGACAACGTTTCTCTCCTGGGGCGCGCGGACTTTGGATGGGATCAGTACGCCGCGGTGCCCATGCCCGCGCCGGTCGAGATCGGCCATTGGTACCATCTCACCCTGGCCGCTTTTGGGTGTAATGTCGCCTTCTCCGTGCTGGATGACGCCGGCCGAGTCACTCGCATCTCGGCCGCAGATTCTGATTGCATCCGTTCGGGAGGCATTGGATTAAAGTCCTATAGCTCCGCCGCGCGTTGGAAAAACATTAGAGTTGGCCCCGCGGATCGCAGCCTGCTCGATCAGGTATCGAATCACTCCAGTCCCGTAGTGGTCGGGGGTGAACGCAGCCCCAGCGCTATGGGCTTTACCGACAAGGCGCTCGATCGTTACATGGGGCCGATTCGGCGGGAAGCCCGCAAGCAAAATCTCGATGAGGATACAAGGCCGATCGCCAGCCTCCGGTTGCTCAGCCCGGAATCGGAGACTCCGGTGTCCATTCGCGGCGTCGTGACCATCACTTATCCTGCGATCTACATTCAGGACTCCACGGGAAGCATCGCGGTAGAGGGCAATCCTTCCGCCGATCCTGTGAAGGTTGGGGACGAAGTGGAGGCTCGCGGCCGGGTTATCGTGCGGGATTATGTCCCGGCGTTGAGACAGGCAGACATCCGTTTTTTGTGGCCGAATGTTCCGTTGTCTCCGCTGGCGGTGAGCGCCTTCGCTCTGGCGGCAGGCGAAGATAATGGAGATTTTGTCGAATTGGCAGGGACATTTGTCTCCCGAAGCACTCGCCCGGACGGCACGACCCAGCTAACGCTCGCGGACGATGCTCAGCGCTTCTATGTGATTGCGGAGCCCTCGGCGATCCGGCATTGGCTTCGAAAGGTTCCCCTCGGAAGCCGGCTTCTGATTCGGGGTGTTGTCACCTATGATCCACGCTTTACGCTGGACACCGCTCCGTTTGCCTTGCTGCTTCCATCCTCCGCCAGCGTCGAGGTCACTGCGCTGCCTTCATGGTGGAGTTCCTCTCATATCTGCCTTGTGGCAGCTTGTGCCTTGCTGTTGATCTTCGGGTTCCAGATATTGCTGATTCGGATTCAACGTTGGCGGCTGCGATCGGTGCTGAAAGAGCGGGAGCGGCTTGCGCTTGACATGCATGACACCCTGGCTCAGAGCTTTGCCGGGATCGGCTACCAGCTGCAGGCGATTCGCGACGAGACTCCGCTTTCCGGGCCGTCCCATTATCACGTGGAGGTTGCAATCGCGATGGTTCACAGCGGCCATGAAGAGGCGAAGCGAAGCATCTCCGCATTGCGCCCTGAATATCTCGGAAAGCCGGATCTGCCCCAAGCCCTTCGCGAATACGCCGCTCGCATCCTCGACGGCCGTTCCATATCAATTCATTCTTCGATCCAGGGCCGGGCGGTGAGCATCCCATTGTTTCTTGCGGATGCGATGTTCCGGATCGGGCAGGAGGCGATCAGCAATGCCATCCGGCACGGGAGGCCGTCCTCGATCTCAATTACGCTGAGCTTTGAAGGCGATCGAGTTCGCCTGACGCTGCGGGATGACGGGAAAGGATTCGCCGCCGGTCAAAATCACGTCGGTCTTGGGATTCGCGGCATGGAGGCACGAGCCCGCAATGCCGGTGCGTCGCTTCAGGTTTCGAGTTCGGCGGGCAGCGGAACGACCGTGACCGTTGTGGCGTCGATGACATCCCGAAGCACGGTCTCGCAGCGGCTGGAGACCATCTTCGCCTTTTTTGCAGGAGCATAGTGATTCGCCGTGTCCCAGCCAGATCCCGCCACCGCGATCCGGGTCCTCATTGTCGACGACCTTCCTGTCGTACGGACAGGATTGAGCACCATGCTCCAGCGGCACCAGAATCGTCCTTGTTGGCAGCGTCGATTGCGGGGAAGCGGCCATTGAACTCGTGCGCGGCCGGCGAACAACTCCCCAGCCGTGCGGATGCGTATCCTCCTTCCTTTCTCGAATCCGTGTGCGGTCCTCGTTCATCCAACCCGCCATGCCTAAGGACGAGGAAGTCCGGAACCACGGTCGCGCGCTGGAGGATGAAGCTCTCCCCCATCCGCTGGATAATCCCATCTGGAGCGCGCTCAATACAGATCACTCCCATCTTGCGCTGGGCGGCGACCTGGCCCGGCGCTATCCGGAAGAGATTGGTCCGCTCAGCGGGATCCCCAATCAGTCAGCTGCGGCCTATGAAGCGTTGCATCCTCTTGCTGGCTCCGGCGGCATCGTAGCACTATTCTTCCGTGAGGCGCCTCGTCCGCCCGCCGGCTGGACGATCCTGCGCGGCGGCGTGATTCACCAGATGATCGCCGTGCGGCCCGGAGAAAGCCGCGTTCGTTCTCCCGCCGGTGCGCAGTTGCGACAGCTCACCGGGGCCGATGCCGATGCCATGGTCGAGTTGGCTGCACTCACCGAGCCAGGACCGTTTCGGTTGCGCACCATCGAACTGGGCAGCTTCTTCGGTGTAATGCAGTCAGGGCGTCTTCTGGCGATGGCCGGTAAGCGGCTGCACCTGCCCGGCTTCATTGAAGTGAGCGCGGTCTGCACACACCCTGACGCGCGAGGCCGGGGCTACGCCCGGATGCTCATGTCCCGCGTCATGGATGAGATCGTTCGCTCCGGCAGGGTGCCATTCCTGCACACCCTTGCGGGGAACCGCGAGGCGATCCGTATTTACGAGAGCCTCGGTTTCACGGTCCGCTGCTCGTTTGAACTCGCAGTGCTCCGGCGTGAAAGCTGATGTGAAGCTGGACTTCAACCAGCGGAACGTGCATCCTCCTTGGGGCATGTTTCCCCTGGTCTGCTGTTTCATGCCTCAGTGAACAGATCTGGCAGCCCTGCCCGGCGAGAAGCTGAGTCGCCGATTTGCTTCCAGGTGTCTAATGGCTCAGTGCCGACGCTATCGGCCGCAGGACAAGTTCATGGAATATAAAACCCTCGGCAACACCGGACTTCTAGTTTCCACACTCTGCTTCGGAACGATGACGTTCAAAGGCAATGAAGGTATCTGGAAGGCAATCGGCAATGTAGACCAGGCGGGGGCAGATGCGCTCATCCGCGCCTCAATTGAAGCTGGCATCAATTTCTTTGACACGGCCGACGTTTACGCCGAAGGAGAAAGCGAAAAAGCGCTTGGCCAGTCTCTGAAAAATCTGAAGATCGCCCGCAAAGACGTTGTTCTTGCGACCAAGGTTTTTGGCCGCGTGGGACCGGGACGAAACGACGTAGGCGCCTCGCGCGGACATATTATGGATGCCGTCGAGGCCAGCCTTCACCGCCTCCAGACTGACTATATTGATCTCTATCAGATCCATGCCAATGATTCCGTAACTCCCATTGAGGAGACGCTTCGCGCGCTCGATACCCTGGTGAGCCAGGGGAAGGTGCGTTATATCGGCTGCTCGAACTGGCAGGCATGGAAAATCGCCAAAGCCCTGGGCATCTCCGAGTTCAAGAACATGGCTCGCTTCGATACGCTGCAGGCCTACTATTCACTCGCGGGCCGCGATCTGGAGCGCGAAATTGTTCCTCTGCTGGAAGCCGAGAAGACGGGCCTGCTGGTCTGGAGCCCGCTTGCCGGAGGACTTCTCTCGGGCAAGTTCAGCCGAGAAAACCAGAAACCGGAAGGCTCCCGCCGCTCCGAGTTCGACTTTCCCATCGTCGACAAGGAGCGGGTCTGGAGGATTCTGGATGTCATGGCTCCCATCGCAAAGGCTCACAATTGCAGTCCGGCTCGCATCTCCCTCGCATGGCTGCTGGCGAAACCCGTCGTCACTTCGGTGATCATCGGGGCAAAACGGTTGGACCAGCTTCAGGACAACCTTGCCGCCGTGGAACTCAAACTCAGCGACGACGAAACAAAGCAACTCGATGAGGTCAGCAGCCTGCCGCCCGAGTATCCCGGCTGGATGCTGCCGTTTCAGGACGCCAATCGCCTGCGGGTCGCGCCGCGGCCGGTTACCACCAAGGAGGCGTAGGCAGCGCTCGGTTCTCTTTCTTCCCGCGGGCAGAGGCATGGGGACGGAGATAACTTGGCGGTCTCAGAAGAGATCGTTCAGGGTTTTCGCCGTCCTCTTCATCTCGAAGCGGGAGCGGAAGCAGCGCACTCCGTTCTGCGCCATGCGCTGCGACTCTTCCCGGGGCATATTCAGGAACTCGGTCATCGACCGGTACGTTCCCTCGGCCGTATCGTCGTTGATGATTCCCGCACGGTCTTCCACAATGTCGGGCCAGATGTTGACCTTGTTCGAGAGGAGCACAGGGAGCCCGGCCGCCAGCGCCTCCACGGCGGCGATCCCGAAGTTCTCCTGATGCGAGGGCAGCACGAAGGCCGCGGCGGCATGAATGGCTCCCCACTTCAGATCGCCCTCCAGCATGCCGGTCCAATGGACGCGGTGCTCGATTTTGAGGGCCTGGGCTTGCGCTTGAAGCTTAGGCCGCAGCGCGCCTTCATCCGGTCCTGCGATGACCAGGTCCAGTTCCGGGTGTTGCGGAGCAACGCGGGCGAAGGCTTCGATGGCCAGGTCGCAGCCCTTTTTCGTATGAATTCTGGAGAGAAAAAGAAAGAAGCGTCGTCCGGCCAGTTGGGGAAACTCTGCCAGGAATCGCTCTCGCTGCTCGCTCGCATTCCCGGAGGGCGCGGAGGTGCCAAAGGAAACCACCGCCGGATTCCAGCGATGTGGCCACATGGTGTGGACGGAGCAATCGCGTTCGATCGGCGTGGTGAAACAGACTGCTTTGGCATCGCGCAGAACGCGATGCTCTCGCGACAGCCAGTACATCTGCTTGCGAAGATGTTTGAGCGGGAAGGCGCGCTTGAAGTATGGGTCGAGCATGCCGTGGGGAAAGATCACATAGGGAGATCGCCCGCGGACCACTTCATAGGCGCCGTAGCTGTGATATTGCCAGAGTCCATGAATCACAACGCCGTCAAAGCGGGACAGATTCGGATTTAGCCATGCCTTGAGCCGGGAGGTGTAGCCGTAATGGCCCCGCGATGGTCCCACAGCGTGCACCGGGAAGGCGTAACCCCGGACAAAAGGCTCCGCCGGATCATCCAGGCAGACCAGCTCCATCCAGTCGCCTCCCGCGCATGCCTCGGCCAGCTTCCGGATGCCTTCGGTCGGGCCGCCCGCTGCGGGCCGGATGGAATGGATCACGTGCAGGAGCCGCTTGTTCAGCATGGGCTCGATCTCTTGCGGGGAATCACGCTCGTCTGAGTTGGGCATTGGCCTCTGCAATGATAGTAGAAGCTTAAAATAGAAGATCTCGATTGCCGGGGACGGAGATGGGAATTGCGGAGAGCGGATTTGACCCCGCCTGGGTGCGGCCGCCCAAAACAGCTCATGGCGCGGGCTACGAGCCCAGATCCAGTCAACCGCAAGGCAAACTCCGTCATCTGAACGTAATACTTACGAAAAGCGAAGGGCGAGGTCCGCAACGTAACCGGTCTTCCCGTGCGCTCAGTGACATAGAATGAGGATGACGAATGAGGATGAAGCAGGAGAAAGAATCTTTGAAAAAAGCTCTGGTCACTGGCATTACCGGGCAGGACGGCGCTTATCTCGCCGAGTTCCTTTTGAAGAAGGGATACGAAGTGCACGGGATCAAGCGCCGCACTTCGCTCCTCAATACCGATCGTATCGATCATCTGTATAAAGATCCTCACGAGCAGGATCGCCGTCTTGTTCTCCATTACGGCGATATGACGGATTCGTCGAGCCTGGTGCACATCGTCCAGCAGGTTCAGCCGGACGAGATTTATAACCTGGCGGCCCAGAGCCACGTGAAGGTGTCCTTTGAAGAGCCAGAGTACACGGCGAACTCGGATGCATTGGGCCCGCTTCGTCTCCTGGAGGCGATCCGCATTCTCGGTTTATCGGAGAAGACGCGTTTTTATCAGGCATCGACGTCGGAAATGTATGGCCTCGTGCAGCAGATTCCTCAGTCGGAGAAGACACCGTTTTATCCCCGTTCCCCCTATGGCGTAGCCAAGCTGTATGCCTATTGGATCACGGTCAACTACCGCGAGTCCTATGGGCTTTATGCCTGCAACGGAATCCTTTTCAATCATGAGTCGCCGCTGCGCGGCGAGACATTTGTGACGCGCAAGATTACCCGCGCTCTGGCGCGCATTAAGCTTGGATTGCAGCAGAAGCTTTATCTCGGCAATCTCAACTCGAAGCGCGACTGGGGCCACGCGCGCGATTACGTCGAGATGCAATGGCTGATGCTGCAGCAGGAGCAGGCGGCAGACTACGTGATTGCGACCGGGGTACAATACAGCGTTCGCGAGTTCGTTACCCTTGCGGCCAAGTGCCTGGGGCTCCATCTTCGCTGGGAGGGGAGCGGGGTGAGTGAGCGGGCCTACGACCAGCATGGCCAGAACATTGTCGCGGTGGACCCGCGATACTTCCGCCCGGCCGAGGTGGAGACCCTCCTCGGAGATGCAACCAAGGCGCGCAAAGAGCTTGGCTGGACTCCCAAAATCGACTTCGACACTCTCGTCCAGGAGATGGTGGCTGAGGATTTGAAGGCGGCGGAGCGCGACGCGCTAGTTCAGGAGCATGGGTTCGCGGCCTACAACCATCACGAGTCATAAACAGGAGAGCGTTGGTGGAAAAAGACAGCCGCATCTTCATTGCGGGTCACCGCGGGCTTGTCGGCTCGGCCATTCGCCGAGTCCTTGAACGCCAGGGCTATGATCGTCTCCTTCTGCGTACCCGTGCAGAACTCGACCTCACCGATAGCTGCGCGGTCGAGCGGTTCTTCGAGAGCGAGCGGCCGCAGTATGTTTTTCTGGCCGCCGCTAAGGTAGGCGGCATTCAGGCGAACAACAACTTCCCGGCTGAGTTTATCCGGGAGAATCTCGTCATTCAAAACAATGTTATCCATTCCGCTTATCGCAGCGGCATCGAACGCCTCTTATTTCTCGGTTCTAGTTGTATCTATCCCAAGCTCTGCCCGCAGCCGATCAAGGAGGAGTATCTGCTGACTGGGCCGCTCGAGCCGACCAACGAGCCCTACGCGATCGCCAAGATTGCCGGTATTGAGATGTGCTGGTCCTACAACCGGCAATATGGCACGCGCTACCTCGCGGCCATGCCCACGAA
>DASYYO010000281.1:0-2351 GCA_035933805.1 Acidobacteriaceae bacterium | reverse complement strand
ACGCAGCATGATCTCGTCCGGCATCGAGACGCGAAGATCATTTTTCATGAACTCCGCGTTTCGCAGGCTGGTGAGCGGCCAGATGCCTGCGATTACCGGGATACGAAAGCCCTCAATGCGTTTGAGAAGCTCCTCCAGCAGCCGCAGATCAAAGACGGGCTGGGTAACGGCATACTCCGCTCCAGCTTCCACCTTGTAGGCAAAGCGCCGGATCTCGTTCTCCAGGTCCGGCACACCCGGATTGGTGGCTACCCCGATCGTGAAGCCGGTGGACGCACCAATCGGATTGCTGCCGATGTCCAGCCCGTGGTTCATCCGGCGCACCATATTCACCAGTCCGATCGCATCCACATCGAAGACCGCAGTGGCGTCCGGGTAGTTGCCCATCTTGGGCGGATCTCCGGTCAGACAGAGAACGTTCTTCAGCCCGATCGAGGAGGCGCCCAGCAGATCCGATTGCATGCTGAGCACGTTGCGGTCGCGGCAGGTGTAGTGGAGCAGAGTCTCCATGCCGGTGCGCTGCTGAATCTGAATGCACAGGCTTTGGGCGCTCATGCGCGCGGAGGCGCGCGGCGAGTCCGGAATATTGATGATGTGCACGCCGCTCTCCGCGACCAGGCGGGCTGCGTTGAGCTCTTTCTCGCAGTTGATCCCCTTTGGCGGCACAATCTCCACCATGGTGACAAAGGTTCCGTTTGCGATCAGAGCGCCCAGTCCGGAGCGTGCCGCCAGGGGAGCCGGTTCGATTCCCGAACTGACGGGCGTCTCAGTGGTCTTCTGGAAGACGAGCCGCTGCGCGGTCAGGGCACGCATCGAGGACTTGATCGCACGAATATGGTTCGCCGTGGTGCCGCAGCAGCCGCCCACGAAGCGAACTCCGGCCTTGATAAACTTCCGGGCGAAGCTCGCCATGTACTCCGGAGAGCAGAGATAAATGTTCCTGCCGTCGACGGCGCGCGGCATGCCGGCGTTGGGCATGGCGACCAGGGGCAGGCTGCTGGCGTGCCCCATGCGCTCGACGGCAGTCAGGACAGTGGCCGGCCCTACGCTGCAATTGCAGCCGATCGCATCTGCGCCCCATTCGGTGAGACGCGCAGCGGCGGTCTCCGGCGCGGAGCCGTCCAGGCAGTTCGCATCCTCATCGACCGTTACCATGGCGAAGATCGGCAGATCGGGCGCGGTGTCCCTGGCAGCGCGGATGGCCTGCTCGGCCTCATTGAGGGCGGAGATCGTCTCGATGATGAGCAGATCGACTCCGCCGTCTACCAGCGCGCGAATCTGTTCCGCGAAGGCATTGTAGGCCTCTTCCAGCCCCAGCTTGCCTAACGGTTCAAGCCGTACGCCCAGCGGTCCGACGCAGCCTGCGACCCAGGCCTGGGTGCTTTGCTTCTCCTGGATCTGGTTAACTGCCTTGCGCGCCAGCTCCGCTCCAGCCCGATTGATCTCTCCGACCTTGTCGCGCAGACCGTAGCGCTGCAGGCGCAGCGCATTCGCTCCGAAGGTGTTGGTCTCGATGATCTGGGCGCCCGCCTGCAAGTACTCTTCGTGGATGGACCTCACCAGTTCGGGCTGAGATAGGTTCAACTCGTCATAGCAGCGGTTGATAAAAATACCGTGCGCGTACAGGCTGGTTCCCATGGCTCCGTCACAGAGCACAGGCTGCGTTCCAAAGAGAGCTTCCAGGCGATTGGTCATAAACAGTCAGGGCTAGTGGGTATGCTATACCGTTTCTCGATTGCGATGAGCCGCGGCGTTCCGGTTCCAGGGGCGCCGGCGCCCGGCTCGGACGCCCAGCTTCGCCTGCAGCCACGCGATGCGAGAAGCAGTTCCAGATTCGATTGCCGGAGGGCTATTCCGGATTCATGACCTCGCGGAGAGTTTGCGATTCGGTTTGTTATACTTTGGTCATTCTCCGGCGTCGACCGCGTTGTTCCTTTGGTGAGGTTTTTAGGTTGAAAATCAGAAGTTGGCGGTCTTTGGGTGGCCTGTCATTCCTGGCAGCTGCGATTCTCTTTTTTACAGGCTGTGGCCAATCGTATTTCTTTGCCGGCCGTCCTCTGCCTCCCAGCGGGATTCTGAACCGCGCCGTGGTTGCGATTCAGAATGCCAGCATCACGGGCAGCGGCTCGCTTGAGATTGAAGATGCCCACTATGACATTCGCCATAGCTACGACAACCATACCCCTTCCTTCTTTATTACGGGGTACTCCGGCAAAGGGCCGACGACCATTCAAAACCTGCCCGCGGAACGAACCGGAGCTGTCTTCGGCGCTCAGGACGGCAGTCTGGCCCTGGTCGATTATGCGTCGGAGAAGTCCACTACTTCGGTCGCAGGTCTGGTCGGTACGGCT
>DASYYO010000439.1:0-12446 GCA_035933805.1 Acidobacteriaceae bacterium | reverse complement strand
GAGCCCGGCAAGCCAGAGCTGCAGCTACCGCCGAGCGCTATCCCACCTTGGCTTTTAGCGGGGACTACGGCGACATCGGACCGACACTCGGGCATTCGCACGGCACCTTCGATGTTGTTGGCACGGCCAGCGCGCCGGTCTTTGAAGAGGCCAAATTGCGCGGGGATGCGCAGGTTGCCCAATCGGAGCTGGAGCAGAAAGAGGCCCAGCTGAGCGATCTGCGCGGCCAGATCAGCGCCGATGTGCGCAACAGCATTCTCGACATACAGGCGGCGGCGAAACAGGTGCAGACGGCGGAGAGCAATGCAAGCCTGGCCAAGGAGGCCTTAAGCGAGGCGCAGTTGCGCTACTCCGCCGGCGTCTCGGACAACCTCGCCGTCTCCCAGGCCCAGGCTACCGTTGCGCAGGCCGACGAACAGTACATCACCAGCTTGTATCAGCACAATCTGGCGAAGCTTTCTCTGGCCAGGGCTTTGGGAGTTGCACAGACAGACTATAAGAAATACGTGGGGGGAAAGTAACGATGGCGGAACAGAATCCGGAGGAGCGTGGGCCGGGCGAAAACGACCAGCGCGATCCGGAGCGTCCGGAAGTCAGTCCGAGCAAGACGGGGCGCCGCCGCTTCGTCATCATCGGCGTGGTTGCCGTTCTCGTTGTAGGAGCAATCCTGTTTTGGTGGCACTCCACCTATTATGAGGATACGGATGATGCGCAGGTCGACGGCCATCTGGTTCAGATCAGTGCGCGTGTTGCCGGCCAGGTGATCAAGGTCAACGTGGAGGTCAATCAGTATGTGCAGGCCGGCACGGTGCTGGCCGAGGTCGATCCCAGGGACTTTCAGGTAGCCGAGCAGCAGAGCGAGGCCAATCTGGCCAGTGCCGAAGCGAGTTATGAGGCGGCCAAGGTCAATGTTCCCATCATCGGCGTAAATACGAATACCAACCTCGCGTCCGCGACCTCCGTGGTGTCTACCTCGAGCGCCTCGGTTCAACAAGCCATGCGTCAACTGGAGGCAGCCCAGGCTTCCGTTGCCCAGGCGGTTGCCGCCAATGTAAAGGCGCAGTCCGACCTCAAGCGGTTTACGCCTCTCGTTGAAAAGGACGTTATCTCGAAGCAGCAATACGATGCGGTCGTCGCGCAGGCGGATGCGAGCGCGGCAGCGGTGCTGGAGGCCAAGGCGAATGCGATCGCGGCGGAGGACGCCGTCCGCATCGCTCGCGACCGGGTGACGCAGTCCCAGGCGCAGCTCAAATACGCGCAGACGGCGCCTGACCAGGTCAAGGCCACGAAGGCAAAAGCCGACGAGGCCGCCGCCATGGTGCAGCAGGCGAGAGCCCAGCTCGCGCAGGCGAGGTTGAACTTGAGCTATACGAAGATTGTGGCCCCGGTCAGCGGGATCATCACCAAGAAGAGCCTGGAGATCTCTCAGAACGTGAGTGTCGGCCAGAACATGATGACTCTGGTTTCGCTCGAGGATGTCTGGATCACCGCGAATTTCAAGGAAACTCAGCTCAGGGAGATGCGGCCGGGCCAGAAGGTGAAGATCCACGTGGATGCGTATGGTCGCGATTATGACGGCTCGGTTACGCAGATTGGCGGCGCAACAGGGTCGGTGCTCAGCCTCTTTCCCCCGGAGAACGCCACGGGAAACTACGTCAAAGTCGTGCAGAGAGTGCCGGTTCGCATCGATCTGACGAACCGGAGCGAAGACCAGGATCACCTCTTGCGTCCCGGGCTCTCGGTCGAACCGACGGTTCGAATCAAGAACTGAGCCGAGGTTTGGTGCGGCGGGCCAGTCTCTCCGGAGCGCCACTGTTGCAGGCGCACATCGATGGCTGGGCCGCATGGGGCCTGCATCGAATTCCGAGTGGAGGAAAGACCATGGCAAAACACGGAAGTATGAAAGTGGAAGCCGTCCGAGGCGCGGACCTGATCACACCGAACTGGCGCCAACAGGGAAGGACCATCCAGAAGTTCGGCACCGTCATCAGCGACCTGCCGATTGCCTTGAGCGAAGATGTTCGTCAGCAAGTGACGGAGAGACTCAATCTGCTGCTCGCCGATACCGCCAGCATGCGGGATCTTTATAAGAAATCACACTGGCAGGTGGGCGGCCCGACCTTTTATCAGCTTCATCTCCTCTTTGACAAGCACTTTGGCGAACAGGTGGAGCTGGTCGACCTGTTGGCCGAACGCATTCAGATCCTCGGTGGGGTGAGCGTTGCGATGGCCCATGACATTGCCGAGCTGACTCGTTTGGAGCGGCCGCCGCGCGACCGCGAGGAGGTACCGGTTCAGATCTCGCGCTTGCTGGCCGGGCACCAGTCGATCCTTCGCGATGCGCGGGAGACAGCGAAAAAGGCGGCCGAGCTGGGCGACGACGGCACCAATGACCTCCTGGTCAGCGACGTCGTCCGGACCAATGAGATGCAGGTCTGGTTCCTCAGTGAGCATCTGGTGGAGATGCCGCTGGTGATAGCCCAATAGGGCGTTTGTCCGGCCACGCATCTACAGGCCGAGAGAGGGATGCAGGGCCGCAAGAGGGGCTCCCTTTCAACCCAGGGCGGGAGCCCATTTCATTGAGCCGGGAGGTTCCTTTCGCTCATTCAGGGAGCTTCGCTATGCCTGATCCTGCTTTTTCTGCCCTCCACTGCGGGCGCGATACAGCCGAAAGATTGATAGAAAATTCAACTGCTCTCAGGTAGCGTAGAGCAGTAAGTCACCCTCATGACGGGCAGAAACGATGTGGGTGCACCCTGCGGGCCTGTTGTTCGGGCATCGCGATGTGGAAGGCGCGCAGGGCTTGAAACGAGTTCCTCCGATTTCGCACCATTTCGCAGGGTCGCACATCTAAGTGGAAGGCCGGAGCCGGGTTTCTTCCAGGTCTGCACCGGAGCAGCGCAGCCCCACACAGGTTTCCTCCTCAACAAGAGTTGCGCTCCGGCGAACTCGGGGACTTCGCTCACTTAAGGGCAGGACGCATCATGCCGTTGGCACTGGAGTTTTTCCTACATTACGCGTATCCGATTGTCTTCCTTTGGATTCTGGCGGAGCAGATGGGAATGCCGGTTCCCAGTATCCCGGTTCTGTTGACCGCCGGCAGCCTGACGGCCACTCACAAGCTGTCGCTTTTTCTGGTCTTGGTCTCCGCCGTAGCCGGTTGCTTCATCAGTGACTCGGTTTGGTACCTGCTGGGGCGGCGCTTCGGCGGGACCGTGGTCAGGCTACTGTGCCGTCTCTCGCTCGAGTCCTCCACTTGCGTTCGGAAGACGGAGGACTACTTCACCAAACGCGGTCCGCAGGCCCTGCTCTTTGCCAAGTTCATCCCGGGGCTCAGCACCGTGGCTGCTCCGATTGCCGGCCAGGCCGGAATGAGCTATTCGAGCTTTTTGGCCTACGACCTGGCCGGGGCCCTGATCTGGAGCACGACCGTGACCTTGATCGGAAAATTCTTTGGAGATGTGCTCAAACAGCATCCTGAGGTGCTTTCCTGGCTGGCTCACTTTGCCGGAATCCTTTTCCTTGTCGTGATCGCTGGTTTTCTGCTCAATCGCATCAGAAGGCAGCAGTCGTTTCTGCGGCAGGTCAGGACCTCACGGCTTGAACCCCGCGAGCTGAAGAGGATGCTTGATTCGGGGCAAAAGGTATTTATCGTTGACCTCCGCCATCCACTGGATTATCTGCCCGATCCTCGGGTGCTGCCTGGAGCCCTCCGTGTTTCTCCGGAGGACCTGATGGAGCGGCATGCGGAGATTCCTCGCGATCAGGACATCGTGCTCTATTGCACCTGCCCCAGCGAAGCCACCGCCGCAAAGACGGCTATGAAGCTGCGCAAAGCCGGTATCTTCCGGGTGCGACCTCTTCTGGGTGGATTTGATGAATGGAAGAAGATGGGCTATCCCCTGGAAGACTATGCCGAGCAGCCGACCACCATCGCCTGATGCCTCACCCATGCCGGGGATGGCTTCCGAAATGCCCCTGTGCTATATGTTCCGCCTGGGGACGGAATGCGCCGCTTAGCTCTTTATTGAGGCGGCGAATTTGCGAGAACGAGGGGGAGATGGCCTTCACCGAAACCTACCGCTGCGACGTGTGCGCGAAGCCCAGGGGGGACGCCGAGGACTGGTGGCTGGCTTGGAGTGAACAGGCCGCGCCCGTTCCCGGCTCCGCGGAGCAAGCCCTGCTGAAGTTCACCCCATGGAACGTTTTGCTCTCTCACTCCGCCGAGGTTCGACACCTGTGCGGCGCTCGTTGTGCGCAGACCCTCATGGATCGCTGGATGCGGCGGGAGAAATAGAAGGACCGCCCACTGGAAGAGCTTTTCCGTGCATCCAGGCCGGCAGGCGGCTCCTTCCAAATGCAACTCCTTTCCAGCAAGAGTTTTCGTTTATGGCTATAGGTCAGCGCGTCAGTCAGATCGGTGCGAACCCTTCCGTTACTATGGGGATGAGGCGGCTGGCCGTCCATCTCCCGGGTTGAGATGGGAGGCCTGGGCCAGAAGTGCGCGGCAGTGGAGAAGAGATTGGCCTACGACGACCTAAGAGATTGGATTCAGGCACTCGAGAAGGCCGGAGAATTGAAGCGGGTCCGCGAGGAAGTCGACCCGATTCTCGAAGTGGCCGAGATCACCGACAGGGCTTCCAAGTCAGGAAGAGGCGGACCAGCGAATGCATCTTCTCGATTCGGCCCAGGCGGTCCGGCACTGCTCTTCGAGAGCCTGAAGGGCTATCCGGGAAGCCGGGTGCTCATGAACCAATTCGGCAGCGAGCGGCGTATGAAGCTGGCGCTTGAAGTGGACCGGCTCGATGAGATCGCCGCGCGTATTCAGAGCCTGCTCCAGTTGAAGTCGCCGGAGAGCATGCTCGACAAGCTGAAGATGCTCCCGATGCTGGCGGAGTTCGGCCGTTTTTTCCCGAAGACCATTCCCGCGAAGGATGCACCAGTCAAGGAAGTGATTCTTCGCGAGGGTTTCAGCGTCCTGGATTTTCCCGTGATCCAGTGTTGGCCACTGGATGGCGGCCGGTTCATCACCTTGCCGTGTGTCATCACCCGGGATCCTAGAACCGGCAAGCGCAACGTCGGCATGTACCGCATGCAAGTCTATGATGGGCAGACGACGGGGATGCATTGGCAGCGGCAGAAGGTCGCAGCGGAGCACCTGCGGGAGCGTATGCGGGCTCGGGCTGCCGCTTACACCGCTGGAGATGGCCGCGCAGCGCAGGTGAGGGCCATGGCCGAGACCGCCGGGGGAACCACTCCGCCGGTCGAGGGCATGCGCGGCTTGCCTCAGTTCGCCCTGGGGAAGACAAAAGACGACCGGCTCGAGGTCGCGGTAGCCATTGGGACTGAGCCCGCGATGACATTCTCGGCGATTGTGCCTGCGCCTCCCGAGGTGGAAGAGTTCGTCATCGCTGGTTTTCTGAGGCAGAGTCCAGTCGAGGTGGTGAAATGCGAGACCGTCGACCTGGAAGTGCCGGCCAACGCAGAGATTGTTCTTGAGGGATACGTCGAGCTGGATGAGCTTCGAATGGAAGGGCCGTTCGGCGATCACACCGGCTTCTACACCGCGGAAGAACCATACCCTGTCTTCCATATCACCTGCATTACCCATAGGAAGAATCCGGTCTACGCGGCTACGATCGTAGGCAAGCCGCCGATGGAAGATGCCTGGATGGGCAAGGCGGTGGAACGGATCTTCCTGCCCCTGATGCGGCTGACGGTCCCCGAGATCGTGGATATCAACCTCCCGGTGGAAGGGGTTTTTCACAATCTGATGATCGTTTCCATCCGGAAGAGCTACGCCGGGCAGGCGCGCAAGGTAATGAATGCCATCTGGTCTCTTGGCCAGGCGATGTTCACCAAGTGCGTCATCGTCGTGGACGAGGACTGCGATGTTCAGGATCTGGCCGAGGTTACTCTGCGCGTGACCAACAATATCGACCCGGAGCGCGATATCCAGTTCACGCTCGGGCCCGTGGATTCGCTCGACCACGCGTCGCGGTTGCCCAACTATGGAAGCAAGATGGGAATCGACGCAACTCGCAAATGGACTGCGGAGGGGTTTGTGCGGCCGTGGCCGCAGATGCTGGAAATGGACGCAGAGACGAAGTCGCGCGTGGATGCAATCTGGAAGGGGCTCAAGATCGATTAAAGCTGTGCGAGGTCGGAACGACATGAGAACAGGTGGCTGGCGCGACCAACTGAACAGGAAGATCCCACTGCCATGGCCTTCAAAAAAAGGAGGTCCCCGCCTGGAGCAGAGCGAGTACCGGAGCTACCGGGCGGTGCATCCCTTTGACGAGCGTTTTGACGTCGAGACCAGCGGGCTCGCCTACGATCTGCCCACAGGGCACGAGAGCGACGCATACAACAACGGCTACTTCGGCGTGGCTCCATCGATTTTTCTTAGTATCTTCGAGCAGCTCGATCTTGACTATCGGGACTTCACCTTTGTTGATGCCGGGTCAGGCAAAGGCCGCGCTTTGCTGCTGGCCGCCGGGTATCCGTTCCGCGAGATCGTCGGAATTGAGCTTTCCCCCGCGCTCGATCGCATCGCCAGATCCAACATTGCCCGTTATTTGAGCCGCCATGGACGCGGGAACGGGGCGCCGGTGAGCAGCGTTCAAGGCGATGTGGCGGAGTATCGCTGGCCCTCTGGCCCGCTCCTTGTCTACATGTGGAATTCCTTTACCGCTCCGGTCATGGAACGAGTGCTCAACAATCTGCAAGCTGCTCTGCTCAAGGAAGCGCGGGAGATCTACCTGGTATATGTTCATCCCGAGCTTGAGCAGATGCTGGACTCACTGCCCTGGCTGGAACGTCTATGGTTCGCGGAGATAGAGATGAGCGAAGAAGACTATTCGGCCTGGGCATTCCCAGTGCGATCCGAGGTCTGCGCCGTATATCGCGCGATCGCCCGCGCCTAGCCATCACCTGGTGAAGTGCGCAGCCAGCCAAATGCCGGCGTCCGATCCGGCATGTGCGGGTGTTCGTGGGAATTCAGGACCATCGTATACTGTTGCCATGTCGATAGTGCGGAACATTGCCGGTGTGGCCAAGGGAATGAGCATCACCTTTCGGGAGATGCTGCAGCCGACGGAGGTGGAAAACTATCCGGATGGTCCGGGACCGAATCGCGGAGCTCACTTTCAGGACCGTTTTCGTGGCGCGCATGTGCTCCAGCGGGATGAAAACGGATTGGAGAAGTGCGTTGCATGTTTTTTGTGCGCTGCAGCGTGTCCATCCAACTGCATCTACATTGAGGCCGCGGAGAATACCGAGACGTTGCGCATCTCAAGTGCAGAGCGCTACGCGAAGGTCTACAACATTGACTACAATCGCTGTATCTTCTGCGGCTACTGCGTGGAAGCCTGCCCCACCGATGCAATCACCCACGGGCACGGCTTTGAGCTGGCTTCGCTGGATGCAACTACGATGATCTACCGCAAGGAAGACATGTTGGTTCCGGCCATCGGTTTGCCGGGCAACGTGGCGGCCAACGCGGACTCGGTCAAGTAGCTCTCAGGGGCTGGTCGGTCGGCTCATGATCATCGAGCGGCTCGCGGCCTGGCAAGCGGCCCCTCCCGCCGCTGCTGAGACCGGCCCTCGCATCGGGCCGTTGCATCGATCGACGCCGTTCAGGATCTGAAACATCGTCTGTTGCAGTGTCTTCGGATGGGCGGCGGTGCAGCGGACGACCGCTGAGGAGCGGCGCGCAGGCGAGTTCCTGGTCACCGCCAGCTCCGAAGAAAAAAAGGATGTTTGACGCGGGCGGCTTTCCGCGATATCTCTACCTACAGCCTCTTTTCACAGGACTGATGAGCGGGAGCCCCACAAGCTCCGGCCGACTGAATGGACCAAATGGTTTCGCCACAGGTGTCGCTCCGCCGAAAACTCTCTTGCAGTCTGAGATGCTGTTTCTCGGGAGAAATCCAGGATTGCGCCACCCGTTCGACTACCCCTATGCCCGTACCTGAGGGCTTGGCCCGAATGCGTGGATCTATTTGAGCCAATACGGCTACAGGCGCCGCGATGGTCTGCTGTTTTCAGCCGAAATGCTCTCTTGTGTGAATCCGCGATTGTATCGCGGTAGCACGAAGAGTCTCTTTGGCGCTCGCTGTTCTTCGAGAGACAGGCAATCTCAGTTGGTCGGATGGACTTCCGGGCGGCGTTCGCACCTGGCGCTATCTTGAAGTCGAACGATTCGAAGCGGTTTGAGGGTGACAGGGAATGGTGGAGATAACTGAAGAAAAGAATGGGCGAAAGCCTCGCATCTTCCACGTAAGCAATCGCGAAACGCTGCTCAAACTCCGGGACGACATACTCCGGCTTCACGGTTTCGAGGTTGACTCGACCCTCTATTCCCAATGCTCGCCGGATCAGGTTGCCAAGGGCGAGTACGATCTCGTATTGATCGATGTTGAGGGAGAGAACCGTGTGGGGCAGGCAATTCAGCTGTGCAACGACATCAAGGAATTTTCCCCTGGCCAGCAGGTCGCGTATGTCTGCAATTACCGCGTGGCGATCGAGAGTGATTGTCCGGACGAGGTGATCCGCGCGGAATTCAATCCGGAAGCTCTGGTGCGTTCTGTCCAGCAGGCTCTTCCGGGCCGATAGTCAGAAACGGTTCGCTTGTCAGACTGGGTACACGACACTCCCAAAATCAGCGTGCGTGGTGCGATGGAGCTGGCGCCAGATCTGCAACTCGTCTTCCCGCAATATACTCATCATCGACCTCCCTTCCGCTCCGGCATCTTCGCTAAAATACTCCTGTTTCCATCGCCACGAAGACACGTCCGCTCACTTGCGGAGTTGGTTCCCGTTACTGGGTCGCTGCAGATGCAGGAGGAGGCGCAGGCGCCTGGTACTCCGGACGCCGGTTTGTGGCCTGCGGCGGCTCCGCTGGCGCAGGAGCTATGCCGTTTCCATCGAACCTGGGAATTCCGAAGTGACCTCGCAGATGGAGTAGATCGAGAGGGCTGAGATTGCCGTCGAGCGAGATGACCTCAATGTCCTTCGGCTCCGTCAGGAGAACGACCATTCCGGTAACTTGCATATGGGCGAAGCTGATCCAGAGGTCGGTCTGGCCGGCGCTGAACGGATCGCCTTTGGAATGCGCCGTCATCATATGTTTCCAGCCCGTAGCATCGTATTCAGAGCGGGCAGCGGCCAGGGCCGAGGGATTGTAGAGACCCGGGCTCGAGAAGTGGTAGCTGTGCACGGTGATGGAGTTCAGCTTGTCGACGGCGCGCCGCGTGTCGTCATCACTGTCGTCCATAAAATTATCGGCGAAGTGCAGCATGGACCGATCGAAGGTAAAGCTGGTATGAAAGGTCGCTCGCTGGCCAAGTTGTTCGAGGTTTCGCGGTATCCAACCGGGCGTGGGTCCCTGCGGAGGAGCAGTCTGCGCGGTTGCCAGAAGAGAGCCTGCAAGCAGCAAGAGAGGAAGAGCGGCGGTCCGTAGGGGAAGCATACCTATACGGACGCCGCCTGCGAGAAAAAGTTGTCCCAATCCAGTTCGCCCTGAGGAGGAATCGCCGCGAATCAGGATTTGTGGCCGCTGGATGCTCTCCCGGGACGTTCGCCGGTCCTCAGGCCGCCAAGGTTCGCCTATAGAGAACGGCAGTATCGGTGCTATTCCACATGGTAGTTCGGCGCTTCGCGGGTGATGATGACGTCGTGAACATGGCTCTCCCGCAGTCCGGCGTTGGAGATCCGGATGAAGCGTGATTTCTCCTGCAGATCCTCGATGGTGCCGCAGCCGAGATAGCCCATTCCGCTACGCAGGCCGCCAACCAATTGGTAAACCATGGCTTCGAGCGGGCCGCGATGGGGCACCCGTCCCTCGATTCCCTCCGGAACAAATTTCGCGAGCCGGTTTTGGTTGCTGCGTTCGCGGGCTACTACGCCTTCGCTCGAGAGCTGTTCCTCAAGATCGTCTTTGCCCTGGAAGTAGCGCTCTCCGGAGCCCTGAGACATAGCGGAGAGCGAGCCCATTCCGCGATAGGCTTTGAAGCTGCGTCCCTGGTAGAGGATGGTTTCTCCCGGGCTTTCGTCGACGCCGGCAAACAGCGAGCCGATCATGACCACGCTTGCTCCGGCGGCGATTGCCTTGGTGACATCGCCCGAGTACTTGATGCCGCCGTCCGCAATGATGGGAACTCCCTCCTCGCGGGCTGCGCGGTAGCATTCGCTGATTGCGGTGATCTGCGGCATTCCGGCACCGGTGACCATGCGGGTGGTGCAGATGGAGCCGGGGCCAATCCCTACCTTTACGGCATCCGCGCCCGCATCGATCAGCGCCTTTGCACCCTCGTAAGTAGCGACGTTGCCGGCCATGAGCGCGACGCCGGGGAACTGCCGCTTGATGGCACGAACGGCTTCGAGCACGCGCGAGGAATGGCCGTGCGCCGAATCGATCGAAAGCACATCGACGCGGAAGCGGACCAGTTCTCCCGCTCGCTCCAGAAAGTCGCCGGTGGCGCCGATCGCAGCGCCTGCCCGCAATCGGCCTTGATCGTCCTTCGCCGCGTTGGGGTACTTCAGCTTCTTCTGGATGTCCTTGACCGTGATCAGTCCCTTCAATTCGTAGTTGCTATTCACCACGAGCAGCTTCTCGACGCGGTGCCGGTGAAGTATCTTCTCCGCTTCCTCGAGCGTAGTGCCGACCGGAACGGTGATGAGGTTCTCCTTCGTCATCACCTCATCGATTGGGATGTCGGTACGAGTTTCAAAGCGAAGGTCGCGGTTGGTCAGAATGCCGACCAGCTTTTTGCCCCGGGTAACGGGGACACCGGAGATCTTGTAGCGGCGCATCACGTCCAGCGCCTCGGAGATGAGCCGTTCGGGCTCGATCGTCACCGGATCGACGATCATTCCGCTCTCCGAACGCTTGACCTTGTCCACTTCGCTGGCCTGCTGCTCGATGGAGAGATTGCGATGGATGATGCCCAGTCCTCCTTGCTGTGCCATAGCGATAGCCAGGCGCGACTCAGTGACGGTGTCCATAGCGGCCGAGAGCAGCGGGGTGTTGAGCGGAATCGTCCGGGTGAGGCGAGTCTGCGTGCTGACCTGTGCGGGCACGACCTCACTGTATGCGGGCACCAGCAGGACGTCGTCGAAGGTAAGGGCTTCCGGTACGGGAATTCGAATCATAAGGTTAGAGTGATGCGAAGGCGCGAGAGCCGTGGGGCTGTCCGATGAGGAAACGGGGAAGCTTGAGCTGCGGGCGACTTCCATTCATTGTAAAGCGTGGCGCGGGGTATGCTCCGGATCTCGGTCTTTTTCCGCGTACGGGTTGGAAGGCCGAGGGATCCGGGAAAGGCAATCGCCGCGGCAGAGCCTTCTACGGCGGCTTGACGACACCGAGATCCATTCCCCGTTGAATTCGAGATGGGATCGGCGTATTCTAGCTAAGGCAGACGAGTTTATCCTCTTGCTTCGCCTTGGGCATACGGCGGAGATCCGGAGAAATGAGTGGGCGAAAGCCCACTTTTCTTTTGAGCAAAAATTCGCTACCAGCGGCAGCTTTCCGCGCGACGCGACGAGGATGGCATTGAATCTGGATCAAATTCGGCAGGCTGCCGAGCGGGTGGCTGCGTCGCACGGGCTGGAAATTCCTGAGATCGAGTACCTGGGCGGCAGCAAGCACCGTGTGCTGCGAGTCTTTATTGAGAAGAATCGTGAAGAGCGGGCCCGGCTGGCGAAAGAAGCGTTTGCGGCCGCCGCCTCGGCTGGACAGACCGCTCCTAGCGACCCTGCGCAGGGAATTCCGGCGGGCAGCTACGGGATCCCGCTCGAACAGGCAGCCTGGATCACGCACGAGGATTGCGAGCGATTCAGCAGCGACTTCGGTGCGCTGTTGGATGTAGAAAACCTGGTGCCGGGGTCCGATTACACCCTGGAGGTCTCGTCGCCGGGCCTGGATCGCAAGTTGACCGAACGCGTTGATTTTGAGCGGTTTTGCAAGAGCCTGGTCAAAGTGCAGACGATCGCGCCCGTTGCGGGAAACCGGCACTGGCAGGGAAGGCTATTGGAAGTCAAAGCTGAGGGAATTGTGCTGGACCTGAGCGCTGCCAGGCAGAAGAGCAGAACGAAGGGAAAGGCGGCGGAAGAGAAGCTGGAGATTGACTTCGCCAATATCCAGAAAGCCAACCTGGTCCCGGAAATTTAAGTTTTCGTGAAAGTTGTTCCTTCACCGCCTGTGCGCGGCAGAGAGCAATGTCTGAAGAGAGAGAAACTATGGCAAGTGTGCTGTACCAAAGTATCGAGGCGTTGAGCCGGGATAAGGGAATTGATCCGCAGATCGTCGTGACGGCGGTCGAAGACGCAATCGCTCTGGCAACTCGCAAGTACTACAAGACCCAGGAGAATATGCGAGCCGAGCTGGATCGGGAGTCGGGCGAGATCCGGGCCTATGTGTACAAGACCGTCGTCGAAGGCGCGGA
>DASYYO010000397.1:0-17824 GCA_035933805.1 Acidobacteriaceae bacterium | reverse complement strand
GGAATGTTGCAGACGGGACATGCCTGGTCCGAGGGCTCGCCGAGCACGCGCACGCCATCATCGTTCTTCTCCGGGAAGTAGACGCTCTGGCAGTATTCGCACTGCAGGCTGTCTTCCCCCGGTTTGAGGTGCATCGGAGCGCCGCACGACGGGCAGTTCATTGCGCTTTCCCGCATTCCGGGCAGAACTTTGCATGCTGAGGAACCGGCTGTCCGCATTGGATGCAGAACCCGGTGCTTCGCGAAGCTGAGATAGCCGGCGCAATGGCGGGCAGCGAGCCGGCCATCGACTGTGCGATGGCTGCGCCTGCACCCAGCCCCATGCCCAGCCCAGCAGCCCCCCGGCGTTGGCGGCGGCGATCGGCAGGGACTCCGCAGCGGCGAACTGCGCGTATCGGCCGAGATCTCCGACCATATTCATCCCGATGCGCTGATCGAGGAGCTTCTGCAGCTCTTCGGGGAGCGAGATATTCTCCACGGCGAACTGATTCAGCTCCAGCCCCAGCGCGGTGAAGGCGGGCTTCATCTGTTCGACGATCTTGTCGCCGAGGGCCGCCTCTTTGGCCGTCATGTCAAGGAAGGATAGCTCGCTGCCGGCGAAGATCTCGCTCATGCGGGCGATGATCGTGTTGCGCAACTGGCCTTCGAGGTCGGCCGCGAAGTAAGTGTCACGCGTGCCGCTGATCTGGCTTATGAAGGTGCGTGGATTCACCAGGCGGTAAGAGTAAATGCCGTAACAGCGCAGGCGGACGGCTCCAAACTCCTTATCGCGGATCGTGATGGGCGTGGCGGTGCCCCACTTCTGGTCGATCTGCAGACGCGTTGCGAAAAAGTAAACGTCCGATTTGAAAGGGGACTCGAAGCCCTTATCCCAGTTCTTCAGATCGGTGAGCAACGGGAGATTGCGCGTGGTCAGCGTGTAAAGGCCCGGTCCAAAGACGTCGGCTATCTTGCCTTCATTGACGAAGGCGGCCATCTGCGACTCGCGTACCGTAAGCCGGGCGCCGTTCTGTATCTCCATGTCGAGCATGGGATAGCGATAGGCAAGAATTCCGTCCTCGGGCTCATTCCACTGAATGACATCGATCAGTTGCTTGCCCAGGAACTGTTTCAGAGTCACTGGCGCCTCCTTGGGCGAGGTCTGCTCTCTGCGGCGCAGTCTAACATGCGCGATCGCCCGGCAGCCTGACACCAAAGGCATCCGCGGGTAACCATTCGCTAAGTTCTCCAGTCGAGAATGACTTTCCCGGCCTGTCCGCTTTTCATTGCCGCAAAGCCCTTCTCAAACTCCCGGTAGCCAAAGCGATGCGTGATGACCTGTGAGATATCCACTCCGGACTCCACCAGGACGGACATCTTGTACCAGGTCTCATACATCTCGCGGCCGTAGATGCCGCGAATGGTCAACATATTGAAGATGACCTTGCGCCAATCGATCTCCATTGGCTTCGGCGGAATTCCCAGCATCGCGATCTTGCCGCCATGGCACATGTTGGCGATCATCTCGACGAACGCTGCCTGGCTTCCGGACATCTCCAGTCCAACGTCGAAGCCTTCCTGCATCCCGAGCTGCTTCTGGGCGTCGGCGAGGGTGGTCTCCCTTGGATCGATCGCAAGCGTGGCGCCCATGGCCCGGGCGAGGTCGAGGCGAAAGGGATTGAGGTCGGTGACAACAACATACCGGGCGCCCGCGTGGCGCACGATGGGAATGGCCATGAGGCCAATCGGGCCCGCTCCCGTAATCAGCACATCCTCGGCCAGCACCGGAAAGGTGAGCGCGGTGTGCACCGCATTGCCGAAGGGATCGAAGATGGCGGCCACCTCCTGGGAGATTCCCGGATGATGCCGCCAGATGTTGGTCATCGGCAAGGCGATGTATTCGGCGAAGGCCCCCGGACGGTTGACGCCGACGCCGAGCGTGTTGGCGCAGAGGTGCCTCCTGCCGGCCAGACAGTTGCGGCACCGGCCGCAGACCACGTGGCCTTCGCCGCTGACCAGGTCTCCCGGATGGAAGTCGTTCACGTTGGAGCCGGTCTCGACAATCTCCCCAACGAACTCATGCCCGATCACCATGGGCACAGGGATCGTCTGCTGCGCCCACTCGTCCCAATCGTAGATATGCACGTCGGTGCCGCAGATGCCGGTTTGCAATACCCGGATCAGGACGTCGTTGATGCCGATCGCTGGAATCGGAACATCTTCCAGCCACAAACCAGACCCGGCCCTGCTCTTGACCAAAGCTTGCATTCAAAAAAATCCTCGCTCTTCTTTTACTAACCTACGGCATTTGGCAGGCTCCTGTCGCAGAGTGTGGCGCTCCAGAAGCAGCGTGGCAGCCGGGCGGCTGGTAATCTTGGACGAAGCCGAGGAAGCGGAGCTGCAGCAATGAACCCAAAGTCAGAGAGCAACAGCTCCACGGGCCGCGGCGCGTGAGCGAGCCATCGCCGGCGAGCGGCGGGGGCCCTTCCCAACTGGTCCGGGGCATCGGTCTCCCTGGGGCCATCTCTCTCAACGTGATCAACATGGTGGGAGTGGGGCCTTTCATCACCCTTCCCCTGATCGTTCTTGCGATGCATGGGCCGCAGGCCATCACGGCCTGGATCCTGGCGGCTGTACTGGCCGCGTGCGATGGGCTGGTATGGGCCGAACTGGGCGCTGCCATGCCCGAGGCCGGCGGGTCGTACTGGTACCTGCGCACGATCTATGGCCCCGATCGCGCGGGGCGGCTGATCTCCTTCCTATATATATGGCAGCTCACCTTCAGCGCGCCGCTCTCCATCGCCTCCGGCTGTGTGGGGTTGGCGCAATATGCGGGCTATCTATTTCCCCAGTTGCGGCGCGTCTACTTCGCCTATCAACTGCCCCTGCCACTTCCTCTCGCCGGAACCTTTCATCTGGCAATCCTCCTGGGCCCGGCAACGCTGCTGGCCATGCTCTGCTGCTGTCTCGCCGCCTTCCTGCTCTACCGCAACATCCAGAGCGTCGCGCGCCGCGCCGCCTGGTTGTGGATCGGGGTGATGGGCACGCTGCTGGCAGTCATCCTGACCGGGCTGCTCCATTTCCATGCCAGGCAGGCCTTCGGCTTCGCCCCGGGCTCCTTTGCAATCTCGAAGAGTTTTCTCACCGGCCTGGGCGCAGCCATGCTGATTGCCACCTATGACTATTGGGGCGCTTACAGCATCGCATTCCTGGGCGGCGAGGTGCGGGATCCCGGCAGGACCATCCCCCGCGCGATCCTATGGTCGGTCGCGCTGGTCGCGGTGCTTTACCTGCTGCTTAACACCAGCGTGCTGGGGCTGATTCCGTGGCAGGAGCTGAGTGCGGAAAAGGACGCGAGATTCTCCGTGGCCGCCGTGGTGATGAGCCGGACCTATGGACCGCTTGCCGGAAAGATCATCGCCCTCCTGGTCATCTGGACCGCCTTCGCCTCGGTGTACGCCCTTTTGCTCTCCTATTCGCGGGTGCCTTACGCCGCGGCAATCGACGGCAACTACTTCCGCGCATTTGCCCGCGTTCATCCACGCTATCGGTTCCCCAACGTCTCGCTTCTGGTGCTGGCGGCCGTCTCGCTCGTCTTCTGCATGCTGCAGTTGATTGACCTGGTCGCGGCCCTGGTGGTGATTCGCATTCTGCTCCAGTTTCTGCTGCAGCATGTCGGCGTGATGGTGCTGCGGCGAACGCATCCGGAGATGCACCGTCCCTTCCGGATATGGCTCTACCCGCTGCCTCCGCTTGTCGCCATCGCGGGCTTTCTCTATATTCTTTTTGCGCGGCCGAACTTTGCCCGGGAGTTCTTCTTTGCCGGAGCGATCGTTCTGACGGGAACCATGATTTATGTATTCCGGGCTTACATGCGCAGAGAGTGGCCCTTTGCAGGCCAACGCGGACAGTCACGGAGCGGATAGGCGCTCCCCGCGGGGCAGCGCGCCGGAGCGAGCCTGCCGCAGGAGAGTCATGTTCCAAAGAAGAGCCTTTTTCCTCACCTTTCTGCTCTCCACGATGTTCTTTTTGCGCAGCGCACGCGGGCAGCAGCCGCATACATACGCCCTTTCCGGCGACTTTTGGGGCACGCACGATCCTTCCATCGCCAAGCAAGGCAAGACCTGGTATGTCTTCGCCACAGGTAGAACGCCCGAGGGAGGCCAGTTCTCCATTCGCTGCTCGCAGGATCTGAGGAAGTGGAAACTATGCGGTCAAGTCTTCGCTGCGATCCCCGGCTGGATCCAGCGCGCAAGCCCAGGCACGCGGGATCTTTGGGCGCCCGATATCTCGTATTACCACGGAGTCTACCGCTTGTATTACGCCTACTCCCTCTTCGGCAAGAACACCTCCGGCATCGCCCTGGCGACGAACAAGACACTCGATCCCGCCAGTCCCGACTATCACTGGATGGATCAGGGCCTTGTTCTCGAATCCCGCGCGCAGGATGACTTCAACGCCATCGATCCGAACTTCGCCCTGGATGAGAAGGGCCGGCCATGGCTGACTTTTGGTAGCTTTTGGAGCGGCATCAAGCTCGTCCGCCTCGATCCGGTGACCGGCAAGCGATCCTCCGCCGACGAAAAGATCTATTCCCTGGCCACGCGCCGTCATCCCGCCGACGCGGCTCCCGCGAGGCCCGGACTACCGGCGGACTGGCAGGCGGTGGAAGCGCCCTTTCTGGTGCATCACGGGAAGTATTTTTATCTGTTCGTCTCCTGGGATCTTTGCTGCCGGGGAACCAGGAGTACCTATCGCACCATGGTGGGCCGCTCAGCCAGCATTACCGGACCTTACGTGGACGACAACGGCACGCCGATGAGCGCGGGAGGAGGAACTCCTCTGCTCACGGCGAATAAGCGATGGCTCGGGCCGGGCGGAGAGTCGGTGCTCCCGGGCCGCGGCAAGGCTCCCGGCCTCCTCGTATTCCATGCCTACGATGCGGTGAGCGGCAAGCCCGCCCTCCAGGTATCGACGTTGACCTGGCAAAAAGGGTGGCCCCACGCCGCCCTGGGAACCGCGGAGTGACGATGCACGTTCTCGTTCGCTGCTCGCCGATGCCGCCGCCATCATCGGGTGGGCCCGAGGGAGCGGGTTCACCATCGCTTCTTACCCATTGGTGGGACTCCCTTTCCAGGGCCATGGATGGATGCTAATTTCACTGTGCAACGCTTCTTCCCGGCTAAGGCTCTTAGGGAAGGAGCGCTCCGGTCATTCGCCCGCCGGGAAGCTCGACGGGAGAAGTGAGGAGATCGCATGAAGAAAGAGCTTGCGCTGGCAGTGCTGCTGCTGCCGCTCATGTTTGCCGGATGTTCCCGGCCTGCTCCTTTTTATCCACCGGCCCCGCCTCCTCCGGCCTTCTCAAGGTTTGCTCAACGAGGTTTTCATGACGGCGTGGAAGCGGCGCGGCGGGATATTACCCGGGGCAGGCCGCCAGAGTTTGCCCGTCATGGGCGTTTCCGCAATCCTCCCGCCCCTCCGCCGGCTTTCGAGGATTACCGCCGCGGATTCCGCAGCGGCTACGAGCAGGTCTTTCACCATGGGCCCGAATCGGGAGTTTAGGAGCTTTGCGCTATGTTAGAAGCAGGGCGCTTCCTGAAACACTCGGGGCGAAGCGCATGGAAGACCACCATTCATGGACGTTCTCAAAAGGCTTTTCGAAGAGCACTTTCACACGCCGGCCAGCCGGGTGCAGCCACTGCAGGGGGAACTTGGGGGTTCAGGCCGTAAGATCCTCCGGCTTGCCAGTGAAACAGCCAGCGCGATCGGCATTCTGTACGACGTTCGCGAAGAGAACATCGCCTTTCTTGAGTTTTCCCGGCACTTCCGCCGGCACAAGTTGCCGGTTCCCGAGATCTATGCGGAGGACCTAGCCCACGGCGCATATCTTGAAGAGGATCTCGGGGACACCACGCTCTTCGAGTTCCTCTCAAGACATCGAGCCGGGGGGCAGATTGCGCCTGCAGTTGTGGACGCCTATCGCAAGGTGGTTGCCGTGCTCCCGCGCTTTCAAGTGGAGGGCGGCCGCGATCTCAACTACAAGGTCTGTTATCCTCGCGGCAGCTTTGACCGCCAGTCGATCGCCTGGGACCTGAACTACTTCAAATACTACTTTCTCCGGCTGGCCGGCATTCCGTTCAACGAACAGGCACTGGAAGACGACTTCGGGCGCTTGACCAAGCTTCTGCTCAGCGCAGATCGTGATTTCTTTCTGTATCGCGACTTCCAATCCCGCAATATCATGCTGCGGGATGGAAACCCGTTCTTCCTCGACTATCAGGGCGGGCGCCGGGGAGCGCTACAGTACGACGTTGCCTCTCTTTTATACGATGGAAAGGCCGATCTGCCTCCCGAGTTGCGGCAGCAGCTCCTCGATCACTATCTCGATGCGCTCGCCGGCCATATCGACCTGAACCGTGAAACCTTCCTGCACTACTACTACGCCTATGCTTACATCCGCATCATGCAGGCATTGGGCGCCTACGGCTTTCGCGGCTTCTATGAACGCAAGACGCATTTTCTGCAGAGCGTGCCATACGCCCTCAAGAATATCCGCTGGTTGCTGCATCACGTTCAGTTGCCGGTTCAATTGCCGACCTTGATGGAAGCATTCCAGGGAATGCTGGGCTCGGAGAAGCTGCAGGGGCTGGCCTCCGCCCAGGACAACCTTACGGTCCATGTGATGAGCTTTTCCTTCCACAAAGGGTGGCCCAAGGACGAAAGCGGCAACGGCGGCGGCTTCGTCTTCGATGCCCGCAGCATCCCCAACCCGGGCCGCGAGGAGCGCTTCAAAGCGCTCACCGGCAAGGACGCTCCCGTCATCGAATATCTCAAGCAGCAGGAGAGCGTGCATCAGTTTCTGGCGAGCGTAATGTCACTTGTGGACTCGAGCGTCAGCAGCTACCGCAGCCGCGGCTTCAAAAACCTCATGGTCGCCTTCGGCTGCACCGGCGGCCAGCATCGCTCGGTCTATCTGGCGGAGCAGATGGCGAAACATCTGCGCGGGCGTCACGGAGTCGAAGTGGCGCTGCAACACCGCGAACTGGAGAGGCTGGAGCTATGAGGGCGATGGTCCTCGCCGCGGGCATGGGAACGCGCCTGCAGCCGCTGACCAATGAGCGGCCCAAGGCGCTGGTCGAGGTCGCCGGCCGTACGCTCCTGGAGATCACGCTCGCCCGGCTGCGTGGCGAGGGAGTTCGCGACGTCATCGTCAACGTCCATCACTTCGCCGATATGGTCATTGACTATCTGCAGGCGAACCATAACTTCGGCATGCATATTGAGGTCTCGCGCGAGGAGATCTTGCTGGATACCGGCGGCGGCCTCAAGAAGGCAGGCTACTTCTTCCTCTCGAAGGCTGGCCATCCGGAGGAGCCGTTCCTGGTTCACAATGTGGATGTCGTCAGTACGATCGACCTCGCCGCGATGGTGCGCTCGCATCGGGAAAAGCAGGCGCTGGCGACGCTCGCCGTGCAGCGCCGCAACACCTCCCGATATCTGCTCTTCGACGGACAGCTCCGGCTCTGCGGCCGCCAGACGGAGAAAGATGTCTCCGCCGAGACGGCCGCACGCTTTCCGCCGCCGGTGACGGCGTTGGCCTTCTCCGGCATTCATGTTGTCTCTCCCCGCCTCTTCGCGAAGCTCACGGAGGAGGGCGCGTTCTCGATCGTCACCGCGTATCTGCGCCTGGCCGCGGAAGGAGAGAGAATCCAGGCGTTTGAGGAGAACGGAGCGTATTGGTGCGACCTGGGCCGCCCGGAGAGTGTGGCGCAAGCCGCGGAGGATCTCAAGCAGCAGACGCTCTCCTATTGATTGAGGAGCTCACTGTTCCGCTCGAAGCGGGATAGCACAACGTGCGATCTGTCGCTGGTCTCCAGCAGACCCTGGTGGCGAATGCCACCGCACTCTACTCGGATTTCGCCGTAAGAAAGTCGAAGTCGCAGCCCTGCGGCGCCTGCAACACGCTCCTGCGATAGAGAGCCTTGTAGCCGCGCGCAGGCTGCGGCGGTGGAGTAAGATCTGCCAGCCGCCGCGCAATCTCGGCATCGTCCACCAGCAGGTCGATGCTTTTGTTGGCTACCGACAACCGGATGCGGTCGCCGTTGCGCACCGCGGCCAGAGGCCCTCCGACCGCAGCTTCCGGAGCAATGTGAAGGACGATCGTCCCGAACGCGGTCCCCGACATCCGCGCATCCGAAATACGAACGATGTCTTTGACCCCGGCATGGCCGAGCTTCTTGGGAATCGGAAGATATCCCGCCTCCGGCATGCCCGCGGCTTGCGGACCCGCATTCTTGAGCACCATGATATCGCCGGGACGGATGTCGAGGTCCGGGTCATCCACTCGCGCGCTCAGGTCCTCCAGGTTGTCAAAGACCACGGCACGGCCCTCGGACTCGAAGAGGGCGGGGGTGGCTGCAGCGCGTTTAAACAGCGCGCCGTCGGGAGCCAGGTTTCCGCTCAACACAACGAGTCCGCCGACGGAGGAAACAGGATCGTCGAAGGAGCGAATGACCGAGCGATCCACCCATCCGGAGGGCTCGTCCAGGCGCTCCCGCAGGGTACGGCCTTCGACGTCGATCGTCTCCAGATGCAGCAGGGGGCGCAGCTCGCGGAGCAGCGCGCCGATTCCTCCGGCGGCGTAAAAGTCCTCCATGTAGCCGGTGCCTACTGGTTTCAGATCGACAAGAACCGGTGTTGTCTCGGAAATCTCGTTGATGCGGGAGAGCGGGAGGGTGATGCCGAGCCGTCCGGCGATGGCGGCAAGATGCACGATCGCATTGGTCGATCCGCCGATCGACATCAGCACGCGCAGCGCATTTTCCAGTGAGGCCTGGGTGATGATCTGATCCGGCCGGATGGGCTGCTGAATGAGCCGCACCGCTGCCTTGCCTGTCTCCTCAGCCGCCACCAGCCGTGCCGAATGGACGGCCGGGATCGCTGCCGTCCCGGGCAGCGACATGCCGAGAGCTTCCGTGATGCAGGCCATGGTGCTCGCCGTGCCCATCACCGCACAGGTTCCGGCCGTGACCGAGAGCTCGCCTTCGACAGCCTTGATCTCGTCCGCGCTGACCGATCCCGCCCTGTACTTTGCCCAATAGCTCCGGCAGTCGGTGCATGCCCCGAGACGCTCGCCGCGAAATCGGCCGGTGGACATCGGACCGGTCACCAGTTGGATCGCCGGCCGTCCGGCCGAGAGGGCGCCCATCAATTGAGCCGGGACAGTCTTGTCGCAGCCGCCGATCAGAACAACCGAGTCCATCGGCTGAGCGAGAATCATCTCCTCGGTGTCCATGGCCATCAGGTTGCGGTACATCATGCTGGTAGGGCTGAGGAAGACCTCACCGAGCGAGACAGTGGGGAAAGGGAGCGGCAGCGCTCCTGCCGCCAGCACTCCACGCGAAACGGCCTCGACCAGTTCCGGCACGTACCGGTGGCAGTTGTTGAAGCCGGAGGGCGTCATGGCTATGCCGACGATAGGCTTGCTCAGCAGGCTGGTCGAGATACCCATGGACCGGGCAAAGGAACGGCGGAGAAAGAGTGCAAAGTCCTTGTCGCCGTAGTTGGTGAGGCCACGCGCAAGGCCAACAGGATCTTTGGTTTCAGTCATAGGGGGCGAGATCATCGTACGCGCCGGAACAAAGCGAGTTCAAGCCCGGAGTAGCCTCGCCGTCCCGCGCCGGGGGACTCGTATTGCAGGCGCGAATCAAGTAGCGTTACTTCATGGAGCAGAACGACCTCAAGATGCTTGCGGATGCCGTTGTCCGCCTGGAACAACAGAGCTTCGCCATGACGCTGGCAACGATGGTTGGCATGCCCATCGAAGCCTTCATGAAGATGCTGCCGGCCGGCGCGCAAACCTCTGTCGCGAACGCCGTCAACAAAGCGCTGGATCAGTGCCTCAAGGTTGCGGTCAGAACGATGAAGAACGAGACGGCCACAGCGCCGCACAACACCGCGCACCGCCTGATGACCGGAGCGACGGGGGCCGCCGGCGGATTCTTCGGCATCGCCGGCCTGGCCGTGGAGCTTCCGGTGACGACCACGCTGATGTTGCATTCGATTGCCGAGATTGCCAGAAGCCATGGAGAGGACTTGAGCGATCCGGCGAACGCCCTGGCATGTCTCGAAGTCCTCGCCTTCGGTCCTAACGCAGGCAATACGGAAGCCCTGGAGAGCGCCTACTACGCGACCCGAGCGGCTCTTGCGCAGGCCACGCGCGAGGCTGCCGCCTACCTGGCGGAGAGAGGCTTAACCCGAAAGGGCGCGCCCGTGATCCTGCAGTTCCTGACAAAGATTGCATCACGCTTCGGGATCGAGGTGACGGAGAAGGCCGCCGCTCAGATGATTCCTGTTGCGGGCGCCGTCGGGGGCATGACGGCGAATCTGCTGTTCACTTCGCACTTCCAAAGGCTCGCCGAAGGACACTTCGCGGTAAGGCGCCTGGAGCGAATCTATGGCACGGAGACAGTACGGGAAGAGTATGAGAGGTTGAGAATGGCGCTGCCCGCAGAGAGCAGACAGCGCCATGGAGCCGACCGCGTACGGCGGGCCTGATTCCGTAGGGGGGAGACGGAATCAGGCGACGCCAGCAGGCCGGGGATCGTGCTTGTCGAACTTGGCGATGTTCACATTGCTGGCCAGGCCGATCTTCTCCAGCAGCCAGATGCCGTAGTAATTGACGTCGAACTCGTACCACATCAGGCCGTGGCGGGCAGAGACCGGATGCGCATGGTGGTTGTTGTGCCAGCCCTCGCCGCCGGTGAGCAGGGCGACCCACCAGTTGTTGCGCGACTCATCACGGTTGTTGAATCGCTGCGATCCCCACATATGCGTCGCGGAATTCACCAGCCAGGTGGCGTGCAGCCCGAGCGTGACCCGCAGGAAGACTCCCCACATCACGCAAGGCCAGCCGCCCCAGGCCAACAGGCCCAGGCCGACAACGATCAATGGGAGGTAATGATATTTGCTCAGCCAGCGAAGGAAGGGATCCTTTGCCAGGTCGGGGGCGTACCGCGTCATCAGGCCGACTTCCTGGTGCATCGCATCGCCGAAGAAGATCCATCCGGCGTGCGCCCACCAGCCGCCCTCCTTGGGAGTATGCGGATCGCCGGGGCGGTCGGTAAGCTGGTGGTGGACCCGGTGCGTGGCGACCCAGAATGCCGGACCGCCCTCGAGCGCGAGCGTTCCGCAGATTGCTAGAAAATACTCCATCCACTTCGGCGTCCGGTAACCGCGATGGGTCAGCAGGCGATGATAGCCCATGCCGATGCCCATGTTGATGGCGAAAAACCAGAGCACAACAAAGCTGATCAGCGCCTTCCAGGTAAACATGAAGAGCGCAGCCACGGAGAGCACATGAAAGACCCACATAAAGATGGTAGTCACCCAGTTGCGTTTGCTGCTGTGGGGCGCCGAGCGGCCCAGCATGAGAACCTCGGGCCGCGCCGCTGTCTTCGCTGTGTGCCGGATGGTCTGGGTGTCAGTGGGTGCAGGTGCAACCGCGGTGGAGGCTGGATTCGTGTCTATCTGTGTCAGCATGGTGAAGCGGGGATCCCTTTCGGAAGTTTGGACCTCTGCTGAACGGACCCGGGAAAGCGGATGCCTGCGAAATAAGGCCCAGGACGGTCAAGCAATGCTCTAATTTCGAAGCTATCAGGGGAGCGGAGGTCCTGTGCGTAACAGTTTTGTAATCCTCAAACGCCCGTCAGGCCGGAGCGCCCAAAGGCTTTCTGTTTCATCGCAGGAAAACATCTGCGATATACCATCTTTGGGGGACCCGCCATGATTCGGAAGACACGCTGCAAGTCTGCTTTCCCGCTCGCCATGCTGGTTTTCGCCACAATGGCATTCCGTGGCGATGCCGTTCACGGACAGACCGGTTCACAAGCCGAGCCCCGGCCCGGAAGCAGGACCATCGACCTGCCCACCGGCAAACAGCTCGTAGAGCCGGTTCCAGGGTCGCCCGTCCGCCTGAACAGCCTCCCCATGACGATCGCCGTCTCGCCGGACGGACGCTACCTGGCAACGGTCAATGCCGGCTACGGTACCTTCGAGTCGAAGTACCAGCAATCGATCGCCGTCTTCGATACCAGGACGGGAGAGGTGACGGATTTTCCTGAACCCCGGACTGCCCCTGGGATGCCGCAAACCCTCTCCTCGGGTCTCGCCTTTGGCAGCGACGGCGCTCATCTTTACGCTTCCTTCAACTCTCTGACGCAACCAACCGGCGATCTGAGAGGTCACACAGGCAATGCGATTGCCGTCTATGGCTTCAGCAATGGCAGGCTCATGCCGGAGAAGCTGCTGCCGGTCGCTCCGCAGCGGTTAGCCGCGGGAAAGAAGCAGAACAATATTGGCGCGCCTCTGCCGGCAGGGATGGCAATTCCGGCCCCCGCGGGAATTGCCGTGCGCCGCGGCGAGAATGGCGCCGATGAGCTGCTGATAGCGGACAACTTTTCCGACGATGTTCTGCGCATGGATGCAGGCACAGGAAAGGTTCTTGCGCGCTTCGATCTTTCTCAAGGAGCCCTGGTCCCGTCCACCTATCCCGTCGCGATTACGCTGAACAGGACCGGAACCCTCGCCTTCGTGGCTTTATGGAACGGCTCTGCCGTCGCTGAGCTCAATTTGAAGACCGGGAGAGTTCTCAAGACGCTTCCCCTCTTGCCCCCAAGCCAGAAGACAGCCCCCAGCTCTCATCCTGCCGCCTTTGCCTGGAGCCCCGATGGACGAACTCTCTACGTGGCGCTGGCCAATCGCGACGCGGTGGCCGCGCTGCGGGTGACGGGGGGCGATCTCAGGCTGGCGGCGACCTACGATGCGCGCCTGCCCGGGCAGAGCTATTTCGGCGCGATGCCGGATGCGGTCGCGGTCTCCGCCGACGGCACGCGCCTCTATGCGGCGAATACAGGCTCGGACGCAGTGGCCGTCTTTGACACCCGGGCACCACGCCGCGCCGGGGAAATTCCGGCCCTAGGCTTCCTACCGACCGAGTGGTATCCCACGGCGCTCGCCGTCCATGCCGGCCGGCTGTACGTCGCCACCGACAAAGGGCAGGGAACAGGGCCAAACAATGGGCCGCAGAAGATCGTTGCCGACCAGCACGGGCGCACGGGGAGTTTCACCTACATAGGAACGCTTCTGCATGGATCGATCGCAGCGATCGACCTTGAGGAGGCGCAGAGCCGCCTGGGCCAGCTAACAAGCACCGTCATTGAGACGAACCGAATGAAGGCCGTCCAATCCAGCATCGCCTTCAAGACGGGCGGCAACCCCATCAAACATGTGATCTATATCATCAAGGAGAACCGCAGCTACGATCAGGTCCTGGGCGATCTCGGAACCGGGAATGCAGACCCCAGCCTGACCATGTATGGCGAGGAGATCACGCCTAACGAACACAAGCTGGCGCGTCAGTTCGGGGTGCTCGACAACTTTTACGACTCCGGCGAGGTATCGGGCGACGGCCACGTGTGGTCGAATGCCGCCATCTCCACGGATTACACCGAGAAGACCTGGCAGCAAAGCTATCGCGGGCGGGAACGCCCGTATGACTACGAAGGCGTAGTGGAGAGCGGATTTCCTATTCAGGAAGGCATTCCGGACGTCAACGAGCCGGAGAGCGGATATCTGTGGACCAACCTGGCGCGGCACAACAAGAGCCTCTATCACTTCGGCGAGTTCATCTCTACGAAGTTCTGCGACGGCTCGGGAGACTCTCCAATGCCGAAGGCCTCTCGGCATTCGAGGCAGAACTCTCCCACAGAGGGAACTCCGGAACCGGCGCCGGTGCTCTGCAGCGGGGGCAGCGCGATTCATCCGGGAGATCCTATTCCGGCAAACTATGGCGGGGGCGTCAGCCGGTATCCCTGGGCCATTCCGCTGATCTCAAGCAATACGGCCACCAAGCCGGAGCTGGTAGGACACTTCGATCCCCGCTATCCCGACTTCAACCTCAGTTTTCCCGATCAGTTGCGCGTCGAGGAGTTCCTGAGCCACTTCCGCCAGTGGGTAGCGCAGCGTCAGCAGGGAGCGGACACCATGCCGCAATTCATACAGTTACGGTTACCGAATGACCACACAGCGGGAACGCGTCCGGGAATGCCGACTCCCCGGGCTTCCGTTGCGGACAACGACCTTGCCGTCGGACGCGCGGTGGAAGCCATCTCCCACAGCCCGTACTGGGAAGATACAGCCTTCTTCATTCTGGAAGACGATGCGCAGAACGGCGCCGATCATGTGGATGCGCACCGCAGCATCGCGCTGGTGATCAGTAAATACTCTCCGCGAAGAGAGCAGCCCGTGGTGGACAGCTCCTTCTACACCACCGTCAGCGTGGTGAGGACCATGGAAGAGTTGTTGGGCGTGCCGCCGATGAACAACAATGACGCCTTTGCCCCCGCGATCACATCGTTGTTCGCCGGAGAAGGAGACCAGCCGGCCTATGACGCGGATTACCGCAATCGCGACAACGGGCTGCTGTATCAGGCCAACAAGGCCACCGCTCCGGGGGCGCGTGAATCAAGCCGGATGAACTTCGAGCATGAGGACCGGGCAGATCCTCGCGTGTTGAATGTCATCCTCTGGCGGGATGCAATGGGCGCAAAACCGCTGCCACCCATGCTGGCACACCCGGCAGCGCGAAGCAAAGGCCGCAGGGAAGACGATGACGATGATGGGAACTGAGCAGCGCTGTGGCTCGGCCTGGTGATCTCCCGGAAGCGGGCCAGCCATTCCCCGCTAACTAACCCTGGGACCGTCCTTCTTCCGTAGTCGGCGGACGGGGCGCTCGTTTCCCCTTACCGCTCGGAGGGCAGAAGGTCTGTGGCCCCGGCTCTCTCGGGAAGAGACGCCGCTCGAAACCGCGCCAGCTCGCTCGAAGCTGTGTCTCTCGGGAGCAGCTCAGGTCCGAAGCGGCGAATGCGATCGCGGCCGCTCCTCTTTGCCGCCGCCAGCGCGGTCTCTGCCTCCCGCAATACCAGCAGCGGCGATCGGCCGCGGCTTTGGGTGACTCCGAAGCTTGCGCCGACCCTGATCGCCGCGTTCTTGGTCTGGAAGGGGACGTGCATCACATCCGTGCGCAACCGCTCCGCCATGGCGACGGCATTCGCCAGATTGCAGCCGGGCAGCAGGATAAGGAACTCATCCTCCCCTGAGCGGCCAACAATGTCATAGTTGCGCAGCTCCTGGCGGAGCCGGGTGGCCATCTGTCGCAAGATCCCGTCTCCGGCTTTGTAGCCGGATTCGAGATTGCATTGCGTGAAGTAGTCCAAATCGATCAGGATCAGGGCCAGCGGAGCGCCGGTGCGCTGCGCCCGGCCCGTCTCCTGCCACAGAAGCGCAAGCAGAGCCTCACGGTTCCACAGCCCGGTCAGGGGATCGTGCGAGGCTTGGGATCTGAAATCGTCGATCGACCGGCGGAGACCGTCCTGCATCGTCTGAGCGCATCGCGCCGCATGCAGCCGCAGGCGCAGCTCAGCTTCCTGGACGGGCTTGGTGAGAACGTCGGATGCGCCCTCCCGCAAGGCTGCACCGATCTTGCTCTCAGTTGTTCCGGGAGATTTCGATGCGTTCGCGTGCGACGGGGAAAGAGCGATGATCCATGGCTGGAAGGAGCGGCCGGAATGGTCGTACGGGCGGCTGCGGAGAGAGCGGCAGATCTCTGCGCAATCGGCTCCCGGCAAATCCAGTTCGAGCAGGGCAATCTCCGGGGCATCCGATGAGCTCAGGCGGCTCAAAGCATCCTGGCCATCGGCAAACGCCTCTACGGCGTAGCCCCAGCCAGTCAAAAGCTGCTTAAGGCACGTCCGGTCGAATGCGTTGCTTTCTCCAATCAAAATTTTGCGTGGTGGCGGGTCGACTGGCATCGTCCCCTCCTCAGATGGTTATCGGAGGGAAATAGGATTCCTTTACTGCGGGGATGCGAATTAAATCTGTGGTCATCGCCTCGGAACGTCTTCTCTCCGCGGACCGCGACGGCGTTTCACGCGATTGGCTCAGAAGTGATAGACCCAGACCCCGGAGCCCGGAGCGCTCTTCCATCCGGGCGCATTCGCCTGCGGAGATCGTGCCGGCGCGATCACGGCTACCGCCCCGGTTCCCTGAAACAACTTGAGGATGCTCGCCTGCGTCTCTGCTGAAGAACGCCAGAAGTCCTCCGCGCTTGAATCCGGGTTCTGCTTGCGATTGCTCCACCAATGGGCATGCGGGCCGGGGTGAGGATCATAGGGAAGACCGCCCAGCTCAGCGACAATCCGCAATCCATCGACGTAGGCCCAGGTGCACTCGGCATTTGGACCTCCAATGGCACCGACCTTATCGCCGGGCTGAAGGCCTTCCTCCCGCAGATACGCCGCCAGTCTCCACTCCGGGTCGTCGGAATAGGCTTTGTGATGCAGCGCGGCGGCGAAGGCCGCTCGATCCGCTGTCGCCAGGGAGGCGGCCGCCGCCAACGCAAGAACAGAGAGGATGATCGCGCTGCGCCTTCGTGGCAGTTCAGGTTGGAGTGCCGACAGGGCGGCGAAGGGAACAACGGCCAGTGTAGCCAGGTATCCTGCGAGATATCGATCTTCCAGATGGCTCGCCACATACATTCCTATGGCCAGCAGTGCGGGTAAGAAGATCGGCCAGCAGGATCGCACCCGCGGGGTCCATGCGCGGCGGAAAGACGGCCGGAGAAGCAGAACTGCAAAAATTCCCAAAATGGCATAGGCGAGCGGCTGCCGGGCGAGAAGAAGTGCAAGATAGAAGAGATTGCGGGCGATCGCCGCCGCCTGGTATCTCGCGCTCCAGAAGTGACGATAGCCTTCGTACCAGTAAACCGCGTTTCCAAAGGGCGGATAGGTGTTATGGAAGGGCCCCGCAAACTCGAAGAGAGGCGGATCTTTCAGAAGCATTCTCGTCGGGTGAATCGGCCTTCCGTTCTCCGCGGGACCCCCCTGCCAGTTGGTGTAATGGGGCAGAAGGTTGACATGGAAGGCATAGTTCAACGCGCCCGATTCGCCAAATGTCGGACGCCCGAGCGACCAGGAGATCCCGGCAGCGAGGGGAAGAACGAGAGTTGACCAGACGGCGGCAGCGAGGATCGCCGAGCGGAGTCGCCGTCTCTTCATCAGCAGAGCGCATCCGGTCACAATCAGCACCACGACGGAGACTGGTAGAAAGATCGTCTTCACCCAGTAACCGGCGCCGAGGATCACCCCAAGAAGCGTTCCCCTCGCCGCGGAGGGCAACCGAATCATCCGGATGGATGCTCCAATCGCGGCAAAAAACAATCCATCTACCAGAGGATCCGGGCTGATTCGCGACGGACCGTCGATCCCGATCTCCGCGCAGAGAAAGATGGAGTATCCCGCGAGCAGAAGAAATTCCCCCTGCGAACGCCTCTCTGAAGCGGAGACTGAAGAGAGCCCGGGCTGGACGCTGCGAAGAAGGAAAAGAAACGCGATCCAGGCAAAGAGCAGGATACACAGGTTCAAGACGTGAATCGCGGTCCATTCGCCTGGAGCATTGGCCGGGAAGAGCGGCCGGATCAGCGCAATCAGCAAAGGATACCCGGGGCTCCAGAGAGCGTTGAAGACCATCTTCCAGTCGTGCCTGGGGATTGCCTTGCTGATGTCGAGGTACGAGATTGCGTCCGTCGAGTAAAGCGCTCGCTTGTACCAGCCTTCGACCGCGCCCACGATCAAGATGGACAGGGCCAGGAGTACGTGCAGTACGGAGAAGCGTCTGTCTGTCCCCGCGGGAAGGCCAGTCTGCGCCTCGAATTCTACAGCGCAAGTGCATTCTTCCGCTAAACCGGTACGGCCTTCGGCCGGCCGGTCATCTTCCGCAAATCTGGATCC
>DASYYO010000021.1:0-12980 GCA_035933805.1 Acidobacteriaceae bacterium | reverse complement strand
GAGATGCGAGGCGAGAATGACTTTGGCGTGATGGCGCAGCGCGTACTCGATGGTGGGCAGCGTCTCCTGGATGCGGGTATCATCCAGAACCCGGCCATCGTCGGAGAGCGGAACATTGAAGTCGACGCGGATGAAAACGTGCTTGTTGTTCAGGTCCAGATCGCGGATGGAAAGCTTCGACATGGGTTTTCCTTCCAAATGAGAAATCGTTACTCGACTTGATCCAGCACGGCATCAGCCTCGATCTCGAGGCGCCAGGCGGGATTGAGCAGCTTGGCGACGACAACCATGGTCGCCGCGGGCCGAATCTCGCCGAAGAGCTCGCCGTGGATGCGGCCGACCTCTTCCCAATCCTCGGCATTCGTCAGATAGATACGAGTACGCACCACCTGCTCCAGGGAGGAACCGGCCTGCTTCAGGGCGGCGGCAATGATCTCAAAGATGCGGCGCGTCTGGGCGGCCACATCTGCGGTATCGGCTCCGACCGGGCCAGTCCCGGAGACATAGACATGGGAGCCCACGCGCAGAGCGCGGGAGAAGCCGATGATCGGCTCGAAGGGAGAACCGCCGCTGATTTTTTGCCGCAAGGTTGCTGCTCCCAAGATCGCTCCTCCTCAAGACGAATCAATACAGTTCCCGTTACGAAACGGAATTTCTCTCGCCGGGCGGCCGGCGGTTCGGAACCCGGCCTTTGGGCCGATGGGCTTCCGGCGGGTCTTCAATGGAACCATCGGAAGGGAACTTGGACCGGGATCCATTCAACCGAAGAAGAGGGCCGGCCAGGCCAGGCCCCCGCTTCGGAGGGCGCCGGTTACAGACCCTTTTGCTTGAGGAACAGAACCAGATCGCGCACGCGGTTGGAGTAGCCCCACTCGTTGTCGTACCAGCTGATGACCTTCGCAGTGTTCGAGCCGACGACCTTGGTTAACGGAGCATCCACGATCGAAGAGAGGGGATTGCCCTTGAAGTCGCTGGAGACCAGCTCATTGGTCTCATAGCCCAGGATGCCCTTCAACGGCCCATCCGAGGCAGCCTTCAGCGCGCTGTTGACGGACTCGGCGGTGACCGGCTTTTCCGAGACAAAGGTGAGATCGACAACCGAGACGTTGGGCGTTGGAACGCGGATGGCGAAGCCGTCGAGCTTTCCTGCCATCTCAGGAATCACGAGCTTGAGCGCCTTCGCCGCCCCTGTGGAGCTGGGAATCATGGAGAGCGCGGCGGCGCGTGCCCGGCGCAGATCCTTATGCGGAAAATCGAGGACCACCTGGTCATTGGTATAGCTGTGGACGGTGGTCATGATGCCGGAGGCGATGCCAAAGGTCTCGTGCAATACCTTGACCACGGGCGCCAGGCAGTTGGTGGTGCACGACGCATTGGAGATGACGTTGTGCCTGGCCGGGTCGTACTTGCCCTCGTTGACGCCGAGAACGATGGTCAGATCCTCGTTCGTCGCCGGAGCCGAGATGATGACCTTCTTGACCGTCCCCTGCAGGTGAGCCTTCGCTTTGGCGGCATCGGTGAAATGGCCGGTGGATTCGATTACGATCTGCGCGCCGACGGAGGACCAGTCCAGCTTGGCGGGGTCCCGCTCGGCGAAGACTTTAAACTTCTTGCCGTCCACCGAGATCGAATCGTTGTCCGAGGTGATGGTGTTGGGAAGATTGCCCAGAATGGAGTCGTATTTGAGCAAGTGGGCGAGAGTAGAGGGGCTTGTGAGATCGTTGACGGCCACAATCTCGATATCGGGATTGCCGAGCGAAGCGCGGAAAACGTTGCGTCCAATGCGGCCAAATCCGTTAATGCCAACCTTAACTGCCATGTTTTGAACTCTCCTTTTCGAACTCGTAAAAGTCGAAGACGGCCTTGCTCCACACTTCGCCATCCCTGAAGGAAACAGGGATACTTGACCAGCCGATCCATTGCACAGTGGAATGCGCGCGAGCCGTCGCGGTGAATGAATTCGAAAGTAAAGTGTACCAAACGAGCAGCATGCCCTCGCAGTTTGCTGCAGCGGCGGCGACTGTGTTACATCCTCTTCATGCGCCTATGGATGCGCGAACGAATGAGAAGACGCAGCAAGCGTGGACCGAATGAATCGGAATCCACCGGGAAAATTGGAAGAGAGATACCTTCGGACCAGCCGACGCCGTTGCAACCCATGTACCCGGAGAGCTCGCAGGCGCGACGCGGCGAGGGCTCCGGCACGGAGAAGCTGCCGGAAAAACCGAAGGGCCGGAGCGCGGCAGAAAAACTGATCGACCGGCTGATGCCGAAGCCCGCAGCCACACACGCGCCGGAGGAGCCGGTCCACGAGCCGCCCTTGGACCAAACCCTCGAGCGGCGCGACCGTGGAGAGGATCGCGGCGCAGGCAGGAGCGCGCCGGAAGAGCCCGGCGTCGAGGTTTCATCGCGCCCTGAAGTGCATGAGGCCGAGCCCGCGGAAGAACGGGCGGCTCCCAGGATAGCTGCCGAAGAGCCGAGTCCGGTCGAGGGGAAACTGGTCGTAGAGACGCAGCCGGAGTCCCCGTCGCTGCCTCCTCCCGAGCTGCCCCCCGCCAGTCCCAGGAACCCGAAGGGATACGTGGTGCTCACCATCGGGCTTCCCGGTTCGGGCAAGACCACTTGGTTCAAGCGCCGCGGGGTCATGCCGTTGTCGAGCGATATGCTGCGCAGCATCCTCTTCGACGACATCACCGAGCAGCGTTACCAGGGCCTCGTCTTCTCTACGCTGCGCTCGCTTCTGCGCGCCCGCCTGATCGCCAAGATGCCGTGGAACTACGTGGATGCCACCAACCTCTCTCCGCATGAGCGCCGCCAGTGGATCAAAATGGCGAAGAGCTTCGGCTACGAGGTGCAGGCCGTCTTCTTCGATGTTCCCCTGGAGATCTGCATGGAGCGCAATCGCCGCCGGGAACGCGTGGTGAGTGAAGAGATCATGCGGAAGATGGCCGAGCGGCTCCGGCCGCCAAGCTTCAAAGAGGGGTTCAGCAAGATCACGATGGTGCGTGTCAAGGGCGCATCTCCGGTGGCCGTGGAACCGGACGGCTCTCCCCAGGGCGCTTAGAAAAGCCGCTTAGAAACGTAAGCGGGAACCATGGCGCGGCCGGGCAAAAAAACCTGGCCGCGTCAACAGAGGTCTGTCCGCGCAGATCCTCACCGCAGGGTCCGCAGCAGCAGAGCATCGCCGCTGTTCAGCTTGGCCCTGCCCGCCGAAGAGGTAAACAGGATTGACCCTCCCTGGCCCGCGCCGTCCGAGGTCAGGCGCAGGTGAGGCATGCCATAGAGGCCCGATGCGCTACTGGAAAAGATCCCCATCGACAAGGGTAGGGGACCGCCGGGTTGCGAATGGACCAGCATCGCAGCGCCCTCGGGAGCTTCCGCGTAGGCATACACCCCATGCAGGTCGGCGTAGCCGATCTTTTCACTATAGCGGTTGTACACCGGTCCGCTTCCAGCCGAGCGATAGACTTCGTCTCCGCCGATCTGTCTGGTGGTCCAATCGGCGGGACTGCTGGCCGCCCGGTCGCTGGGCGACAAGGGAAGCTCAGCGTCCTGAACTGTCATGTACGATGCGGCCGCCAGAAGCCGGACGCTCAAAGGAAAAGCCCGGCCCCGGTAGATGAGCTGGGAAAATCGTATCTCCAGCGCGCTCGGTGTGGAGGAGACCACAATGCCTTTCAGCTTCGCTCCTCCGTGCATGAAGGCGCCTTGCGGCAGAAGGACGCGCTGCATCGTCTTCGCCGTGACCGGCGTGCCCGGCCCGGTTTTTCCGCCGGTCAGAGTCTTTGTCAGCACCACGGCAAGATTCAATCCAGAGGGCAGCGGAGGAAGATTCGCGCTGCTCGTGTCCCTTGCTTCGCCCATGCTCGAGGCGCCTGGCGCGATTGCCAGAAAAAGCGTCGTGAGCAAGGCGGCCCCGATCCTTGCAAACTTCCAGGTGTTTTTCATAACCACTCCTTGGAGCCCATGCCTATCAGACGGAAACAGCGTGTAGGATGGCGGCAGCCGGATCGCAGGCCGGAGAGCAGTGCTTTTGCTCTGACTGCAACGGAGGGCAGAGGAGCGGCCATTGGAGAATGAGCCCCAGGCAATCTCGTTCGAGCATGTCGCTCTGCGCACCCTGGACGGTCGCGCCATTCTCGAGGATATCGAACTGCAGATTCCTTGCGGCGCGACGACGGCGCTGCTGGGCCGCAGCGGTTCGGGAAAGACCACCCTGCTGCGGATGGTCAACCGCCTGAGCGAGCCCGGTTCGGGGCGGGTGATCGTCGGGGGGAAGCCTACGGCCGAGTGGGATCCCATTCAGCTGCGGCGCTCGATCGGCTATGTCATACAGGAGACGGGTCTCTTTCCTCACTTCAGCGCGGAGCGCAACATTGGCGTGGTCCTGGAGATTGAGGGCCGCCCGCGGAGCGAGATCTCCCGACGCGTACGGGAGCTCTTCTCGCTGGTCGGACTGGATTACGAGACCTTCGCCCGGCGGCTACCCCATCAACTCTCCGGCGGGCAGCGGCAGCGCGTCGGCCTGGCGCGAGCCCTCGCGGCCGATCCCTGGGTGCTCTTGATGGATGAGCCTTTCGGCGCGCTCGATCCGCTCAGCCGGGCCGAGATGCAGGACATGCTGCGAGAGCTTCTGCTGCGCCTGCAGAAGACGGTACTGCTGGTGACGCACGACTTGAATGAAGCGCTGTATCTGGCTTCGCATGTTGTGCTGCTGGAGGCAGGCAGGATTGTGGCCGCGCTCCCCTCCGCCGAGTTTTCCCGCTCGAATCTGCCGGCAGTTCAGGCGTATGTGAACGCAGTTCGCCGCGGGGCGGCAAAATGCTGATCTCGGGGTTTGTCGCGGAGCACGGCTTCGAGATCGCCGAGCTGACATTCGAGCATCTCTGGTTGACCGCTTCGGCAGTTCTGCTGGCCTCCGCGATCGGCATACCTACCGGCATCTGGCTCACGCGGCACGCCCGATGGGCGAAACCTGTACTCGGGGTGGTCAACGTCATTCAGACCATCCCCAGCCTGGCCCTGTTCGGCTTTCTGCTGCCATTGCCCTGGCTGGGCGAGCGCGCAGCGCGGATCGCCATCGCCGCCCTCACTGCCTATGCGCTGCTGCCGATCGTGCGCAACACCTACGTAGGAATCCGCAGCGTCGATCCCACGGTCGTCGAAGTGGCCATTGCCCTGGGGATGACCGATCGCCAGAGGCTATGGAAGGTGGAGCTGCCGCTGGCCGCGGGGGTTATCCTGGCGGGCCTGCGCACTGCGACGGTCCTGGCGGTTGGCATCGCCACCATCGCCGCAGCCGTGGGAGCCGGCGGCCTGGGAGAGCTGATCTTTCGCGGCGTCGCTTCCGTAGACAATCGCCTGGTGCTTGCCGGCGCCGTTCCCTCGGCCCTCCTGGCGATTGCGGCGGACACGCTGCTGGGTTGGATCGAGCATCGCCTGCAAAGGCCCTCGGCGGACCCGGGGTCCAACCTATGAGATTCCGCCGGCTGCTCTGCTGCTGGCCGATGCTCTCTTTGCTGCTCCTCGGGGGCTGCGGCCCTCCGCATCCCGATTACCCGGTGATCGGGGCCAAGAATTTTACTGAGCAGGTGGTTCTAGGCGAGCTGCTGGCGCAGGAGATCGAAGCCCGCACGGGTATGCGGGTGCAGCGCCGCTTCTATCTCGCCGGAAGCTATATTTGCAACCAGGCTTTGCTGGCGGGACGGATCGACGCGTACGTGGAGTACACCGGCACGGCGCTGACAGCGATTCTGAAGCAGCCGGTCGATAAGGACCCGGAGCGCGTGCTGGCGACCGTGCGCCACCTGTACCAGCAGCGATACAACGTGGTGGCCGAGCCACCCCTCGGCTTTGAGAATACCTTTGCGATGATCGTTCGCGGCGATCGGGCGCGCTCCCTCAACCTGAGCACGCTGAGCCAGGCGGCCCGGTTCACCCCGCAATGGAGGCTCGGAGTCGGCTACGAGTTCGAGGAACGGCCCGATGGCCTGCGCGGCCTCAGGAAAGCCTACGGATTGCGCTTTGCCGGTTCGCCGCGAGTGATGGATCTGGGACTGCTTTACCGCGCGTTGAATGCCGATCAGGTGGAGATGATCGCGGGCAACTCGACCGACGGGCCCATCCAAGCCTACGGCCTCACCGTGCTCGCCGATGACAAGCACTACTTTCCGCCCTATCAGGCGGTTCCTCTGGTGCGGCAGGAGGCGCTCGACCGGTGGCCGGCGCTCAAGACAGCGATGGACGCCCTGGCCGGGAAGATTACAGCGGCAGAGATGCAATCGATGAATGAAGCCGTGGACGGTGAGCATCGCGACCCGGCTGAGGTGGTGCGGGAGTTTCGCAGGGCACACGGCCTCTGAGGGGAAGAGATGTGAACGTGAAGAACCTGCAGGGAGAAAGCCGAGAGGCCACCCTGTCGGGTGGCCTCTCGATTGTTTCTGGGTGTGGGACGAACGGCTTAGTACATGTCGCCCATACCGCCGCCGTGACCGCCGCCGGCCGGAGCAGGCGACTTGGGCTCGGGAATCTCCGAGACCATGGCTTCGGTCGTCAGCATGAGGCCGGCGATCGAGGCCGCGTTCTGCAGCGCTGTGCGTGTGACCTTGGTCGGGTCGATGACACCGGCTTCGACCAGATCCTCGTACTTGTTGGTGCCCGCGTTGTAGCCGAAGTGCGGGTTCTTGCTCTCGACGATCTTGCCGACCACCACGGCGCCCTCTTCACCGGCGTTGCCGACGATCTGGCGCAGCGGCTCTTCGAGCGAGCGGCGGACGATCTGTGCGCCGATCTTCTCGTCGCCTTCCAGAGACTTGATCAGCTCTTCGACATCCGCAGCCGAGCGGACCAGGGCAACTCCGCCTCCGGGGACAATGCCTTCCTCGACCGCCGCGCGGGTGGCGTGCATGGCGTCTTCAACGCGAGCCTTCTTCTCCTTCATCTCGGTCTCGGTCGCCGCACCCACCTTGATCACGGCCACGCCGCCGACGAGCTTGGCGAGGCGCTCCTGGAGCTTCTCACGATCGTAGTCGGAGGTGGTCTTCTCGATCTGGTTACGGATCTCCTTCACCCGGCCCTCGATCGCCTTCGACTCTCCGCGGCCTTCAATGATGGTGGTGTTGTCCTTGTCGATGGTCACGCGCTTGGCGCGGCCCAGGTCATCCACCTTGACGTTCTCGAGCTTGATGCCGAGGTCTTCGGTGATGGCCTTTCCGCCGGTCAGCTTGGCGATGTCTTCCAGCATGGCCTTGCGGCGGTCGCCGAAGCCGGGAGCCTTGACAGCCGCGACATTCAGCGTGCCGCGCAGCTTGTTGACCACCAGGGTGGCCAGAGCTTCGCCGTCCACATCTTCCGCGATGATCACCAGTGGCTTCGCATTGCGGGCCACCTGCTCGAGCAGCGGCAGGAGATCTTTCATGGAGCTGATCTTCTTCTCGTGGATCAGGATGTAGGGATCTTCGAGCGATACTTCCATGCGGTCCGGATCGGTGACGAAGTAGGGGCTCAGGTAGCCGCGGTCGAACTGCATGCCCTCAACGACATCCAGTTGGGTCTCCAGAGTCTTCGACTCTTCGACCGTGATTACGCCGTCCTTGCCGACCTTCTTCATCGCTTCGGCAATGATGTTGCCGATAGTGGAATCGCTGTTGGCCGAGATCGTGCCCACCTGGGCGATCATGTCGCCGGTGACCGGCTTGGAGAACTTGGCCAGCGCTCCGCCGTGAACCACGCCGTTCTCATCGCGCTTGCCGACGATGGCTTCAACAGCCTTGTCGATGCCGCGCTTGAGGGCCATCGGGTTGGCGCCTGCCGCGACGGTCTTGACGCCCTCGCGATAGATTGCCTGGGCCAGAACGGTCGCGGTGGTGGTGCCGTCGCCGGCCACGTCGGAGGTCTTGGAGGCAACTTCGCGCACCATCTGCGCGCCCATGTTCTCCAGAGCATCCTTCAGTTCGATCTCCTTGGCGACCGTAACTCCGTCTTTGGTGATAGTCGGGGAGCCAAACTTCTTCTCGATGACTACATTGCGGCCCTTCGGGCCGAGCGTTACCTTGACTGCGTCCGCCAGCGTATTTACGCCGCGCAGAATTGCCTGACGCGAGTCTGCTCCGTGCAGAATTTGCTTTGCCATCTGAATTTCTCCTAAAAGGAACCAGGGTTCATCCCGGTTGGTTCATTTCCACGCCACACATCCCTTCGCAGGGAGGCAGCCGCGAACGCTTTCCGTCTGCGCATGAAAAAAGCGCATCCGGCGTTTACCGATGCGCTTACTTCTTGCTCAGGATCCCGAGGACCTCTTCCTCACGCATGATGAGGAACTCCTCGCCGTCGATCTTGATCTCGGTGCCTGAGTATTTGCCAAAGAGAATGCGGTCTCCAGGCTTGACGTCGAGGGGGAATACCTTGCCCTCGTCATTGGACTTGCCCTTACCTACTGAGACGGCTTCGCCTTCCTGCGGCTTTTCTTTCGCGGAGTCGGGAATAATGATGCCGCCGCGCACGGTCTCGGTCTCTTCCACGCGCCGCACGAGGATACGATCGTGCAGGGGAGTGAAGGTGGTCGCTACGGATGCTGTTGCTGTTGGCATTGCGTTACTTCTCCTTGACGCGAGGGTTGGCCCCGCGGTAATCGATACGAAATTTTGAACTTAGCTCAAACGGAACGCCGAACGAAGGCGTGGGCGATTAGCACTGTCGCCCTTCAACTGCTAACAATAGTCAAGCGGCAGCGGCGTTGTCAAGGTTAAAAAAGAAAAATATGAGCGCAAGGGGCTCATATATTAAGACAGCGTTAATAGACGATTTCACCCCGAGCCTCCAGGCAGGCTCCATAATAAGGTGGCTGGCAGCAAGGTGGCTGGCAGCCGCAGACGCGATCGTTGCCCGTGGAGCTTGCCCTCTTCCACCAAGGACGCACCGCGCCGCACTCCGCTCAAGCTTTTGTTCGTGTCGGGCTTGAGATTCGGCCGGAGCGCCCGGCGTGGTTCTCCCCAAAGCGAGCTCCCCACGGCCGCTGTCACGCTCTTCGCGGTATACTTCTTTGCATTATGTGCAGTACTTTGTTACCCCGCAGGATAGCTCGGGCCTTTGCGCTGGCCGCGGTCTCCTGGCTGGTCTTCGCCGGTTTCAATCTCTCCGTTCATGCGGAAAATCGCGGCCGGAAGTATCAGCCGCCTCCGCCGACGGCCGCCATCAAGGTCACGGTTCTGCGCTCCACCAACGGCAAGCCGATTCCAAACGCCGCGGTGATCTTTCATCCCATCAAGGACGGCAAGGACTCCGGCGCGCTGGAGTTGAAGAGCGATGAGGACGGGATCGTGAAGATCGATGTCATTCCGATCGGATCGACGGTGCGCCTGCAGGTGATCGCGGACGGCTGGAAGACCTATGGCGAGGACTACGACATCCAGGCGGACAAGCGGGAGATCGTAGTCAAGATGAAGCGCCCCACCTCGCAGTACAGCCTGTACAACAACGGAAACCAGGCGCCTTCCACTGAGACCACTGCGCCCAAAGGCCAGTCCACGAGCGCCAAGCCTTCGCCGCAGACACCTCTTCCGCAGTAGTGCAGAAGCCAGGAACGGCCGCGTCTTTCAACAGCGGTGAACTAGCCCGGCCATAGGTATGCCCCAAGAGTGAAGACCACGGTGGCCAGCGCCACGTGCTTCTTTAGGCAAGCGCCTTTTGCACATCTCTCCCGGCGCGCACGCCTTTCCGTCGTGCCGCCTTTTTTCACAAAACCAGAAGCCCGCAGCCTATGCCAAATACACCTGTTGCTTCCCCAACAGAACTGTGACATTCTCCTGTTGGTAAACAAGAGGGAAAGTCACGCTGGATGAAACAGAAAAGGGATGTCCAGCAAGGAACGCTGGCCCTGATGGTTTTGAAGACCCTCGAAGCGCTTGGGCCGCTGCACGGCTATGGCATTGCCCGACGCATTGAGCAGATCAGCGGCGAGCATCTATCCATCAATCAAGGCACGCTTTACCCCCTCCTGCTGAGGCTGGAGCAAGAGGGCGCAATCGCGTCGGAATGGGGACCCTCGGAGAGCAACCGCCGGGCGCGCTTTTATAAGCTGACGCGGTCGGGGCATAAATTAATGGAAGCCGAAAAGCGCAATTGGGAACAGACAGCGGCGATCATCGCACGCTTTTTTGAAGTGAAAACGCAGGATCTGTCATGAAGGCGCTGAGGCGCCTCTTTGCGCGCGTGCTCAACTTCGTGACAAGCCGTTACAGCGATGAACGGCTCAGAGAAGAGATTGAATCGCATCTCGCGGCTCAGGCTGAGGAAAACACCCGCGCCGGCATGCCTCCCAGGCAAGCTCGCCGGAACGCCCGCCTGAAATTCGGCCCGGTGGAGGCGGTTCGCGAAGAGTACCACATCGAAAAAGGGCTGCCATTCCTCGAAGTTTTTCTGCTCGATGTTCGTTATGCGCTTCGCGTGCTGCGCAAGTCTCCGGCCTTCACGGTCGTGGCTTCGATCACGCTGATGCTCGGGATTGGGGCAAATCTGGTCGTCTTCGGAGTGCTCAACGCGGTGCTCCTTCACCCGCTGAATGTGAGCGATCCGCAGAGCCTGTATCAGGTACGGCACCAGCAGTGGGCGATCGGACGGCTCCTGACGACTTCGTATCCCGCGTTTGAGGATCTTCGACAGCGCAACACTACGTTCAGTGGGATGGCCGCGATTTATGGATACTCCAATGCACGGTTGAGCTGGAGTAACTCCGTCATAAAGGTCTCCGGTGATGAGGTCTCCGGCAATTATTTCGACCTGCTGGGGGTAAGGCCGGAGATAGGGCGGTTCTTTCACGCGGCCGACGAGCATGGTCCGGATTCGACGCCGTATGTGGTTTTGAGCGATCAGATGTGGCGCAGCAGGTTCCGTGGGAATCGAGATGTGGTCGGGGCGGCCGTTGAGCTCAACAAGCATCCGTTTACCGTGATCGGGGTTACATCGGCGAAGTTTCACGGCACGGAGAAGTTCCGCTGGCCGGACTATTGGATACCCATGGCGAATGAGCAGCAGGTCGAGGGATCCGATTATCTGCATAACCGCACATCGATCGCTGTCACGGTGGTTGGAAGGCTCAAGCCGGGCGTCACGCCGCAGCAGGCCACGGACGATCTGAGTGCGATTTCAGCCCATCTGGCGAAAGAGTATCCCCAGACCGACGACGGACAGCAGCTGCGGCTGATTCATCCAGGACTCATCGGGGACGAGGGCGACGTCATTCGCGGTTTTCTCTATAGCGTGACCGTGCTGGCTCTGCTGGTGCTGGCGGCGGCATGCGCGAATCTGGCAACGTTGTTTGCGGCGCGCGCCGCGGATCGCAGCCGCGAACTGGCGCTCCGCGTGGCGCTGGGAGCGAGCCTTCGAAGGCTGATGAGACAGCTGCTGACCGAAGCGATCGTGGTATCGCTGCTGGGCGGAGCGGCGGGGCTGGCTGGCGCACACCTGTTGCTGGGTGTGTTAAACCGCTCCTCTCAGTTCGTTGGCTCTCTGACCGTAAGCGTGGATGCGCGTGTGTACGCCGCAGGCCTGCTGTTGACGCTGGGAAGCGCCCTGCTCTTTGGAATGGTTCCAGCTCGACAGGTGTGGCAGAGCAGTCCAGTGCAGAGGATGAAGACCGGCCCCATGGATTCACCCGCGCGCCGGTTTGCCTTGAGGGACCTGTTGCTGGGTGTGCAGATCGCCATCTGCATGTTGCTCGTGACAGCCGCTCTGGTGGCGGTACGCGGCCTGGTGCGCGCACTGCACGTGCCCCTGGGCTTCCATCCGCAGGGTGCGATGCTGGCCGATCTGGACCTGAGCCAGGTGGAACAGGCCAGCGATGGGACGTTGAAGAAGATGATTGAGGCGGTGCGGAACGTTGCCGGTGTAACCGCGGTGGGCACGGTGAGCCGCACGCCAATGACCGGAGGCATGCATGGCATTCCGATCTTCCGGCCGGGGACAACAGAGTTCAAGCTAAGCAGCTCTGTGCTGGCGCCGTACGTATTTACGATGTCGCCGGGATATCTAGAGGCTGCCGGAACCCGGCTGCTGAGCGGGCGCGACGTCTCATGGCAGGACACCTCGAGCACGCCGTACGTGGCGGTTGTGAACGAGACCTTTGCGCGGAAGATGTGGGGCGGGACACCGCCAATCGGGCAGCGGTTTGTCGTGCGGGGCAAGCTGACAGAGGTGGTGGGTGTAGCGCAAGACGGCAAATACCACGATATGCAAGAGTCTCCCCAGCCGGTCGCTTATCTGCCGTTGCTGCAAAGCGACGATAACGAAGCCGTTCTCGTAGTACGGTCGCGGCTGGCGCCGAGCGAGGTCTCAGGGGCGCTCGAACGCACCCTGAGCGGCGTTGAGCCGAATGTGTCGATCTCGCTCCGTAGCTGGCCCGATACGCTGGCGGATGAGGTGTTCCCCGCAGAGGCGGCAACCGCCGCGCTCGGCGCCATGGGTCTGCTGGCAGCAATGCTTGCGGTGACAGGCATCTTTGGCACGGCTGCCTACAACGTGAGCCGCAGGATGAAGGAGCTGGGCATTCGCGTTGCATTGGGGGCGCGCAGGGCGCAGGTGATAAATGCCGTGCTGGGGCGGCCCATGGCGCTGCTTGCTGTAGGATCGGTGGCCGGCCTCTTGGCAGGAATCTCCGCGACCCGCCTGCTGAGGCACCTTGTGTATCAGGCGAATCCGAGCGATCCCGCGGTCGTGGGAGGCGCAGTGCTGACGATGGCTCTGCTGGGGATTGCAGCATCCGCCATCCCGGCCCGGCGAGCACTTGCCGTCGACCCATCCACCCTGATGCGGGAAGATTGAAGTGGCTGTCCACGCCTGTGGAATCCCCACTCTTCGGAAACCAAGAACTGCCCCGCGAGCGCTTGAGACCGCTGCCCATGGATCGCTTGATTTGCCTGAACGGTGCATCTGCGGTCGAGCGGCACCGATGGGTGCGGCGCCGATGGGTGCGGCGCCGATGGGTG
>DASYYO010000343.1:0-12678 GCA_035933805.1 Acidobacteriaceae bacterium | reverse complement strand
GGAATCCGCACCCTTGCGTACCGCGAGGATGGGGCCCCGGTTTTTGCCGGCGCTGGCCGCCCGACTCAGAGACCCCGGATAACAGCCAGAGTATATTCTGATATTCGAATGTATGATTATGGCGGCGAGCGCCTCTTCGAGCGCTCCGAGAGAGGAAGGGTTTCCATGCCGCGAGTCGCGTGCACCGGGGGTCTCGGGTGAGCCTTCCGGGTTTCCTTTGGCCGCTCTCCGAAGCTGCGTCCTCCGGGCTTCCGCTCGTGCTCGCCATCGTGGCCGGCTGGCTGGCGCTGGGGGTTGCGGCGCTGCTGCGGCCGCACAGCGTGCGCTTTGTGGCATACGCCCTGTTTCCCGCGGGCGCGCTGCTCGCGCTCATGCTCGCGCTCGTGGGCGGGCATGCCTTGATGGAGCCCAGCGCGCCCGAGGCAATGGTGCTCCCTCTTGGGCTCCCCGACCTCCCGTTCCATCTGCGGCTGGACGCCCTGTCGGGGTTCTTTCTGCTGCTGCTCGGGCTGGCCGGCGCCGGCATCTCCATCTTTGCCGCGGGATACTTCCGCTCGGGGCAGGGAACCGCCCCGGGGCTGCTCTGCCTGGAGTACCACATCTTTCTCGCCAGCATGGCTCTGGTGGTGCTCGCCGACGATGCATACTTCTTCATGGTGGCGTGGGAGACGATGGCTCTCAGCTCCTACTTTCTGGTGACCTCGCAGCACCGCATTCCGGAGATCCGCCGAGCCGGTTTTCTGTATCTGCTGATGGCACATTTAGGCGCACTCTGCATCCTGCTGTGCTTTGGCGTCCTTCAGGGCGGAAGCTGGCAGTTCACCTTTGATGCGATGCGCAGCGCCCGGCTCACGCCCTTCTGGGCCGGGGCCGCCTTCCTGCTGGCGCTGGCGGGCTTTGGCGCCAAGGCGGGCCTGGCGCCCCTGCATGCCTGGCTGCCGGAGGCGCATCCCGCGGCGCCCTCGCCGGTTTCCGCCCTGATGAGCGGCCTGATGCTGAAGACAGCCGTCTACGGCATGCTGCGCATCGGTTTCGACATCCTGCATGTGCGGGTCTGGTGGTGGGGGCTGCTGCTGCTCGGCTTGGGGCTCTTCTCGGGCATCTTCGGCGCGATCTTTGCCGCGGTGCAGACTGACATGAAGCGCCTGCTGGCCTATTCCTCCATCGAGAACATCGGGCTGATCTTCACCGCCATCGGACTCGCCATTCTCTTCGACGCCGCCGGCCTCGAGCTGTTTGTGGCGCTCGCGCTCACCGCTGCGTTGATCCACGCGTTGAACCATTCGCTCTTCAAAAGCCTGTTGTTCCTCGCCACCGGCTCAGTGCTCCATGCCACCAACCAGCGCAGCCTGGGCAAGCTGGGCGGGCTGATACGCCGCATGCCCTGGGTGGCCACTCTGGCGCTGGTGGGCACCCTGGCCATCGCCGGCCTGCCGCCTCTCAATGGATTCGTCTCCGAATGGCTGCTGCTGCAGTCGTTTCTCTTTACTCCGCGCATTCCTCACCCTTTTATCAACATGCTGGTTCCCCTGGGAGCCGCGGTGCTCGCGCTCACCGTCGCCCTCGCCGCCTATGTGATGGTGAAGTTCTATGGCGTGATCTTTCTCGGCCAGCCGCGCGAGGCATCCCTCGCAGAGGCGCATGACGCCGATTGGCTGGAGCGGCTGGGGCTCGCCTGGCTGGCCGGCGGATGCATCCTGCTCGGCATCCTGCCGCAGCTCGCGCTGCGCGCGGCCGGCGCGGTGACGCAGAGGCTGCTGGGCCAGTCCGTGGCGCCGGGATCTTCTTTCCTGTGGATTGCGCCCGTCGCGCCGCAGTTGGCCTCCTATAGCGGCCTGCTCCTGCTCGCCGGAATCGCCGCTGTCTTCGGCGTCACCTTTGTTCTCGTCCGCGTGCTCGCGCATGGCCGCGTGCGGCGTACCGCGGCATGGGACTGCGGATACCCATGGCAGACGCCGCGCATGCAGGACACCGCCGAGGGCTTCGGCCAGCCGATCCGGCACATCTTCGGACCGTTCTTCCGGATGGAGCGCGAGCTTCCCTCGCCCTCCGACATTGCTCCCCGCTATCGCATTCACATCGAGGATCGCCTGTGGCGGACGCTCTATCTGCCCATCGGCCGCGGCGTGCAGCGGCTGGCCGATGGCATCAGCGTGCTGCAGGGCGGACGGCTGGCTGTCTATCTCCTCTACAGCTTCCTTACCCTGATGGCTCTCCTGGTGTTTGTCTTATGAGCGCCATCACGCTGGTGCGCCAGTTCGGCGAGGTTCTTCTGGCCATCGCCATTGCGCCGCTCTTCGCCGGTTGGATCGCTCAGTGCAGGGCCTGGATGCAGAACCGCTCCGCGCCTCCCCTGATTCAGCCCTACCGGATGCTGCGCAAGCTCTTCCATAAGGATGCTGCCCTGGTGGACGGCGCATCGCCCCTCTTCCGGACAACGCCTTACGTGCTCTTCGGAACCATGGTCCTGGCCGCGGCGATCATTCCGTCGATTGCCACGGACCTGCCCTTCGCGCGAGTGGCGGATGCGATTGCGCTCATCGGCCTGTTTGCTACGGCGCGGGTCTTTCTCTCTCTGGCCGCCATGGACGCCGGCACCGCCTTTGGCACGATGGGCGCCCGCCGCGAGATGATGATCGGCTTTCTCGCCGAGCCGGCGCTGCTGATGGTGCTCTTCAACGCCTTCCTGCTCTCCGGAAGCACGGCGCTGCCCAGCCTGGTGGAGGCCTCCTCCGCCCATCCCTTCCTCATCCTCGATCCCAGCCTGACCTTCGCGGCGGTGGCCTTTCTGATGGTTCTGCTGGCCGAGAACGCGCGCATTCCCATCGACAATCCGGCCACCCACCTGGAGCTGACGATGATCCACGAGGCCATGCTGCTGGAATACTCGGCGAGGCATCTGGCCCTGGTGGAGTGGGCTTCCAGCCTCAAGCTGTTCAACTATGCGTGCATCGGCTTCGCTCTCTTTGTGCCCTGGGGCATCGCGACGCATGGCGCCGACACCCTCCCGGAGCTGCTGCTGGCCGTCGTGGCGCTGGCCGGCAAGCTGGCGCTGGCCGGCGGAGCTCTGGCGCTGATCGAGTCGCTCTCCGCGAAGCTGCGCATCTTCCGCGCTCCGGAGTATCTGGCGACTGCCTTCCTGCTCGCCGTTCTCGGGCTTTTGGTTCATCTTCTTCTCGGAGGCGGCGCCAGTGCTTAGGTCGCATGCCATCGCCCAGGTGCTCTACCTGCTGGCTTCGAGCCTTCTGCTGATCTCCTTCGCCATGCTCTCGCGCAGGCGCACGCAGCGGCTGATCACGCTCTTTGCCTGGCAGGGCGGCATTCTCTTTCTCTCCACCTGCCTGGTGGCGTATGACGCGGGTGTTACCGAGCTCTACTACTCTGCCGCGCTGACGCTTGTTCTCAAAGTGATCGCGCTGCCGTGGATTCTGCACCGGCTGATCCGGAAACTCGGGGCGCAGTGGGACAGCGAGCCGCTGGTGAATATCCCCACGACCATGCTGGTTGGACTGGTGCTGGTGATCTTTGCCTTTGGACTGGCGCAGCCGGTGAGCATGCTGGGGACAACCCTTACGCGCAATACCCTCGGAATCGCCCTCGCCGTGATCTTTCTCGCCTTCCTCATGATGATCACGCGGCGCAAGGCCGTCACCCAGGTGATCGGATTTCTTTCTATGGAGAATGGATTGTTCTTTGCCGCAACCAGCGCCACCTATGGCATGCCGATGGTGATTGAGCTGGGGATTGCTCTGGATCTGCTGGTGGGCGTCTTCATCCTGGGAATCTTCTTCTTCCAGATTCGCGAGCAGTTCGACAGCCTCGATCTACATCACCTCGAAGCGCTCAAGGAGGACTAACGCGTGGGAATCCTGCTGGTACTTGGCTTGCCCTTGCTTGGCGCGCTCCTGCTGGCCTTCTTCGGCGCCCGGCGCTTTGCCGCCGAGCTCAATGCCGGGGTAAGCCTGGCCACGCTCGCCGCGGTGGCGCTCCTGGTGCTGCGCGTGGCCCGGCACGGTCCGATGGTGGCGGCGCATGAGCAGTTCTTTGTCGATCCCTTCAACGTCTTTCTCGTGGCCCTCACCGCCTTCGTGGGCTTTACCACCTCGCTCTTCTCGCGGCCCTATATGCGCATTGAAGAGGCGCACGGCCGGCTGAATCCTCGCCGGTTGCGGCTGTACCACAGCATGTATCAGCTCTTTATGGCGGCGATGTTTCTCGCCCTGCTCACCAACAACATGGGTCTGCTCTGGGTTGCCATGGAGGCGGCCACGCTTTCCACGGTGCTGCTGGTCTCTCTCTATCGCACGCGCGCCAGCCTGGAGGCTGCCTGGAAGTATTTCATCCTGTGCGGCGTCGGCATTGCCCAGGCGCTCTTCGGCACCATCCTGCTCTATTTCGCGGCCGGGCAGGCACTCGGCCGCCAAGGCATGACCGCCCTGCTGTGGACCCACCTCAACGCGGTCAAAGGGCAATTGGAGCCGAGAGTTCTCGGGCTCGCCTTCGTCTTTCTCCTGGTCGGCTACGGCACCAAGATCGGCCTTGCGCCGCTGCACAACTGGCTTCCCGATGCCCATGCCGAGGGGCCTACGCCGGTTTCGGCCGTGCTCTCCGGCCTGCTGCTCAACGTTGCCCTGTACGCGGTGGTTCGCTGCAAGGTGCTGGTCGAGGGCTCGATCGGTGCGGCTCTTCCCAGCCGCATGCTGATCAGCTTCGGGCTTTTGTCCGCGGTGCTGGCGGCCTTCTTCCTCTTCCGCCAGAGGGATATCAAGCGGCTCTTCGGCTATTCGTCGATCGAGCACATGGGCATTATCACCTTCGCCTTCGGCATGGGCGGACCCATCGCCAACTTCGCCGCGCTGCTCCACATGACCGTTCACTCGCTCACCAAATCTTCTATCTTCTTTTCCGCGGGACATGCATCGCAGGCCGCGGGCACGCAGCGCATGGAGTCGATTCGCGGCCTGGTGAGCCTGAGCCCGGCGGTAGGCTGGGGGCTCATGCTCGGTTCGATCGCCATTCTCGGCATGCCGCCCTTCGGCGTCTTTGCCAGCGAGTTCCTCGTCCTGACGACGGCGATGCGCGATCATCCCTGGACCACGCCGTTTCTGCTGATCGCCCTGGGCGTCGCCTTCGCCGCCATCTTCAGCCGGGTGCAGCCGATGGTCTTTGGCGAGAGCGAGGGCCGGCTTCTGCCCCACTCTCCGGCGATGGCGCCGGTCTTCGTGCATCTTGCCCTGGTGCTCGCCCTCGGCCTCTACATGCCGCCCGCGCTGGCGGAGTGGTACCGCGCCGCGGCGCGGATGATCGGATGACCCGATGACGGCGATCTTGCACAGGCTTCTCGAACTGCCATGCACCGGGCTCCCGGCGAACCTTCCCGCGAGCCGGGTCTGCGCGGACAACGGACAGTGGATCGAGATCGCCGCCGCCATGCACCGCGCCGGGGCGCCCCTGCTTACCCTCTGGGGAGCCGATGACCGCGACCGCGACGGCGGCTTTCGCGTCTACGCCGCCTATCTGCTGCCGGATAACGTAACCGTTGTAGAACTCCATCTTCGCGAGCAGGGCTCTCCTGTCTATCCGGCGATCGACGGCTGGTTTCCGGCGGCGCAGCGGATGCAGCGTGCCGTGCGGGACCTGTTGGGAATCTCCAGCGGCGCGATCGATCGGCGCGGCTGGCTGCGCCACGGCGGCTGGCCGGAGCAGGTATTTCCTTTAAGGCGCGACTTCGATGCCGATCGCCGATTTCCCAATGCGCCCGCCCCCTACGACTTCGTCCAGGTGGAAGGCGACGGAGTGCATGAGATCGCCGTCGGTCCGGTGCACGCCGGCACCATCGAGCCCGGGCACTTCCGCTTCTCGGCCGTGGGCGAAAAGGTCCTCCGTCTGGAGGAGCGCCTTGGCTATACCCACAAAGGCATCGCCAAGCGATGGGAGGGAATGCCGCAGATGGAGGGCCACCGGCTGGCGGCGCGGGTCTCCGGCGACACCGCGGTCGGCTTCTCCTGGGCCTGGTGCGCGGCGCTGGAGGCGATCGCGGAGACCGTGTGTCCTCCCCGGGCCACCGAGCTGCGCGCGCTTGCGCTGGAGCACGAGCGCATCGCCAACCATCTGGGAGATCTTGGCGCGCTGGGAAATGACGGCGGCTTCGCCTTCGGGCTTACGCAGTTCTCCCGGATGAAAGAAGACCTGCTGCGCGTCAACGCCCGCGTCTTTCGAGCCCGCTATCTCATGGACTACGTTCTTCCCGGCGGCGTGGCCGGGGATCTGCCTGCTGAGGCCCCGGCTCTGCTGCTCGAGATCTACTCCGGTCTGGAATCGAACGTCTCCGGCATGCGCTCCATCTATGCCGAGCACGCCGGGCTCCAGGACCGCTTTCGTTCCGCGGGCATTCTGGAGACGAGCCTGGCGAGCCGGCTCGGGGCAACCGGGCTGGCGGCTCGCGCCTCCGGCATCGCGCGCGATCTGCGGGTGGACCATCCCTGGCCGCCCTACGATCGTATTGCTCCCCGGACGGCGGCGGAGAGCGGCGGTGATGTCGCGGCGCGCGTGCAGGTGAGGTTCGCCGAGATCTTCGAATCCCTTCGGCTCTGCCGCGCGCTGCTCCAGGGGCTCTCCGCCGGGTCGGTGTACGCCCCGGTTCCGGCAGCGGCGCCCGGGCGGCTTGGCATCGGGCTGATAGAAGCCTGGAGGGGGCCGGTGATGATCGCGCTTGAGTCCGGCGCACACGGCTCCATCCGCCGCTGCCATGCGCACGATCCCTCCTGGCAGAACTGGCCGTTGCTCGAATACGCGATTCTGGGAAACATCGTGCCTGACTTCCCGCTCATCAATAAGTCGTTCAATCTGTCATACAGCGGGCAGGACGGGTAAGGGGAGCTGTAACTATGTTTGATGTAATCTCGCGCATGGTGCGCACCGGCATCCTGACCGAGCGTCCCGCCGAGGCCGAGGCCGCCTCCGCCGCGCCGCAGGAGGAGCTTCGCCGGATCATGGGACGCGCGCTGTGCATCCGCCACGTCGATGCCGGCTCCTGCAACGGCTGCGAGCTGGAGATTCAGGCGCTCAACAACCCGTATTACAACCTGGAGGGCGCAGGCATCCGCTTTGTCGCCAGCCCGCGCCACGCCGACCTGCTGCTGGTGACCGGGCCGGTCTCGGTCAACATGGAAGAGGCGCTGCGGCGCACCTATGACGCCGTGCCCGACCCCAAATGGGTGGTGGCCGTAGGCGATTGCGGCGCCTGCGGCGGCCTCTTCGGCGCCAGCTACGCCAGCCGCGGCGGCGTGGCGGAGGTCATCCCCGTCAACCTCACGGTGACCGGCTGCCCGCCCAGCCCGGCGGCTATCCTGCAGGGCATTCTGGAAGTGGCTCGCGGCCGATGAGCACCGACGGGCACGAGGCCCGTGAGAAACGCGGGCTAGACGGACTTCTCCATCCTGTGCTGCGCGTGATAGTAGAGCACGGGAACCGCGATTCGCGACAGCAGCGTGGAGGCGATTTCGCCCGCCATCAGCGAGATCGCGAGCCCCTGGAAGATCGGATCGAAGAGAATCACTGAGGAGCCGATGACCACCGCGGCGGCGGTGAGCAGCATAGGACGGAAGCGGACCGCTCCGGCATCGATCACGGCGTCTGCGAGCGGCATGCCTTCTCTGCGGCGCACCTCCACGAAGTCCACCAGGATGATCGAATTGCGCACGATGATTCCCGCTCCCGCGATGAAGCCGATCATGGAGGTCGCGGTAAAGAATGCGCCCATCATGGCGTGGGCCGGCAGAATGCCCACCAGGGTAAGAGGAATGGGCGCCATGATCACCAGGGGAGTGATGAAGGAGCGGAACCAGCCGACCACCAGGACATAGATCAGCACCAGGACGACCGCGAACGCGGCTCCCAGGTCGCGGAAGACCTCGTAGGTGATCTGCCACTCGCCATCCCACTTCAGCGAATAGTGCGCGGTGCTCTCCGGCAACTGTGCCGAGTACTGGGTGATCTGGTAGCCGTCCGGCGCTTTGAGTTTATCGATGGCCGGCCGCAATTTGAGAATTGCGTAGACCGGGCTCTCCTCCGCGCCGGCGACATTGGCGAGGATGTAGACCACCGGGCGCAGGTTCTTGCGGTAGATGGGCTGATCGATGGCCCCGGTCCGCAGCGCCGAAAGCTCGTTGAGCGAGACCTGGGCGCCGGAGGGAGTGGGCAGGCGGAAGTCGCCGATCGCCTGCTGGCTCGATCGAGCCTGGCGCTCCAGCCTGAGCCGGATGGGAATGTCTTCCCTCGCGCGCTGATCGTGCAACAGGCCCACATCCTGGCCCTGCACCCCGATCTGCACGTTGGCGGCGATCTGGGCGGGAGTCAGACCGGCCGTGGCCGCTTTCTGCGGATCGATCTCGAAGTTGAACTGCTGCTCCGGCGCGGTGACGAACCAGTCCACATCCACGACGCCGGGTGTCTGTTGAAACACCTGTTTGATCTGCCGCGCGAGCTCGATCTGCTTGTCATAGTCCGGCCCGTAGATCTCGGCTACGAGCGTCTGCTGCACCGGAGGGCCGGGCGGCACCTCGGCGATCTCCACCACTCCGCCGGCATCGTCGGCGATACGTTGGAGATCCGGACGCAGCCGGGTGGCGACCGCGTGGCTCTGCGCCGACCGGTCCTTGCGTTCCACCAGGTTCACCTGGATATCCGCCTCTTCTGGTCCATGCCGCAGAAAATAGTGCCGCACCAGGCCGTTGAAGTTGTAGGGGGCAGAGGTTCCGGCGTAGACCTGATAGTTGGTGACCTCCGGCTCCTGCGCGATCCGCCGCCCCATCTGCTGTGCGACTGCTGTAGTGCGTTCCAGAGTCGTGCCCTTGGGCATGTTGAGGATGATCTGGAACTCGCTCTTGTTATCGAAGGGCAGCATCTTGACCTTGACCCACTTGAGCGGAACGAAGAGGATCGCCAGCATGAGTAGAGCGAAGACGAACAGGAAAAACACGGCGCTGTTTTTGCGGCTGCGGATGAGCCACGCCATCACTCTGCGGTAGCGCAGGGTGAGCTTGCCCTCCTGGTGGCTGCCGTGGCCTTCGCCTGACGCTCTGCCTTTGAGCAGGATGAGAGACGCCCAGGGCGAGACCGCGAAGGCGACAAACAGGGAGAACATCATCGCCGACGAGGCGCCGACTGGGATCGGGCGCATGTACGGGCCCATCAGGCCGCCGACGGAGGCCATGGGCAGAATGGCGGCGATGACCGCGAAGGTGGCAAGGATGGTCGGATTGCCAACCTCCTGCACCGCATTCAGCGCGATCTCGGCGAAGTCCTGGCCTGCGCTCTCCGGCAGGCGGAAGTGGCGGACGATGTTTTCCACCACCACAATGGCGTCGTCGACCAGAATGCCGATCGAAAAGATCAGCGCAAAGAGCGTAATCCGATTGATCGTATAGCCGTAGAGAAAGAAGAGCGTGAGGGTGAGCGCCAGGGTGACGGGAATCGCCACCAGCACCACGCCTGACTCCCGCCAGCCGAGCGTGAGCGCAATCAGCAGGGTTACCGAGAGCGTCGCGATGAACAGATGCTCCAGCAGTTCATTCGACTTCTCATTCGCAGTCTGTCCGTAGTTGCGGGTGATCTCGACGTGGAGGTTCGGCGGAATCAGCGTGCCGCGCATCTCCACCAGCCGCTTCTGGATCTTTTCGGCAATCACCGTGGCGTTGGTGCCGCTGCGCTTGGCCACCGTGATGGTGACCGCGGGCAGTTCCTGGGGAGGGTTTTGCACCGACTTGCCGGGCGAGTAAAGCACGTAGTCCTCCGGCTCCGACGGCCCTTCGGAGACCGAGGCGACGTCGCGGAGGAAGACCGGGCGGCCGTCCTGGGCGCTGACGACGACGTTGCCCACGTCTCCCACGGAGCCCAGATAGCTGCCCGCCTGGAGCGCCTGGCTGCCGCTGCCTGCGGCAAACTCAACCGGCGTGTTGCGCTGGTTGGAGCCCTGGATCTGCTGCGCCAGGGAGGCGGGCGAGAGATGATAGCTGGCCAGCTTGGCGGAGTCGAAGAGCACGTTGACCCGGCGCGGCTGGCCGCCGATGATCGAGGTCTCCGAGACGTCGTCGACCCGCTTGATCTGGGCCTCGATCTCGTCGGCGATCATGCGCACCTGCATGCCGCCATATCCCGGCCCCGAGAGAGTGACGGTCAGCATGGGAACATCGTTGATCGAGCGCACCTTGATGATCGGCGGGCTCGCCCCCGGGGGCAATCTGTCCATGCTGCCGTTGACCACCTTGTAGATCTGAACGACGGCGTGGTCTTCCGACTGGCCGACATAGAAGCGCGCCGTCACCATGCCCATGCCGGGCTGGCTGGTGGAGTAGGTGTATTCGACACCTGAAATGTTACGAATCAGACGTTCCAGGGGCGAGCTGACCCGCTCCTCGACCTCCTTGGCGGAAGCCCCGGGCATGGGCACGAAGATGTCGATCATCGGCACGACGATCTGCGGCTCTTCTTCCCGGGGAATATTCAACAGGCTGATCGCGCCCAGCGCGAAGGCCGCGATGATGAACAGCGGCGTCAGCTTGGAGCGGATGAAGACGCGCGCGATGGTGCCTGCAATCCCTGGCTTGTTCATGGCTGTGCTTCGATCCTGCGGCCGATGTAGGAGTCGCTGGGCTGGGCCAGGATTCGATCGCCCGGCGCCAGGCCGCTGATAACCTCAACCTTGTCGCCCTGCTCCGTGCCAAGGGTCACATACCGGATCTGGGCGACGGAGCTGCTGTCGAGCGCGAGCACGGAGTCGAGCTGCCCGCGGTGTTCCACCGCCGTCTTCGCAACCGTGATGGTCTGCTGTTCTCCCACAGGGAGCAGCACGCTCGCCGTCATGCCGGAGTAGAGCGCCGGAGACGGGGGCAGCCCGATCTTGACCGTGAAGGTGTGCGCCGCCGGGTCGCCGCTGGGCACGATCTCGCGAATCACCCCTTCGATCGTCTTCGTCCCGCCATTGACCAGCACCTCGACCTTTTCGCCGGCATGGAGAGTGCGGAGAGAGGACTCGTTGACCGCGAGGTCTACCTCGTGGTCTCTGGCATCCTCAATTCGCAGCAGCGGCGTGCCGGGCGAAGCAAGGGTGCCCGGGTCGGCATACTTTTTGCTCACGATGCCGTTGAAGGGAGCGCGGATCACGGTGTAGGAGCTCATCGCCTGGGATTGGCGGGTGGCTGCCTCTGCTGCCGCCGTCTGCGCCGAGGCGGCTTCAAACTGTGCATTCGCAGCGGCGAGCTGCGCCTTCACCTGGTCGAACTCGTGCGGGGTGACCGAGTGCCGGTCGTTCAGAGTGGAGTAGCGCGCATAGGTCTCGCCGGCAAGCGTCTTCTGCGCCTGGGCCGCGGCCTCCTGCTTTTTCGCTGCAAGCACCTGCGATTGCGCCTGCTCGACCGCCGCCTGCAGGGGAACCGAGGTGAGCTGAACCAGAATTTGTCCCTTGCGGACAGAATCGCCTTCGCGAACGTGAACCGCCGCCACCGGCGCAGAGACCTGGGAAGAGATCTCCGCCACCATCCGCGCGGCGATCACGCCGGTCAAGGGCCGGGAGCCGGCTGCACTGGTTCTCGATACTTCGATCACCTTCGCCTGCATGGGCGAGGACTGGTCGGGTTGGAGGTGAGGGTTGGTGGCGCAGCCCGCGAGCGCCGCCAAAAGCATCGGAGCGCCGAGCAGAAATGTCTTCATGGATGGACTCCTGAAGGAGCGGAATTCAGATTTCCGGTGGCCAGCCGAAGCTGAGCGTCGGCGATCCACCAGCGGTAGAGCGATTGCACGCGGGTGAGCTCCATATACCGGAGCTGTTCCTGCTGGCTCAGAACATCCGTGACGGTCACCAGCCCGGCGCTATACCGGTCGAGCGTGGTTCGCAGCGTCTCTTGCGTCTTGGTCAGCATCTCGCCGGAGATGCCGTATTGCCGTTCCGCATTTTGCTGGGCATAGTAGGCCTGCTTGACTTCAATCCCCGCCTCGATCTCAGCCTGCTTGTAGGCGGCCTCGGCCATCTCGCGCTGGGCATTTGCCTTGGAGACCTGGGCGCGGCGCTCTCCGCCGTCGAAGAGCTGGATCTCCGCCTTCGCTCCAACCGTCCAGTTGCTGTTGCCTCCTCCGGTCAGGTGCGGATTGTCGGCTTCGATATTGGCGAAGGTGCTGAACTGGGGCCCATAGGCCTCGCGGCCGGCATGGACGGACTGTTTGGCGGAGGCGATCTCATTTCGCGCCGCCTGAAGATCCGGACGCTGTTCGAGAGCGGCGGCCTCGAGCGACTCCAGCGGAGCCGCGACATGACCGGGTGTTCCGGTGGGGATAACGAGTGCAAACGGCTGTGCCTCGCCGCCCAGGATCCCCGCAAGCTGCGCGTAGGCTACCAGTGCATTGGAGTTTGCTTCGACCGCCTCCTGCTCGCGCTGAGAGACGTCCACGTCGGCCTGCAGCCCGTCGGAGGCGAGCGCCATGCCGGCGTCCACGCGGTCGTGGGCCTGCTTGGCAAACGCCTTCTCCCGCGCCAGTGCGGCCGCCGTGGTGATCTTCTCCTGGTCCGCAAGCAGCGCCCGATAGTAGGCGCGCACCACTTCAAAGGCGACGCTCTGCCGCGTCGCGTGGGTCTGCTCCTCCGCCGCGGCCGCCGCCGTGCGCGCGCCGCGAAGCTGCGAGATC
>DASYYO010000307.1:0-13903 GCA_035933805.1 Acidobacteriaceae bacterium | reverse complement strand
CGGCGGCTTTGCCGATCGGCAAAGCCGAGGTGATCGAAGAGGGCGATGACGTTGCGATCTTCGGGCTGGGCGCGTTGCTCCCGATGGCCAGAGAACTGGCGGAGGCTCTCAAGCAACGGGGCTTTTCCGCCGCGGTCATCAATCCCCGGTTTGTAAAGCCGCTCGACCGCGATCTGCTGGCTGAGTATGCCGCGCGGGCAGCGGTTATCATCACCCTCGAAGACCACGTCTTGATGGGCGGCTTCGGCAGCACTGTGCTCGAAGCTCTCAGCGACATGCAGATCGATGTACCTGTTGTGCGCGTCGGTTGGCCCGATCGGTTTATCGAGCATGGCAAACCGGAACAACTGCGGGCCAAGTACGGCATCAGCGTCGAGGGCGCGCTGGAAAGGCTCGCGCCCTACCTCAAACTGAGCGCGCGCCGCCGTCTGATCGCGCGCTAGCGCAGGTTCACACGATTCGGACGGGCGAGGAACTCGGAAGCGACGGGTTCAGTTCCCCCATCGTCGGCCAAAGCCGGGCGCTGGATGTTGACCGGGGGCCCGGCGCTTGTCTTTTCCGCCCGATCAACGCTCAAGAGCGGGAGTCATTGTCCCAAAGCAATTCCGGCAACCTGCGTTGGCGATACGCGAACAAACCTTCGATTTGCCTTCGCACCAGGGCATGCGCCATATCCCCGGCTCGGCCCAAGGGAATCTCGTATTCAAGGTCGTCTCTCACCGCCGTCCCGGCGACCCCGCCCCGCACCTCGACCCGCGTGGCGTGGCAATGACGCCAATAGGCGAACGGCCCTCTTTCCTGCTCGTCGCAGAAGCCCTCGTTCGCAGTGAACTCGGTAATACGCGCCACCCAGGAGAGCCGCAGCGGCAACAATGGGATCGGCCGGAAGCTGAGCACAATGCTCGAGCCGGCTCCTGCCGCTTTCCCCGGCCGGGCGTTAGCGGTGCGCGCCTCCATCCCGGCCTCATCGAGCGGTGGCACGCTGTGCAATGCATCGATGCGCACCTTCTGCCATTCCGGCATCAGACGCGGCAGGTTGCCCGGATCGGCAAAGAAGGCGAAGACCCTGGCAACCGGAAAAGGCAACCATTGCTCCGTCTGATAGTGGTGGTGCATACCTCAAGCGTATACGGAGGAAAGACGACGGATGCAACCTCGCACAGCTTGCCGGCGGGTCACGCTCGCTCCGTTGAGGAGCAGGGAAGACTCGGCCTTCCCAGCCTGGTGAGTTATCCTGTTTTCAGGTCCAAAGGCCGCCGGCTCTTGAGGGCTTTGGATGAGATCGACTGCGATGTGTCATCAGGATTCGCCAGGGTGGCGGCTTTCCGGGGGGAAACTCCTCGGAAGGTTGCTCCGACCTCTACCGACAGGAGATCCGCTCCAGCCTGATCGCGCCTGATCTTTCGCGGGTTCACCGGTTCCGTCTCCCCCATGCTTCCGGGGTGGCCAAAACCCACGCCGGTGAGTTGCCCCGTGGTATACATACACCGTCACAACAGACAGGCGCGCAGTCGCGCGGCGAGCAATGATAAGGCTTTGACCAAAGCTTTGCCACAAACCCACAATCGCTGGCTGATCGCGATTGGCGTCCTCAAGCTGCTCAAAGGGGTGCTGTTTTGTTCCATGGGCTTCGGCGTGATCAAGTTGCTTCACAAGGACATCGGCGACGTGCTTCTGCACATCGCCACTGCGCTGCGCTTCGATCCGGAGAATCACGCGGTCAATCTTCTGCTGGAGAAAGCCACCCTCCTAAGCCCGCACCGTCTCAAGGAGATCAGTTTTGCGCTCTTCCTCTACGCGGGACTCGATTTTATTGAGGGCAGCGGACTGGTGCTGGAGAAGGTTTGGGCGGAGTACTTTACCTTGATCCTTACAGCCTCCTTTCTCCCCTGGGAGCTCTATGAAATTATTCGCCACATCACCGTGCTCAAAATCCTGCTAACCCTGTTAAACATTTTTGTTGTCATATATATAGCCTTCGTGGTCAAGGATCGGGTGCGGGAGCGCCAGGCGCCCGCCGTGCACCGTTGAGTTGCTCATCCGGATAACCCGCAGCAAAAATCGCACCAAAACCGGGCCAAATTCGCCTAACACCGAAGTATCATTCTTTCTGACCCATTGGTTTGGATCCTGTCTTCTGTTCGCTCAGCGAGCGGCTCGTCTGCGATCCCTAGCGCGACTCTGCCGCTCTGACAAGTAGTAGCCGGCAAGACCAGAACCTGCACCATCAACACCATCTATTGTGGTGCAGCTCCGTCTTCTGTCCTCTATCTAGTATTTTCCTCGGGATCGCTTTCCAACCCCTTTTTCCACTTCAATTTGGGCTTTGACAGACTCTCCACCTCCGTTAAGATTGTGGAGAATTTTGGTCAAAAGTGGGAGATGATCTTTGATTTTTGGCCGAAAAGATATGGCAAGTGGGCCAGGAAAGGGGAAAGCAAGATGAGAGCCAGATTCCAGTGCACCGCTATTTCGCTGATTTACGGCGTGGCGATGTTGACCCTGCTGAGCTGCTTATTCCCGCGATAAGGGAACGAGGAAGATTCAGGCGGGCTGGCTTGAACCCGGATCCCCAGATCCAACCAAAAACAGGAAGACGGCAAGGAAAGAAGCTCAAGAATGTTCCGCGGCAATCACCCAACTCGCGTAGACGACAAGGGACGGCTCAAAGTGCCGGCGGAATTCAAGCGCCTGATTGACGAGAAGTACAACCTGCAGTTCTTCATCACCAGCCGCGACGGACAGGATGCAGAGATTTATCCGATGCCGGAGTGGGAAAAGATCGAGGAAAAGCTGGCGAAAATCTCAAGCTTCAATCCGGCGAAGAAGAAGTTCATGGACCAGATCAACTATTACGGCCAGACGGCGGAGCTGGATGCCCAAGGCAGGTTGTTGCTTCCCCAGATCCTGCGCGAGAAGGCCAACCTGGTGGCAGGCGACGTTACGGTGGTCGGAGAGCTCACGTTTTTGCGGGTCTCGAACAAGGCCGCATTCGAAGATCGCGTGGATAGCAACAAGCTGACTGCGGAAGATGCGAAGGAACTGGAAGGCTTTGGCTTATAGCCGAAGCGGCCAGCAACCCCCAAGGGGGAACACATGAAGCGCGCGAACGAGCGGCATGTGCCGGTTCTTTTACAAGATGCGATCCGATATTTGAATGTGCGCGCAGGCGGCACGTATGTTGACGCGACACTCGGCCTGGGAGGCCACTCGGAGGCGATTGCCAGGCGGTTGGGCGGCCAGGGCAGGTTGATCGCCTTCGACCGTGATCCTGAGGCCATCGAGCTGGCCCGGGCACGCTTGGAGGAACTGGCGCGGGAGCTGGGTCCGGAGATGCCGGAGCTGGCGCTCTACGGAGAAGAGTTCTCCATGTTGAGCCGGAGAGTGAAGGAGGCGAGCCTGGACGGCTTGCTGGCGGACTTCGGCACGAGTTCGCTGCAGTTGGAGGAGGCACACAGAGGATTCAGTTTTCAGGCAGAAGGGCCTCTTGATATGCGGGCTGACCCGCGCAAGGGCATCACTGCCGAACAAGTGGTAAACCAGGCGGACGAAAAAGAACTCGCCAACCTGATTTACGAATTCGGAGAGGAAAGGAGTTCGCGGAGATTTGCCAGAGCCATTGTCAGGGCGCGGCCGATCATGACGACAGCGCAGTTGGCCAGAGTCATCTCGGCCGTCGCCCCGGCGATGAAATCAGGGCGAAGCCGGCAACATATCCATCCCGCGACTCGAGTCTTTCAGGCTCTCCGAATTTACGTAAATGCCGAACTTGAAGAGATCGAGGCCTTGCTTGCGGCCTCGGTGAGGCTGCTGAAGCCGGGAGGCAGGCTGGTGGTGATCAGCTTTCATTCGCTGGAAGACCGGCTGGCCAAAGACGCCTTGAGAGACGGCGCGCGGCAGGGAGTCTTTGAAGTGCTGACGCGCAAGCCGGTGACTGCCTCGGAAGAGGAGATGGATCGCAATCCGAGATCGCGCAGTTCGAAGCTGCGGGCCGCGGAGAGAACCACAAAGGAAATCTGAGGAAGCGGCAGGAAGATCGGGGTAGAGCGGTTCGATCGCAGCCAGCCGGCGAGCAGCCGCAGCGGTAAGGCAGCTCCTCCAGGCTGTCGTGGCGGCCACGATGCTTAAGAAGGATCTCAGCAGGACAGAATCACAGGGCGGAAGGGATACACGATGGCGACACAGGTTTTTGCGGCGCAGACAATGCGGCTGGGATTCGACAGGCACGCCGAACAGGTAGCGGAGCGCAATCTCTCCCTGCTCGCAGCGCAGCAACGGGCGAAGCGGGGACCCACTCCGGAGGCTTTCTTTGTCAAGCACCTGGATAACAGCCGGCTGGTAAAGACGGATGACCCGGTTCGCGTGCGGGAGATGCGCATCTTTACCGCCGCCATGACAGTTCTCTTTCTGTTTCTGATGGTTTACGGGTGGCAGCATTTCAGCGCGATCGAGTATGGCTACCACGTGGAGGCCGCCAAGCAGCAGCGGGATTTGCTCGAGGAGCAGAACCGGCAGCTGCGGCTCACCGAGGCCGAGCTCTGCGATCCCGGCCGGATTGACCGGATGGCGCGAAAGCTTGGATTGAACGCGCCCCAGCCCGGCCAGGTAGTTCGTCCCGACTCCAGCTTCGATAGGAATGCACCAGTTGTGGCGGAGGCGTCCCCGATGCCTCCGGGCTTGCGGTAGCGGCGCAGGGTAAGTCTCGGGGCAGAGAGTCTCTGCGGGAGAAACCAGTCTCACGGCAGAGAAAAGCATTGTTGGGGCAGTTGGGATCAGTTGTTTTCAAAATTCTAAAAGGGGTACGTGTTGTAGCCCTTCACTGATCGGTGTCGCCGCGTGCAAGTGCTTCGACCGTGCTACAGGTGTTTGAAATGGGCCATGTATCTGTTTTTTCCTTTACTCTGGTTTGGATCAAACTCGCCGTCTGCAGCCAACTGTTGATGGCAGGTTGCGTCAAACTTTACTTTTACCTCTTCGTGCCTCGCGATCGTAATCTTCCTTCCAGCACTGCATCCTTGTTCCTTCAGGAGTCTGCGAACAGCCTGTTGCCGGAGGGTCTGGCGCATTCGACGGGCTGGACTCAGCTCTAGTCAAGACTGGCCTGAAATCGGGCAGGGCCAAAGCGGTTGTGAACGTGTTCTCAAGGTGGAGCAGGCGAAATTGAAACAGTTATCCTTCTCTCCCGGGCAAACGCGCAGCCGTCCAGCCGATGGGGGCCGCAGAGCTGGGGAACCCGGGCGCACGTCGGTTCCTCTGGCGCCGCGCCGTCTGCGCTTTCTGCACATTGCCTGCCTCTTCCTCATCTGGGTGACCGCGATCTGCTGCCGTCTGGTATGGCTGCAAGTGGTGCGGCACGCTGATTTTGTGGAGCGTGCGGCCAAGCAGCAGCAGCGCACCTTTGAAGTCGCTCCGCGCCGGGGTATCCTCTACGATCGCAACCTGCATGCTCTCGCCATGACAGTCCTGGCGGATTCGGTGTATGCCGTGCCGTCGGAGATCGCCGAAAAGCAGGATCCCTCGGCGATGGAGAAATATCGTGCGGCGGCCGCGATTCTGGCCAGGGTCGTGCATACCGATCCAACCGACAGATTCACCTCGGTACAACAGATTGCCGCGCGTCTGAATGCTTCAAGGAATTTTGCCTGGGTAGCCCGCAAGCTCGATTCCAAAGAGATTGAGCGCGTCAAGGCTCTTAAGGTGAAAGGGATCTATATCCAAAAGGAGTTCAAGCGTTTTTATCCCGACAGCGACCTCGCGGCGCAACTGCTCGGCTATGTAGGGACGGATGACAACGGCCTGGGCGGTATGGAGCGCGGATTCGATCGCGATCTGCACGGCGTTCCCGGCCGCATGCTTACCGCTCTCGACGCACGGCGTCACGTGCTCGGCAGCCAGGAGCGAGATCCCGAACCGGGCGAGAACCTCGTTCTCACCATCGACGAGAACATTCAATTCATTGCCGAACGCGCATTGGACGAGGCGCTGGAACGCACCCATGCCCAGAACGGCACGGTCGTGGTCCAGGATCCGAATACCGGGCAGATTCTTGCTCTGGCGATACGGCCCACATTCAATCCCAACGACTTCCGCCACGCCACCACGTCGCTGCTGAGAGACCATGCGATCAGCGATGTCTATGAGCCGGGCTCGACCTTCAAACTTGTGACCTATTCCGCAGCTCTCGAGCAGAAGGTCACCAACCCGAACGAGGTTATCGACTGCCAGGGCGGCAAGATCGAGCTGGCGGGGAGAATCATTCACGACGATCATCCGAACTACCTGCTGACCACGACGCAGGCTCTTTGGGAGTCGAGCGATGTGGCCGCCGTCAAACTCGCGCTGCGCATGGGCTCCGATACGTTCTACAAATACATACGCGCCTATGGCTTCGGATCGCGCAGCGGAATCGAGCTGCCGAACGAGACGCGCGGTCTGCTGCGGCCGCCCCGCCGCTGGTCGGGCTCGAGCATCGGCTCGATTGCCATGGGCCAGGAGGTCGCCGTTACGCCGATTCAGCTGGTTACGATGGCTTCCAGCCTCGCCAACGGCGGCGTGTATCTGCCGCCGCATATCCTCATGCAGCGAACCCAGCATTTGCCGGGCGACGGCACGCTCAAGCCCGCGGCCTTCCAGCCGGAGCATGAAGTGCAGGATCCGCTTCCTTCCGGCGCCCATCGCGTGGTCTCCACCATGACTGCTGCCGAGATGCGCAAGATCATGGAAGGCGTTGTTCAGCACGGGACCGGCACCACCGCCCAATTGAACGGCTACTCCGCAGGAGGCAAGACCGGCACTGCGCAGAAGATCGACGTGGCCACCCACCGTTATTCCAAGACCAACTATGTCGCATCCTTCGTGGGGTTTGCGCCCATCAACAATCCGGCGATCAGTGTGGCCGTGGTGATCGACTCGCCAAAGGGCAATCACTTCGGTCACACGGTATCCGCCCCTGTCTTCCAGGAGGTCGCGCAGCAGGTGCTCGAATATCTGGGAGTTCCGCACGATGAGCCGCTGCACGCGCCGCAGCAGTTGGCGAAGTCGCAGGAGGAGAACGAAGCGCCGCCCGAGCAATCCGGCGATCTCAACGCCCTCTTCGACGCTGTGAACGATCTACCCGCGGATGACCCGCTGCGCACGGAGGTGGCCGGGCAACAACGGCTGCCGTCATCTGCCGGCGACCTGCCGTCTTCCGTCGCTGCCGGCTCGTCCGGGCGGCAACAAGCGCCGCAGAACCCCGTCGCCGCGCAGCCCGCGGAGGAGGCGGCAAAGAGCACAGCGGCCATGAGCCAGCCCGTCGATCTACCCGCGGCGAAGAACGCCCCGGCGCGGCCTCCTGTCGCCATCGCACAGACTCTACCCAACCCCGTCCCGGGAAAGATTGTGGTTGACTCGCTCCATCGCGTGGCGGTTCCGGCACTTGTCGGGCAGCCAATGCGCCAGGCTGTGGAGTCGGCCGGAGTGGCCGGCCTCAGTCTGCAGATCGTCGGCAGCGGCATCGCCCGAGAGCAGGTTCCTGCCCCCGGCACCTTGGTGCCACCCGGTACCGGGGTTGTCGTCCGCTTCAGCCGTTAGTCCCGGCCCTCCGTCATACGCAGAGGAGGAGGCGCGCGCCTCTGTTTCTGCCCCTCCCGCGGGGTGTATACCGGAGGGTAAGGTAGTCCCGGAGAGAGCATAAAGCCGTTGGAGGCCGATTGGACCTTGACATCGTTTTGCATGGAGTCGAGATCGTCCGCCGCGCAGGACCGAGCCTTCCTATCGTGGGAGTCGAGTACGATTCCCGGCGGATCGCCAGGGGTTCGCTCTTCGTCGCCATGCGAGGGGGAACTACCGATGGCAATCGCTTTCTGGCTCAAGTAGCCGCCCAGGGAGCCAATGCGATCGTTACAGATTCTCCTGCGGCCTTTGACTTGGGCATTCGCGAATATCCGGGAATCGGGCTTGTGCAGGTGCAGCACGGACGCCGCGCCCTGGCTCGCCTGGCCGCGAACTTCTTTGCCCATCCTGAAGCGGAGCTCAAGCTGACCGGCGTCACCGGCACGAATGGCAAGACGACAACCTCCTTTCTGACGGAGGCGATGCTGCAACGCCAGCGCCGCCGCACCATCCTCGTGGGGACCATTGAGTACCATGTCGCCGGTGCAGTCCGGCCATCTCCGCATACCACTCCCGAGTCGCGGGACCTGTTCGCGCTCTTCCACGAAGGGTTGAATGCCGGTGCGACAGAGGCCGTGATGGAGGTCTCCTCGCATGCGCTCGATCAGGACCGCATCTTCGGCCTGAGCTTTGATGTAGCCATTTTCACCAATCTGACGCGCGATCACCTCGACTATCACGGCAGCATGGAAGCCTATTTTCAGGCCAAGCGGCGTTTGTTCGAGGGCTCCGGAGGCGCTCCGCCGCGCGTGGCTGTTGTCAACCAGGACGACGAGTACGGACGCCAGTTGAGCCGGATTGCACCCTCCGCCGGTGTGAGCGCCGTCTTCACCTATGGCATGCACCAGGGCGACTTCCGGATTTCGGAGCTGGAGATGACCGCGAGCGGGATGCGTTTCGACCTGATCGCTCCCGAAGGGAGGGTGCGCCTGGAAACCAGTCTGACGGGAAGGGTGAACGTCTACAATTTGCTTGCCGCAAGCGCCGCGGCCATGGCCAGAGGGCTCACATTGGAGCAGGTCGCCGAGGGCGCGGCAGCTCTGCCGAGCATTCCAGGTCGTTTTCAGAGCGTCTCCTGCGGGCAGGACTTCGCTGTGATTGTGGATTATGCCCACACCGATGATGCGCTGAAGAACGTCCTGGCCGCGGCGCGCGACTTCGTCCAACAGACCGATGGGCGCGTGATCACGCTCTTCGGTTGCGGAGGAGACCGGGACCGGACGAAGCGGCCCCTGATGGGCCGCGCGGCCGGCGCGGCAAGCGACGTGGTGGTGCTCACCTCCGATAATCCCCGAAGCGAGGATCCGCAGGCGATTCTCGACGATGTGCTCCCCGGACTCCAGGGGGCGCGGGCGACGGTTCTGGTCGAACCGGACCGCGAGCGGGCGATCCGGCTGGCGATCGGCCAGGCGCAGGCTGGAGATCTTGTGCTGCTGGCGGGCAAGGGCCATGAGAAGACGCAGACGTTGCGCGGCCGGGTGATACCTTTTGATGACGTGGAGATTGCGCGCGGCATCCTGCAGGATGCGAGAAGAGAGCAATGAAGCTTGAGTTGCGGGACATTGCGAGCTGGACTGGAGCGGAGCTCCGGCTCTGGAGCGGCGACCGGCCGGAGCAGCCGGCAACGGGCTATTCGATCGACACGCGCACCCTGCAGCCCGGAGACCTGTTTTTTGCCATCCGCGGGGAGCGCCTGGATGCGCACGACTTTGTTTCTGCAGCCTTCGAGCGGGGCGCACGGGCGGCGGTGATTGCCCGCAGCAAAGGAGCTCATTTCCTGGAAGTCGCCCGCTCGCACAGCTTATTGATCGTGGACGACCCGCTGGAGACCTTGCAGATGCTGGCCACCGCGGTAAGGAGGCGATGGAACAGACGCCTCATCGCGGTCACCGGCAGCGCGGGAAAAACAACCACCAAGGAGGCTGTAGCGGAGGTCCTTCGCCTGCGATTCAACGTGCATAAATCGAAGGGCAATCTGAATAACGCCTTCGGCCTGCCATTGCAGCTGCTCAAGCTTGAGCCGGAGCATGAGGTTGCCGTCATGGAAATGGGAATGTCCCATTCCGGGGAGATCGCTGCTCTGGCCCGCATCGCAAATCCGGACTGGGGTGTGGTGACCAACGTGGGCAGCGCGCACGGAGGAAATTTTTCCGACGGGATCGCCGGCGTGGCTCGCGCGAAATACGAACTGGTGCAGAGCCTGCCGGCGCAAGGGACGGTCTTTCTGAACTGCGATGATCCCTACGTCTCCCAGTTCGGACGCGACTTTCGTGGAAAGACCGTGTACTTCGGTACTGGACCATGTGCGGATCCGCGCGCCTCCGACATCGAGGATATGGGCACGCGAGGGATGCGTTTTCAGGTCACTGCCGGGCCGGACCATGCCGAGGTCAGCGTGGCCCTCCTGGGAAGGCACAATATCGTCAACGTGATGGCGGCGATTGCCGTAGGGCTCGAAGCGGGTATTCCACTGGAGGAGTGCGCAGCGGCGGCCACGGACCTGCAGGCTCCGGACAAACGCGGCGAGCTCATGTATTTCAACGGAGCAACGGTGATCAACGACTGCTACAACTCCAATCCCGAAGCTCTGAAGTCGATGATCGCCACGCTGGCTGCGATGCCGGCCAAGCGGCGCATCCTGGTCGCCGGCGAGATGCTCGAGCTGGGCGCCCAGGCGCCGCGTCTGCACCGCGAGTGCGGAGAGGCAGCGGCCGAGGCAGGCATCGAACTGGTCGTGGGTGTGCGAGGCAATGCCCAGTTCCTGGTTGAGGGTGCGCGGCAGGCGGGCGCCCTGGCCATGTTTGTCTCCTCGGCAGAAGAGGCCGGCGAATGGCTGAAGGCGGAGCTCAAAGAAGGAGATGCTGCCCTGCTGAAGGCCTCCCGGGGTGTAGGTCTGGAACGAGCCCTGGCATGGATTGAAGACCGCTGATCCTTCCCGTCAGATCCGGCGATGCGGTGGAGAATCCACTTGTGGGGAAACCAGTCCCCGCTTTGGTACACGCGCAAAACCGGACGCGAATCTCCCGCTGTTGCTTGTAAGATAGCCACAAATCCGGCTCTGCTGCGCTCAGTCGCGAAATTTGGATTCTGAGTCTCGGCCGGGCAGGAGATTGCGTGCGATGGCATCTTCGATGCGGGCCGCTCGGCCGGCCTGGTCCCTTCGGGTTCGTGCGAAGGTTCTAGAAGCGACCGGAGCGTTGCAGCAGTGGACGATCCGCTCTGAGCCCGGACGACAAACGCTGCAATGCGATTGAACCGAAGAACGGCGGAGGAAGTTTGCTCTACTGGCTGCTTTATCAAAAGCTCTTTCCCTATTTCCGGCCCTTCCGAATCTTCCGGTATCTGACGTTTCGCACCGCCTTTGCCAGTTTGACCGCGATGCTGATCGCGTTGCTGATTGGCCCGTTCGTCATCGAGAAGCTGCGCGAGTTTCAGATCGGCCAATACATCCGCGAGGATGGACCTCGGGGTCACCAGAAGAAAGCCGGCACTCCGACCATGGGCGGTGTGCTGATTCTTATCGCCATTGTGATCCCGACGCTTTTGTGGAGTGATCTGTCGAACCCTCTCGTCTGGTTGGCCATGGGCTCGACCGTCGCCTTCGCCGCGATCGGCTTCAGCGACGACTACATGAAGGTGACGCATCGCAGGAATCTCGGCCTGACCGCCTGGCAGAAAATGGGGCTGCAGATGCTCACGGGTGCGGCGGTCTCCATCGTGCTGGTCGTGATGCACGCCCAGGGGACCTTTTCCACTCGCCTGATGGTGCCCTTCCTCAAGCGAGTGCATCCCGATCTGTCCATTCAGGCGCTGGGCGGCATTCCCCATCTGGGGATGCTCTCTTCGGTGGTCTTCATTCTCTTCGCCACGCTGGTCATCGTGTTTTCGAGCAATGCCGTAAATCTGACCGACGGCCTCGATGGCCTGGCCATCGGCTGCACCATTATCGCTGCCGCCGCTCTCACGGTGCTCACTTACGTGAGCGGGCATGCCGTCTTCGCGGACTATCTGGAACTGGAGCGGATGCCGCTGGTCGGTGAGCTCACGGTCTTTTGCGGAAGCATGGTGGGGGCGAGCATCGGCTTCCTCTGGTACAACGCCCATCCCGCGGAAGTCTTTATGGGCGACGTCGGCTCGCTCGCTTTGGGCGGAGCCATCGGCACGGTTGCAGTTCTTATCAAGCAGGAGCTGTTGCTTCCCTTTATCGGGGGCATCTTTGTGCTTGAGGCGTTCAGCGTGATCCTGCAGGTGGGAAGTTATAAACTGCGCAGGAAGAGAATTTTCAAAATGGCTCCCCTGCACCATCATTTCGAGCTGATGGGCTGGTCGGAATCCAAGGTTATCGTGCGCTTCTGGATCGGTGCGCTCGTCTTCGCGCTGTTTGCGCTTACGACCTTGAAATTACGCTGAGGGAGCATCGTCGAAGGAGCCGCTTGGAACTGAAAGGCAAAAAGGTCCTGGTTGTCGGATTAGGCAAGTCCGGTCTTGCCGCTGCGCTGTTTGCGCGCCGCCGCGGAGCCCAGGTCACGGTCTCGGACCAGAGGAGTGCCGATGCGCTGGCGAAGGAGATCCCCGCGCTGCTCGAAGCCGGCATCGCCGTCGAGACCGGAGGCCATGGCCTGCTGACTTTCCGCCGCCAGGATCTGATCGTGGTCAGTCCCGGCGTGCCCTTTGACACGCCTGAGCTGGTACAGGTGCGCAGCTTCGGCCTGCCGGTGATCGGAGAACTGGAATTGGCGGCGCAGTTTCTTCAGGGCCGCATCCTCGCCATCACCGGCTCCAATGGAAAGACCACGACCACCGCGCTCTGCGGCGAGATCTTTCAGGCTAGCGGGGCCAGGACCCTGGTGGGCGGCAACATCGGCACGCCGGTGATCGAGTTGGTCGAGCGCAGCCAGCCCGATGCCTGGTCGGTGCTGGAGGTCTCCAGCTTTCAATTGGAGACCACCCAAAGCTTTCACCCGCAGATCGCGGCGATTCTCAACGTTACGCCTGACCATCTTGACCGGCACGGCGCCTTCTCCAACTACGCCGCCATGAAGGAGAAGATCTTTGCTAACCAGACTGCGGATGATTTTCTGGTTCTCAATGCCGATGATCCGGTTGTGCAGCAGGCCGCCAGCCGTGCCCATTCGCAGATCTTCTGGTTCAGCCGAACCAAGATTGTCCGCAGGGGAGCCTTCGTGGTGAACGATATGCTGGTCTTCCGGAGCTCCGAGCAGTCTTCTCCCGAGCCCGTGTTGCCTTTGAGCGCCATTCCGCTCAAAGGACAGCACAACGTGGAGAATGTGTTGGCCGCCGTCTGCGCGGGGCGCCTCGCCGGGATACACACGGAGGGGATTGCCCGCGCCGTCAAGTCCTTTCGCGCCGTCGAGCACCGGTTGGAATTTGTGGCCAGCATCCGCGGAGTCGATTACTACAACGATTCCAAGGCGACCAACGTGGACGCGGCCGCAAAAGCGATCGAGTCCTTTCCTGGCAACATCCACTTGATTCTGGGCGGCAAAGACAAGGATTCGGACTATACCCAGCTCTCCGCATTACTGAAGAAGAGAGTCAAGGCTGTTTACACGATCGGCGCGGCTGCGGAAAAGATCGAAGGGCAGATCGGCGGGATCACTGCGTTGTGGCACGCCGGCACGCTGGCTGCGGCAGTCGCCCGGGCGGCGGAGACAGCAGCCTCCGGAGATGTCGTTCTGCTCGCTCCCGCCTGCTCGAGCTTCGATCAGTTCGAAAATTATGAGCACCGCGGCCGCGTCTTCAAAGAACTTGTCCTGTCACTGCGAGGAGCTGGAGCATGGCAAAACGCGTAGGCGTCGATAAGTGGCTTTTCGGCGTGACCCTGCTCCTGGTGCTCATCGGCCTCCTGATGGTATTCAGCGCATCGGCGGTCATGGCCAAGGAAAGGTATGGCTCGCCATATACCTTCGTCAGCAAGCAGGCGGTCTGGGCTGTGCTTGGGCTGATCACCATGACGGCGCTCATGCAGATCGACTACCGGAAATACAACAAGCCCGCGGTCGTCTTTCCCGCGGTGGCCGGGACGACGCTGCTCTTGATGAGCGTTTTTCTGCTGCGGGATTCGCACCACACGTATCGCTGGATCCACTTCGGCGGCTTTTTGTCCTTCCAGCCTTCGGAGATCGCCAAGCCGGTGCTGGTGCTCTTTCTGGCCTGGTTTCTTCAAGACAAGCTGACCGCCATTGAGGATTGGCGGAATACCCTTGTTCCAGCCGTCCTGCCCAGCCTG
>DASYYO010000295.1:0-8457 GCA_035933805.1 Acidobacteriaceae bacterium | reverse complement strand
CCCGGCAAGATCGACCGCACACTCATCTACATGCGGCAAAGCCGGGATGGTCTTCATTGGAGCGAAGAACGTCTTCTCAAAACTCCTCATCGTTATATCGCAGGCAAGATCCACCAGGGACACCGGCTCTCCGACGGGACTTTGATCATGGGCTATTCCTGGGATACGTGGGCAGAACAGGGAATGCCGCCGCAGACCGAGGGCGAGATGAATTTGAAATCAGGCGTGCTGCGTTCTCAGGATGGCGGAAGAACCTGGACGCCGGGAGGCGACATGAGCGCCGCCATTGCCAAGACATCGCCGCATGCGACTTCCGGACTTGCGGAGCCCGCCACTGTAGTTTTGGCTGACGGAAAGATCATGGCCCTGATGCGCGCGGGGGGCACGCGGCTATTCCAAGCATGGAGTCCCGACGGTGGTTTGACATGGACCCGGCCGGGCCCCAGTTCCCTGACCGCGCACAACTCGCCGGCCGCTCTTTCCAGACTGGACGGAGCCCCTGATATTGTGGCCGCCTGGGACAACTCTCCCAGCGAACGACATCCGCTGGCGGTCGCGTTGTCCATGGACGGTGGCCGCACATGGTCGAACCCGAAGGTCGTGGCGGACTCTCAGGGGCCCCAGGTCTCTTACCCCTCCGTGACTCAGACCGCAGACGGTATGATCCTCGTCGCGTGGCAGCAGGCACTGCCTGCAGGAGGCCGCGAAATTCGCTTGGCGCGATTCAATCGGGCCTGGCTGATCTCGCAATAAGGCCACGCGGGAGCGGCTAGTACCGCTCTTCCATGGAGAGGCCACAAGGATGACTATTCAGAATTTCTCTCGTACTATCTATTCGATGCGATCCAGCAAAGAGATCCTCAGTATCAAAATGTCTACGCTCTGCGAGAACATTGCCGAGCGTCTCGTTGAGGCAATCCTTTCTGGCAAGTTAAAGCCAGGAACCCGGCTGAATGAGAGCGAGCTTAGCCGCCAACTGGAAGTTAGCCGCGCTCCCATCCGCGAGGCTCTTCGTCAGCTTCAGGAACAAGGTCTCGTAGTCCATCATCCCCGCCGCGGGATGTTCGTCGTGAGCCTCACCGAAGTGAATATTGAAAAGATCAACAGGCTTCGCGTGGTCCTCGAGTCTGAGGCGCTCTTGCTGTGCCGGGCCAATCTGAATGCTCAGAATGAACGAAAGCTGCTCACGCAACTGGAGAAGATGGAAAGAGCGGGGGCAATGTCAGGACTGGAGGCCGTTCGGATGGACCTGGCTTTTCATCGAGCGATCTGGAGCCAAACCGATAATGAATTTCTAGAGAAGATGCTGACCAGTCTGACCGCTCCTCTCTTTGCGTTCTCCTTGATCACCAAACAGAAGCACGAACAAATGAGAATGATCCTGGATTCCCACCGGCCCCTGATGACCTTTATCCAGGGCAAAACCAGGAAGGATCAAGCCAGGCAGGTAATCTACGAGCATGTAAGCCTCCGGTGGGGCCGGTGGGATCTGGAGAAATCCTGATCTGTCCTGACTTCTGAATCCCGCGTCGTACTCCTGCAAACACTCACACCGGCCCCACCGCTCGGCATGGCCGTGTGATCTCATCCCAGCACGCGATCGACGGCTTCCAGGGTGCGCGAGATCTCATCCCCGGTGTGAGCGGCCGAAACATACCAGCGGCCATCCTGCAAAAGGATCACGCCTTCATCCAGCATCGCAACCGCAAAATCCACGTAAAAGCCCCGGTTCGAAGCCAAACTCTCCCGGTAAGTACGCGGCGCATTCTCTTGAATGTGGATCTGAAAGACCGGGCCGCCCCCGGTAGCAACAACTGGAATCTTTTTGCCGGCCAGGCGGCCCAGCAGTCCCTGCTTGAGATCATCTCCCAGTGACCACATCTCGCTGTATACCCGTGCATCTCTTGCGGAGAGCACGGCGATGGTTGCTTTTGCGGCCGCAAGAACCACAGGATTTCCGTTCAGCGTGCCCGCATGCACAACCTCTCCAGATGCGATCTTTTCCATGAACTCGGCCTTGCCCGCAAGGACGCTCAATGGCAGGCCGCCGCCCACCGCCTTGGCAAAGGTCGCGAGGTCGGGAACCACGCCGTAGTACTGCTGCGCTCCTCCGAGGGCCAGGCGAAATCCGGTGATCACCTCGTCGAAGATCAGCAGAGTGCGATGGGCCGACGTGATCGAGCGAAGAAACTCCAGAAATCCCGGAGCCGGCGGAATACAGCCGCTATTGCATAACAGCGGCTCGCAAAGAACGGCGCAGAGTTCGCTTCCATGCTGGCGGAAAGCCTGCTCCACTCCCGCGCGATCGTTCCATTCAACGACGATCGCGTCGCTGTTGGATCGTTGCCCCTCGCCCACGGGAATGGGACGCCCGTGGGAATGCTCGATTTGCGCTTCGCTCGGATGATAGCTCACGAGCACGCTGTCATCCCACCCGTGATAGTGGCCTTCAAACTTGAGATACTTCTGACGTGAAGTGCAAGCGCGCGCCAGCCGGAGAGCTACCTGGACAATCTCCGTGCCACTGTTGGCGAAGACGACCCGATCGGCACAGGGGACGCACCTCTGGAGAGCTTCTGCGACCTCGAATTCGAGATCGTGCTGGCCTCCGAAGGTATAGCCAAGCGCCAGGTGTTTCGTGATCTCCTGCGTAACCGCCTGCGGCGCGTGACCCAGAATCAGCGGCCCCCAGCCAAGCATGTAATCTACATACTTGTTGCCGTCGACGTCTTCAAGATAGGGTCCGCTCCCCCCACGGAAATACAGTGGAAAAGGCTTCGCGCTCCTTCGCAGGCCGGTTGACACTCCACCTGCCAGGGAGCGCCGCGCCCGGTCAAACCGGCTGAGCGAGCCCGCTGCTTTTCTCCGAAGGCTCTCCTCCCTCAGGGATAGATTCAGGTCCGGCAACAATAAAGTGCTGTTCTGACTCATTCCTCACTCGTGCTTTCCGGGCCCGAAGAATATCTCTCCTGACCATGTGTGTGCCCCGCGAATGTGTTGCCCCGTCTCACCGCCCGCCGTATACCAGTTCGGGCCGATCTGGAAGAAACCCGCGTCGGCAACTGCTTCAGGGAGGTCCCCGATACGAAAGACGGCTCCATCACGCACAGCCAGAATCTCCGCGCGAAAGTTGTCCGTGTAGCCTCCAAACAAAAGCACCCCGCCATCAGAGGCTGCAGCCCACATTGCCCGTCTTCCTTCCGGCAGTTCGCCGACCCTTTGCCATTGCCGGTCCTGTAGATTCAGGGACCAGATATCGGCGAGGTTTTGATCGCCTCTTGCGTTTGCGCGCAGGCCGCCGGCCAGAAAAAGAGAGCCGGGCAGCGCGGCTACCCCGGCACTGGCGCGCGGCTCGCAGGGGCAGTCCGGCAACCTGCTCCAGCCTCCATCTGCGTGCGATGGGTCGATACTCCACACACTGCGAAGCCCTGACGCATAGTCTCCGGGAACCGAGATACCGCCGATAATATAAATGCGTCGCCCATCGGTGACAGCGGAGCCGTAGAGCCGTGCCTCCGGCATGCGAAGGTCATCCCTCTTCGACCAAGCCTTGCCATCGAAAGCGTAAACGTCTCGCAGTCCTCCTGCCCCGGCAGTTCCTCCAAGGACAAAGAGCGTCTTCCCCACCACAACCGCGGTCGTGTCGCTGAGCGCGACTGGCAGGGGAGCCAGAGAGTGCCAGCAATCGCAAACCGGATCGAATGCATCGACCGCGTTCGTCCTTTGCTTTACACTCCCTACCCAGAAACTTCCGCCGGCAATGATCATCTTGGAGGCAAGAACGCCTGCAGCATATCCGGCACGCGGCCGGGGCATGGGTGCGCGGCCAGTCCAATGGACGAAGGGAAACGACGGAAACATCATGATCCACAGAAGCAGTTGAAAAAGAATCACGGTTCACGGTCTGCAATCAGGAAGAGCGAGTCTCCCGGTTGAACCACAGGAAATTCACGAATCATTCCCACCACTCCCGCTTTGGGCGCAGGATAGTCCTCAAGGTGTTCTCCCTGGAGATCGACAAGCGTACCCAGTAGTTCTCCCTGTCTCACTTCCTGCAATAGAGAAACCTTGTGAAGAAGAAAACCAGCCTGCGATGAACGGATTCCCATGTCGGTATTGCCGTCGCCCCGAAGCTTGATCTCAGCCTCATGGAAGTCAATTTGCCCGGATAGAATTCCAAGGTGGGTCATCAGGTTTCTCATCCCTCCGGTCATCATCTCCAGATCTTCCGGGTGGATTCTGCCTGCGCCGCGCGCCTCGGTATAGAGCCAGGGCACACCGATCGAGTGGGCAAAGGAAATCGTTCGTCCTGCGGGAATTTCGCTATGGCCCCAGATCACACGGCTTCCAAAGGCCAGCGCAGACGCCCGCCCCGCCGGATCCGTGAGGCAATACCCTGCCATCGACGGCATGCTGTAAGTGATGCCACCGCTGTGAAGATCCAGGTAGAAATCCGCTTTCGAGATGATTGAGTGAGCAATGGCAAAGGCGATCTTCTCTGAAAGCGTGCCCTCAGCATTTCCGGGGAAGATTCGCGCCATGTTCAGTCCGTCCACCGGGCTGATGCGTGTGCCTTGCCAAAAGGCCGGAGGATTGGCAACCGGCACGGCGATAAGGTCACCGGACATTGCCCTGGGATCCAACGCATCGAATATGTCCAGCAGTGCGCGGACGCCTTCGTATTCATCTCCGTGAATATTCGCCGTGACGGCCATGATCTTCCCCGCCGACCTTCCTCTTGCAAGCAGCACCGGCAGCCATGTGGTTTCGTCGACTTCGAGCTTGAGCCGATGTTTCGTCCCTCTGGCGAACTGGTCGATTTCGAGGACCGCCTGGGCTGCCTTCATGGGAGATCCTTTGCCGACCATGTGCTGGAGTGTCTACGCGAAGCCTGAAACCTGCTCGCGATCTTCTTGACCTGTTCACCTTCGCCGCTGCCTGCCGGCAAAGGACGGTTCGACACCTTAACAGTGGAAGTGTACCTCTGTCGACAGTTGATCGCAAGCCGGGAGCCGCTGTCTCACCGATCCTGCTCAACCTCCCAGCCGGCACATTGGACTGCCGGCATCGTATATTCCCAGCACGCGAAAGAACTTCCCTGCGATTGCTGCGTGTCCGCGGCCGTTGGGGTGGATTGGATTGCCCAGCCAATCCGTGAGATTCTCCTGAGTCCGGGCGCTTCGCCAATATCTCCAGTTGTCCACCAGGATTACCTGCTGCTCCAGGGCGAGTTTCTCAATGATTGCGTTGTATGCCGGCAGATCGACACGCTGGGGATCAAAGAGGGTGCTATTCGTCGTATGAAGAATTGGAATCGCGCCGAGGGAACGTACCCTCCGCACGAATTCGGCCAGGGAGATTTCAAACTGCCGCTCTCCGGACGGTCCTCGAACCGAATCATTCATGCCGATCATGACGCTCACAACATCCGGGTGCAGTTGTCCTACTCTCCAGGAAAAGTCGGCCAGGATGTCGTCAACTTTGTTGCCGCTGATCGCCGTGTTGATCACGATATCCCGTCTTCGCGACATCTCCCAACGGATACGCTCGGAGACAATCTCCGGGTAGCTGCGCTCGCTGCCTGTCCACTTTGCCCCCTGGGTCACACTGTCGCCCGTAAACAGCCAGACAATCGGCGCGGGATCGGCCAGCTTGCGCCGCATTGCACTGAGGTCAGACAGCCCCGCGCTGCCCTGCGCATGGATGGAATCGACCGGGATGGAGAAAGAGAAGAATACAGCCGCCGCGAGAAGCCTGAATACTCCGGCAAGGTTCAACGAAGGACGCAGCCACACGCGGAGGGCGCCCCAACCCCTTCTGCCCACTGGAGGGCTCGCGTAAGTGACGCCTTTTGCATGGCCCTCATTATCCATGGCGAAAGCCGTCTCCCGTGATCGCAATTAGAGATTTCATTTTCGAGGAGGCGAGCATCGCGAGGCAGACGCTAACGCCTGCCTCGCCGTCCCGGCCATCGCCACAATCGCTTGGCTCACCTTTTATCCTGAGAGCAAAAGCCTGGATCTGGTCGCGATATGCCTGAACGCGCACGTCACCAAAGGCTGCATCGGATTCCTGGTCGATCGGACGCTGCCGGTCGACAACTCGCCAGCCGTCCGCGGAGCTGATGCGCAGCTCTCCATAAGGATTCAGATCGATGAGTCCTTCGGCACCCACGATCCGAAGGCGAAACTCCTCCCCGGGAAACGGAGCGCACGGCAGCATGTTGCTCGAATATAACGAGGCGAGGGCGCCGCGCTCCATTCTGAGGAGCGCCATCGTTGTTCTTTCAGGCTCGCCCGGCAAAGGGCCCGGCTGGCAGAATGCCGCGACTTCGCGGACCTCACTCGATAGAAACCAGCGCAGGAGATCCACTGCGTGCGGCCCGCTGTTCAAAATATGCCCCACGCTGCGCGGATCACGCCACCATTCCCAGTGGTCTCCAACCGCATTTACCGTCTCAGGCCAGAACATAGGCATCGATATCTGAACGGTCAGGATTTCACCAATGCGGCCTGTCGCGATCAGCTTGCGCGCTTCCCGAACCGTCCGGCGAAATCGTTGGTGATATCCCACCGCGATCGGAACGCCCGTTCTCCTGGACGCGTCCAGGATCGCGTGGCAATCCTCGAGCGTAGTCGCCATCGGCTTTTCGATAAGAACCGGCTTGCCGGCATCGATAGCACTTAGAGCATCCTGGGTATGGGCAAAGTGAGGGGTCGCGATCACGACAGCGTCGACATCCGGGCGGGAAATCAGGCTGGAAGCCGAGGATTCGTAGCTCGCGGAGTATTGAGCAGCGAGGCGCTGTGCGCGCGAGCCGCAAGCGACAGCCGAGACGCGCAGCTCCGGCACTCGAGAGATTGCCGCCGCGTGGGTTTGCCCCATAAACCCAGAACCGAGAATGCCGATACGAAGCATTGTCAAAGGATCTCCTGGGCTCCCTTCCACAGATGATATGGCTGAAGCTGCTGCTCTTGCGCCGTCCTTGGATTAGCGACAAACGGGGGACAAAAGCCCTCGGAGAAAGCAGCAATGGAATGAATGATCGTCCGGCGGAGAGACTGCACGGCCTCCTCGGAACGTGCGCCGAAGTGAGGAGTGACGAGGACCTGCGGCATGCTCCGGAGAGGATGATCGACCGGCAGCGGCTCCTCCTCCGTAACATCGAGAGCGGCGCCTGCCAGTTGGCCGGAGATGAGCGCGGCGATCAGCGCTCCTTCATCGACGACTGCTCCCCGGCTGGTGTTGATGAGAAAAGAGCCCTTCCGCATTCTTGAGAACTCCTCGCTCCCCAACAGATGCCGTGTTGCATGGCTCAGAGGGACGTGCAGGGAAAGATAGTCGGACTGTTCGAGCAGGGAGTGCAAAGACGCAGCTTCAACGCCATGAGCGGCGTAGACTTCCGGGCCTATATTCGGGTCAAACGCGGCAACGCGCATTCTCCACCCGCTCAACTTCTCAGCCACTCTTCGAGCGATACGTCCGAACCCTACAAGACCCACGGCCTGCTCGCGAAAACGGCGGATCGGCGGGTCAGGAGAGATACCGCTCCATCCGCCTGCGCGAACGTGGCGATCCAGGACAAACATGCGGCGCGCGCAGGCAAGGATGAGCATCAATGCATGATCTGAAACCTCTTCCACGCAATAGTCCGGCGCATGACACACCACGATGCCTCGCTCAGACGCCGCTTGGACATCGATGTTGTCGAGCCCTACCCCGTACTTGGCAATCAGACGGCACCGTGGAAGCGACTCGATTACCGATCGATTCAACGGAGTGGTGGGATGCTCCACCAGGATGACTTCAGCATCCGCCGCGCCTCGTATGATCTCTTCGGCAGATGGCAGAGTGCGAAGCTCAAGATTCACGCCCATTGACGCCAGTGTCTCGCGCTCCAGAGCGTAGCCATGCAAGCCTATGAAAAAGCTATCGACATTGATCGCAAGCGTCACTTGATCCTCCCGGAGAGGATGTTCCCGGAGACCGGGTGTTTCCAGCGCATGAGAAGCTCGGGATCCACGACATTGGCGCCGGGTCTGGCCCGGCTCGATACCCAAGCGCCGATGTAAGTAACCCCGCAACCGACCGGGCCATAGAAAAGCCAGGAGACATGGGTGAGCGTCGCCAGTGCGACCACCGAAGCGATTCCTCCGGCAGCGCCTAGCAAGGTGTCTCTCCCTGCGCTCCGCGAGTTCAACATTCCCACTAGGAACACGCCGAGAATGACCCCGCCAAGGAAGCTGCTTGCCTTATTGAAGAGATTGGCCAACTCTCCCAGGCGCCCCGCGAAGAGCGCGATGCCGGTAGCCGTAATACCCCAGAACACCGTCGTGATGCGGGCCGCGCGTATCACCTGCCGGCTCTGAGCGCCGGGCCGCAAGATGCGCTGATAGATATCGATGACGGTGGCCGAAGTAAGAGAGTTGATGCCTCCGCTCATTGCTCCCATGGCGG
>DASYYO010000283.1:0-2725 GCA_035933805.1 Acidobacteriaceae bacterium | reverse complement strand
GGCGAGAGGAGCTTTGAGGTGCGGGCGGGAGACAGCTTTGTGGTTCCAGGCGGCATGGAGCACCGGGCCGAAGCGCTTGAAAAGTCGGAAGTTCTGGATGTCTTTACCCCGGTCCGGCAGGACTATAAGCCGGGCGCCTAGCAGTTCTTCCCCGGAGTTCTGATGCCTGGCCTGACGGGCGGGCCATCCCAAATCTCAGCGAGCAGCGGAGCAGGAATGCGGACCGCGGAATGGATCCAGATCGGATTTGCGGCCCTCCTTGCGGCGGCGGCGTGGCTCCAGGCGCTCTCCCGCCATCCTCTCCCGGCCCGGCGTCGCTGGAAGATCACGCTGCTCGCCCTGGCGCCCATTACGGCCGTGACTCTGGTCCGCTCGACTGCATCTGTGCTGCCCGCGCCCTATGTTCTGGCGATTCGCGAGTGGCTGACTGCGGCTTTGCTGCTGGTGCCCTACTGGCAGACGGGAGAGTTCTTCCAAGGGCCAAACCTGCGGATTCAGGAGCGGCTCATGGCCTCCGACCAGCTTCTGCTGCCGCGCGTCGCTGCGAGCGATGGCACCTCGCGTACCGGTCTCGGCCTCTCGCTGGAGCTCGCCTATCTCTTCTGTTATCCCCTGGTTCCTCTTGGCCTGCTTGCTCTCTATGCAGGCGGACGCCGGCAATGCGTTGCCGGCTTCTGGCTGGTGGTCCTGGTATCGACGTATCTCTGCTACGCGGTCACGCCGTTCGTACCGGCTTATCCGCCTCGTGTGCTGGTTGCGGCGCCGGCCGCTTCGGCAAGGCCTGCAGGCAGGGTTCGTCTTTTGAACCGCTGGGTTCTCCAGCACGGGAGCATCCATGCAATCTCCTTTCCCAGCGCGCATGTTGCTTCGACGCTTGCGGTATCCCTGGCGCTATTGAAGTGCATGCCTGTGGCCGGCGTGGTTTTTCTGCTGGTGTCTTTGTGGATTGCGATCGGGGCCGTCGTGGGACGGTATCACTACGCTCTGGATGTGCTGCTCGGCGCCCTGGTGTCTCTCGCGGTCTTCGCGGCGCTGTACCGTTTCTTCTGACGAAGCGGCGCGCTATCTCCTGTAGACGATGCCGTCCTTCATCACAAAGCTGACTCGCTTGAGGACGGAGATATCCTGCAGCGGATTGCCTGGGACTGCGATGAGGTCAGCATAGAAGCCGGGCTTCAGCTCGCCGATTGAGCCGGCCCAGCCGAGCAGGCGAGCGCCATGGAGCAGGTCGGCCCGCAGCACATCGGCCGGCGGCATGCCGTACTGGACCATCAGCTCAAACTCACGGGCCTGCGAGCCATGGGGAAAAGGGCCGACATCGGAGCCGACGGCGAAGGGCACTCCGGCGGCGAGCTGTTTGTGAAACTCCGCGATGTGCAGAGTCAGGAGAGCGCGCAGATCCCCGGCCTCGGCCGGGGTGGCGGCATGATCTGCAAAATACTCCGAGATGGTGAAGGTCGGCACCGCATAGATCTGCTTTTCGCGCATGATCTGCATCGTCTCCGCGCTGAGCTGGTAGGCGTGATCGACGGAGGCAACCCCTGCCTGCACCGCATACAAAGCGCCCGGCTCCCCGGAACAGTGCACGCCGACCCGGGTGCCGGCGCGGGCCGTCTCCTGAACGGCTGCCGCGAGCTGCGCCTCGGTGTACTGGTAAGGCTCGACGAGCTTGCCGCCGACGATGCGGTCGTCGCCGGTCTCATAGATTTTGATGAAGTCCGCGCCCTCTTTGAGCTGCTGCCGGATCACCGCAACCAGCTCGTCCGCGGTGTTGGCATAGGTTGCATTGGAGGAGATATGCTCGGCCGGGTTGAATCGTATGGCGTCCTCGTGGCCGCCCAGGATGCTGATGGCATTGCCGCTGACGCGCATGCGCGGTCCGGGGATCAGACCGGCATCGATGGCGTTGCGCACAGCCGAGTCGGCCGAGCCTGCGCCCTCCGTGCCCATATCGCGTTCCGCGGTGAAGCCGGCGAGAAGGTCGTCGCGAGCGGCGAGCTCCGCCAGGATGGTGCGCTGCGGGATCGATTCCAGGAGGGTCTGCAGGTCCTCCGCGCCGGGATGGAGGAAGAGATGGACATGAGCGTCGATGAGCCCCGGCAGCAGCGTGGTCTGGCCCAGATCGAGCATGGCAGCACCGGCGGGGTGCGCCACCGATGGGCCGGCCTCGACGATCCGGTTGCCGCGGACCAGCACCTCTCCGGGTGAGACCAAAGCTCCCCGTTCGACATCGAGCAGGTGAGCGGCGTGCAGCACGGTTGCGCTTGCCGGGGCAGCCGCCGGAGCCTGGGCCTGCAGCGCGGGCCAGGCCAGCAAAGAACAGGCGAGCGCGACGAGAACGCAAACAGGCGGCCGCATGAACCGTATGCTACCGCAGTTCTCTGGTATTCCAGCCGGGATACCGGGATGGAATACGGCCTATTTTCGCTTCCAGCGAACACCCTCTTTGGAGTCTTCGAGAACGATGCTCTTTTCCGCAAGCTCTTTGCGGATGGCGTCGGCGCGGGAGAAGTTGCGCGAGCGTCGCGCCTGTTCCCGCTCGGCTACGAGAGCATCGATTTCGGCATCGCTCAGAGAGAAGCGCTCCATCAGGTGTGCCGCCGTTCGATCCATGTGCCCGTCGGCTTTGGCCCATTCCAGAGCCCAGCGCGTAATCTCTTCATCGCGATCTTCGAGCACGGCGAAGATCTGGTCAAAGCGCTCGAGCACAGTCCGGATCGCGGGA
>DASYYO010000261.1:0-10709 GCA_035933805.1 Acidobacteriaceae bacterium | reverse complement strand
CTTACCTTTGTCACCGGCCCGAATGAGGAGACGGACCTCACTGACGGGCAGATCCTGGAGCAATGCAAGATGTATATCGCGGCCATGCGGATCGCGGACGAGTTCGGCTGCGATGCCATCGGCATTCAATATCAGCAGGGCTTGAAGGACATGGCGCCGGCGTCCGACCTGGTTGAGGGGCTGCTCAACAACGTCGAGCGGCCGCCCGTCTTCGATAAGCAAGGCCGCGAACTCTACCCGGGTAAGCCGCTCCCTCACTTCAATGAAGTCGACGAATGCGCCGGCCTGGACGCACTGGTCACCAATCGCGTCTGGAGCGCGATGCACCTCGATCCCGCGACCACCCTCCATGACGTCCGCTGGGGAGAGCATTACAAGGGAGACGGCATCGACGACTTCGTCTGGCTCTTTCAGATCTCCGGTGCGGCTCCCGCCTCGCACTTCACGGGAGGCTATGCCAAGGCAAGGAGCGAACGCCAGCCCCCTATGTACTTCCGCCTGGGAGGCGGCACGCTTAAGGGAATCTCCAAGCCCGGGCATCTGGTCTGGAGCCGCGTCTTCGTCGAAGGAAATCAGCTCCATGTAGACCTGGGACGGGCGACGGCCGTTGAGCTTCCCGCGCAGGAGACCGAGCGACGCCTTCAGGCCGTCACTCCTCAGTGGCCCATTCTGCATGCGCTGCTGCACGGCATCACCCGCGATCAGTTCATGGCGCGCCACCGCGCGAATCACCTCAACGTCGCCTACGCACCCACTCGCCAGATTGCCGACCAGGCGCTGGCCGCGAAGGCCGCGATGATGGCCGAGCTCGGGCTCCGTGTCCATCTCTGTGGAGATTGAGGCGGACGAACTGCGGTTCTGATCGGTCTTCTACGAACGGGGGAGGAATTCGATGGCCTATCAACGAAAGGCGGTCTCCGGACTGCAAGAGGAATGTCTGCCATGCTAGCTCCCCCGCCCGCAGGAGCCAAAGAACAAAGCAGCTCTTCTCAGCCGCTGATTCCGCGGGGAATGGGGCTTCCCTTCTTTCTGGTCACCGCCCTCTTCTTTCTCTGGGGAGTGCCCAACAACCTGAACGATGTTCTTATCCGTCAGTTCATGACATCGTTCGCGATCTCGCGTTTCCAGGCCGGATTGGTGCAGTCCGCCTTCTATCTCGGCTATTTCCTGCTGGCTACTCCGGCAGCGCTGCTGATGCGCAGGTACGGTTACAAATTGGGCTTTCTCGTCGGCCTGCTGCTGTTCAGCGCCGGCGCATTCCTCTTCTGGCCGGCGGCTCTCGCGGGGCGCTACGCCTTCTTTCTGGCCGCTCTGTTCGTAATCGCCAGTGGTCTTTCGTTCCTCGAAACCGCGTCCAATCCCTTCATCGCCCAGATTGGCGACCCGGGGAGCGCCGCCCGCCGGCTCAATTTCTCCCAGGCCTTCAATCCGCTGGGCGCCATCAGCGGAGTGCTCGTCGGCACCGTCTTCATCTTTTCCGGAGTCGAACTCACGCCGGCGCAGATCTCCGCCATGCGCGCCGCCGGAACGCTTGCCGCTTATCAGCGGCACGAGACCATGCGCGTCGTCACTCCTTACCTGGTAATCGGATGTATCACTTTGTTCTGGGCCCTGTTGATCGCCAGAACCAGGTTCCCGGTCATTGCCCGCGAGACCGAGGGCAAGGACGAGAACCACGGCAGCTTCCGGGAGTTGCTCCGCTATCCCCATTTTCTCTTCGCGATCGTCGCCCAGTTTGTCTATGTCGGAGCCCAGGTAGGGACCTGGAGCTACTTCATCCAATATGTGCAGGACACCACCCATCAGCCGGAAAAGGTCGCCGGCTACTTTCTCACCGGAACTCTGGTTGCCTTCGGCGCGGGAAGATTCGCCTCCGCCGCTCTGATGCGCTACATCCGGCCGGCGGTCCTCATGGGACTGTACAGCCTGCTGAATATCGCGCTCGTAGGCATCGGCGTGCTCTTCCCCGGCTGGATCGGCCTCTGGTCTATTTTTCTTACCAGCTTCTTCATGTCCGTGATGTATCCGACGATCTTCGCCCTGGGCATTGACGGACTGGGCCGCAATACCAAGATCGGCGGCTCGCTGATTGTGATGTCCATTGTCGGCGGCGGCGTTCTCACTCCTCTGATGGGATTGGTTTCGCAGAGCACGCACAGCATTGCCGTCGCCTACCTGGTGCCTCTGTCCTGCTATTGTGTTGTTGCCCTGTATTCATTTCTAGGAGACCGTCTTCACCGCGGCCAGACTCTTTCCGCGGCGGAAGCGGCCTAAACGCTCTTGTTCGGCCGGAGCCAAAGAACCGCTATGAACATGCTGGTCAGATCCTTCGTCCTGCTTGCTGCACCCTTCCTGATCGCCGGCGTCGCTCTCGCCGCGTCCCGGCCGGAAGACGGCCCGTGGCAGTCCAGAGTGCAGCAGATCCTGCCGTTGCTCGGACATCGCAACTGGATTCTCATCGTCGATTCGGCCTATCCGCTGCAGACCTCTCCCGGGGTTGAGACCCTTGAGACCAATGCCGATCAGATCGAAGTGATCCGCTCCGTACTGGCCGAGCTGGACCACTCGATTCATGTGCGGCCGATCGTCTACACGGATGCAGAGCTGCCATTCGTACCTGAGCACGATGCCCCCGGAGTGAACGCCTACCGCAAGGCCCTGAAGGGAATCCTGGCCGGCCGCCCAATCCACTCTCTGCCCCATGAGCAGCTGCTCAAAAAAGTGGACGAGACCGGCAGGGAATATCAGATCGTCATTCTCAAAACCAGGATGACCGTCCCCTACACATCTGTGTTTCTGCAGCTCGATTGCAAGTACTGGAGTGACGCCGCGGAGCAGCAGCTTCGGCAGGCAATGAAGCAGAGCGCTCCCAAACAGTAACGCGGATCTCGAGGCACACTGAATGCGCAAGTATCTGCCGCTCCTCGCTCTTGCCGGTCTCTCCCTTGGCCTGATGGCTCAAACGTCCGGATGGCAACCCGCGCCCGGTCACACGACGATCCCTCTCTGGCCGGGCGGAGGACCCGGGGCCAGTCCCAATCCGGCACCCGAGGTTGATACCACCACCGCCAAAGACAACCTCGTCGCCGGCAGGCCGGTGATCCGGCTGGGGAACGTCTCCGCTCCCACGATTACTCTCTATACCCCCAAGGGCGCCAACACCGGAGCGGCTGTCGTGGTCTTTCCAGGAGGCGGATATCGCATCCTCGCCATCGATCTTGAAGGCACAGAGGTCTGTGACTGGCTGAACTCTGCGGGGATCACCTGCGTGCTTCTCAAGTACCGGGTGCCGGATTCCGGCCCGTATCCGAAATCGCCCGCCGCCCTGGAAGACGCGCAGCGTGCCGTGGGCATGGTTCGCTCCCACGCAGCGGAGTGGCACATTGATCCCAACCGTATTGGCGTCCTCGGGTTCTCCGCCGGCGGTCATCTGGCAGCCGCGCTCAGCAATCACTTCGAACAGCGTCTTTATGATGCGGTCGATGCCGCCGACCGGCTGAGCTGCCGCCCCGATTTTGCCATCATTATCTATCCCGGCTATCTCGCCCTCGCCGAGCAGAACTTCGAGCCGAATCCCGACATTCGCGTCACCAGCACGACTCCGCCGACATTCCTGGTCCAGGCCGAAGACGATCCGGTGCACGTAGAAAACGCAGTCGTCTATTTTCTTGCCCTGAAACACGCCGGGATCCCCGCAGAGATGCACGTTTACTCTCAGGGCGGCCACGGATATGGGCTTCGCCGCACCGCTCTCCCTGTCACCACCTGGCCGGGGACGGCGGAGATCTGGCTTCACACGATCCACGTGCTATCCGGCGCCAACCCGCCGAACTAGAACGAATTCGCGCATCGCGGTTTCCCCCCCATTCCGGTTCGCGCCCGCGCCCCCGGCAGGCAGGAGCACACGCGGGACCTTCCAATTTTTCCGGCGCTGAGGGTTGGGCCGGCCCTTCTGTTGCCCCTCGTGCCGCAAGATGCCCCTTGCTATGTTTTTCATTCGCAGCTACTTGGCATCTTGAGGCCGGCGAAGCAAAGCGTTTGTGCGGCGGCGAAGGCAACTCGCGGCCAAGCTCAACGCATTTTATAAGGGAGGAAAGGAAGGACCTTCACAATGCATGCCAAGCCATTCAGGAAGATATTGACATTCGCCGGAGCTACGCTTCTGGCCTCGGCGGCAGCTTTCGCGCAGATGCAGCCGGGCGGTGGCGGTGGCGCTCCGGGCGGACAGCCGACCCCGGGACAGCCGACGCCCGGCACTCAGCCGGGAGGCATGTCCCCAACCATGGGGGATACGGCGAACCTGCAGACCACGAACGATAAGGGATTCGTGCGGGATGCGCTGCAAGGCGGGATGGCCGAAGTGCAGCTTGGTCATTTAGCCGCACAAAAGGGCTCGGCTGAGGATGTGAAGCAGTTCGGCCAGAAGATGGTCGACGATCACACCAAGCTCGGCGATCAGATGTCCGAAATCGCACAACAGCTTGGCGTCAAGCCGCCGGACGGCCCGTCCAAGAAGGACAAGAAGTTGCAGGCAAAGCTTGAAAACCTCTCCGGCCCTGACTTCGACAAAGCCTATATCGAAGCCATGATCAAGGATCACAAGGAGGACGTAAGCAACTTCACCATGGAGGCGCAGCACTCGCAGAACCCCGCCGTCAAGCAGGCAGCGTCACAGGCCGAACCGGTACTCGAAAGTCATCTGAAAATGATCCAGCAGATCGCCGAAGCTCACAATCTCCCCGGCGGAAAATCCAAATAAACCACTGAGCGCACCGGAGTCTACGGGAGGGCGTAGTATCCGGTGCGGGTGCGCGCAGTGAGTCCTGGCTGGTTGATCTTCACGGCGATCGAATGATATTCGTTAGGCTGGTCTGCAGGCGGCGGCGTGAAGGAGATCGTGTAATAAGCGTCCGCATCGGCGACGCAGGTTCTCACCTGCCGGTCGAGATCGCTGCCGGAGTCAAACACCAGGCCGCCGCTCTGTGTAGCCAGAACCTGGATCGCGAGATTGCCTGCCTGCGCCTGCCGCGGCTGGGTTACGCCTTTCAGGAACTCCTGGTAGTAGAACAGGCGGCCCAGCCCCTCCTCGATGCCCAGAGGGTTCACGCTGTACAGCGTAATCCGCCCCTCCCGCAGCGTGGCGGACATGTTCACGATCGAGTTGAAGATGCCCTCCGCCTCCTTGCTTGTCAATTGCACCTCGGGTCCGGAGAGCAACGGCCAGCCCGGACCGATCCAGATCAGCAGTTTTCTCCCCGGACGTGTTTTTTCATATTCGGCGAGCTGGCCAAGATTACGCAGCGAAAGTTCAAGACGATCGCCCGCCCCGTAAAAGCCCTGGGCTCGATTGATGGTGCGCAGAGTATGCTCCGTCTGATCTAGCATCGCACTCAAAGCATTTCCGTCGCGTGAGGGCTGATTCTGCATCTGCAAACCAGAGTCGGTGAAGAACACCAGCGATTCCGGATAGGGGAGCTGTCCGCCGTTCGCCCGCAGGTATTTGTCGAGCGCCTGCCGTTCAAAAGAGACGCTCTGGAATCTGGCATTGACTGCGTCGATCAGCAGGATGACTTCCACCGGAGGATCAGCGGCGGGTTCCGCTCCCGGAACTGGCTGGAAGGTGGCGAGAGCTTGCGGCTGCTTGTTGTCGAGCAGAGAAAAGTCCTGCTCCTTGAGCCCAGGTACGGGGCTGCCCTTCTTCGCGGTGACGACGACGTCGAGTTGAATCATCCGGCTCGCCTTGCCGGATCCGCGAGGAGCCTCCTGATCCGCCGTGCCGTGGAAAGGAACCTGCTGCGCAACCATCGTCCACGGAGCAAGGAAAAGCAGCACAGTACGAACCGTGCGGAGTCGTCGAGAAGTATTCATGCCTCTCCTACCTTACAGCTCGTGGCCTTACAGCTCCCGGATCTTCGCATCTCGGATCTTCACGGCAACACCCGGCGTTGCACTCAAAAATCCGGAGATTCAGCGTCCGGCCCCGCTCAAGCTACTTCCCGGTTTAGCAAAAGACGCCCTAGACGATCTTCATCGCCTCCGGATCCCAATGGACCACAGAGCCTTTCTCGTAGCTGAGATTGCTGAGCAATGCAGCTCCCGCTGCCCGGAAACCGAACACCGCATCTTCGACCACCGGGCGGCGCGCCCGGATGCACTCAAAAAAGTTGTGAAAGTGACTATAACTATCACTGTATCCATGCGGAGCTACATAGGATTCATAGCCTACGGCAGGCGCTCCTAGGGGATGCGGCCGCGGATATTTTTGCCGGTATTGCTCGGTGATCCGTGCCTGCATCGCGTCCGTGAAGGTAGCGACGGTCAGGCCGGGCTCCTTCTCCCGGGGCACGCGGCTCACCGTGACTGCGTTGCCGCGAATCTCCATCGTGCCTTCCGAGCCGGTGAAGGTGAGCCCCTCGCTCTCCTCCCCGCCGTCGACGAAGTTCACACGCAGGCTGAGATTGAAGCCCTCGGGATAGTCGAACAGGCCGAGCATCACGTCCGGCACATCCCGCCCATCCTTCCAGAATCGCAAACCGCCGGTTGCCATGGCGCGCGTCGGCCCATGCGAACCGGTGATAAAGTGGGTGCCGCTGAACAAATGCACGAAGAGATCGCCGGCCACTCCGCTCCCATACGCCTTCCACTTGCGCCATTGGAAGAAATGCTCGGCGTTGAAGGGGATCTTGGGCGCGGTTCCCAGGAACTGAGGCCAGTCGCAAGTGTCGGTTCCGGCATCGAGAGGAACCGTATAGTTCCAGGCGCCGATCGATGAGTTGCGATCCCACCAGGCGGTCACCATGTTCAGCTTGCCGATCGCGCCGGAGTCCAGCAACTCCTTCGCCTTGGCATAAATCACCGAACTCACTCTCTGGCTGCCGATCTGAAGAATCCGGTTGGTCGCGTGCGCCGTCTCGATCATCGCCGGCCCGTCAGAGTAAAGGTGAATCATCGGCTTCTCGCAATAGACGTCTTTGCCCGCCTTCATGGCATCCACAGCGACTTGCTTGTGCCAGTGGTCAGGCGTTCCGACGATCACAGCGTCGATATCCTTGCGCGCCAGAACCTCTTTATAGTCTTTTGTGGTGAAGAGATCCTCGCCCCAGAGCTCCTTGCTGTGATCCAACCGGCCCTGATAGCAATCGGCCACGGCGACAACTTTTACTCCAGGGACCTGAACCGCGACCTTGGTGTCGCCCTGCCCCTGTCCGCCGGCGCCGATCAGCGCAATCTGGATATGATCGTTCGCCGCGACCGGTCTCGCCGGCTCCTCTTGAGCCTGCGCCAGCATGTGCATCCTGGATCCGGCGTAGGTCTCCGCTGCCGCGACGCCCACCCCTTTGAGAAAACTCCTGCGATTCAGCCGCTCCACCGATGTCCGCCCCCGCTTTGAATATTCGGTCGCCCGCGCCCCTGCGGCCCAGGCAAACGGAACCGTTCGCCGTGGCGCCAGGCACCCCGGAACAGATTGGGCGATTCTCCGGGAAAGGGTTAACGATAGCGGAAACCATCCGGCCGGGCAAGCCGGGCGCTCCAGCACTGGTTCGTCGTGTATTTTCCCGGGATGCGGGCAGAGCGAAGGCAAGGGAAAGGCGGACTCAAGGTCAAGCGCAACATTTCGGATCCCGCTGCGCTGCTCTTGCCGAGAAGACAAAGGCCGCCATCGCCGGCGGCCTTTGTCTCTTCGTACGTTTGTCTTTCAAAGCGCGAGGATCAGTCGCCCATCACCGGCTCTTCCGCACTCTTCTGCGCTTGAGGATCTGCCTTGGGAGCCGGGGAAATCAGATTGTCCAGCGGGATGAAGCCTTCTTGCGGCTTTTCTCCCAGAACATGCTCGCGGTAGAGACGCGCCATCTTCGCGTTCTCCGCATCCTGCTTGATTTTGGCATCCCGCGCCTTCAACTTCTCCTCGCGCGAGTTCTTGGCGATGCCAAGCTTGTCCAGGGTGTCGTTCGCCGCAGCGGTTACGTGTTCCTGGTTGAGGACCAGTGTGTGCCTGGCCTCGCTCATGCCTACCTTCTTGCCACCAGCGAAGATCTCGTGCCGCCCGTGCTCTTCGTACCACTTGGTGAGAGTAGCGGTCATGTGCATCTTCTCGATGATATTGCGCCAGCCCACGCCGGTGTTGTAAGCGCAGAAGGAGATCTCTCCCTCCTGCGTTGCGTAGGGGATAATGCACTGTTCGGTGCGGCGGAAGTCGTAATTGAACAGATCCTGGAACCACATGCCGGCGATGAAGAGGAAGTTCCAGCGATCCGCCCGGCGCTGTTCAATATCCGCCATCGTCCGGTCGCCCGTGACTTTGCCGTAGCTCCGGCCGGTCGCCCCGAAGCATTTGTCGAACTTCGCCAGCAGATCGATGATCTTGAAATGCTTGGGTGATTTGGTCGGATCGTAGTTGCGCAAGAGCGCCAGTGTTACGCCAAAGATGGAGAGGAACTTGCCGCGGGCCGCGTCATTAATCTTGGCAATATCCTTGGCCAGCCGGTCGGCATTCAGGAAGGCGGTCACTGGAACGGCTTCCTTGGTTTCCTTGTCGATCATGAGAGCCATGCCGATCCCGCAATTCGGATGGCATCCGCAGGAGAGCTGGCCCCAGTCCGCTTGAGGACCATGCACCAGATCCGCCCAATCGGAGAAGGTGCTCATGAAGCTGATCGGGAACCAATCGCGGGCCGGTTCCCCGAGGCCGGTCTGATTTTTCACGTCGTGCGCCATATGGCTGAGGGTGTAACGCTGCGCCATGCGGCGTTCCTCACTCACATCCTCGTCGCGCCCGGTGAACGATACCGGCTGGAAGCTCAGGAAGTTGATCTTCTTGGGATTGTCCAGGGCGAACTGGATAATGTGGCCGACCTGCTCGTTATTGATGCCGTTGATGATGGTCGTTACCGGAACGATATCCACCCCGGCCTCATGCAGGTTGTGAATCGCCTGCAGCTTCACGTCAAAGAGATTGCCGACCTTGCGGTGAGAGTTGGCAGCGTTGCCGATCCCATCGAACTGCAAGTAGGCGTAGCGCAGTCCGGCCTCAGCCGCGGCCCGGCACAGCTCCTTGCTCTTCGCAAACTCGATGCCGTTGGTGGCAGCCTGCACCGAGTTGTACCCGACCTTGCGCGAGTAAGCGATGGCATCCAGGAAGTACGGCGAGAGTGTCGGCTCCCCGCCGGAAAACTGGACCGACATCTGACGGCGTGGCTTGATCGAGATCGCGTTGTCGAGCATGGTTTTGATCTCTTCCCATGTCAGCTCGTGCACAAACCCAACCTGATTGGCGTCCATGAAGCATGGATCGCACATCATGTTGCAGCGGTTGGTGAGATCGATGGTAAGCACTGATCCGCGTCCGTGGGTCACGGTCGAGGTTCCGTGATTGTGCAGCTTTTCATCGTTGTGAGCGCGGATGTCCCGGCCGGGAAAGACCTCTTCCAGATGCTTGAAGAAGGCGGTATCGATGGACATCACGTCTTCGAAGTGCCCGTGCGTCGGACAATCCTTCACCATCAGGATCTTCCCGTCGCGCTCGATGATCTGCGCCTTGATCTCGCCGACCTTCTCGTTCAGAAGGACTTCATGAGGAAGCTTGCCGTCGATAATCTGCTGCCGGATTTCGGGAACGCACTTCGGGCAGAGAGAATCGGTCGTGCGCGGCCAGCCCAACGGGGGCTTCTCCTTCTGGTAGGACTTGAGCAGCGGCTTATCGGACCATTTCGGAGTGAACGAAGGGTTCGGGCTGATCCGGTTGATCTTTTCAAAGACGGACCATGCGCCTTGCGCTACTGCCGTAACTGCTCTCTCCGTGTATTTGATCGCTTTCGACATTTGATCTCTCCTGAAATTATTCGCAACTCGAGAGCGCGCAAGCCAGCGGTTCGGCCGCGGAAGCAAAGCTCCCCGGATTCCGATCCATCCCGCCGCTCGTCCTACGCTCCATTGCTCTCAAAAACCGTTCCCCGCACGAGATGCTGAATTGAATCTTCGACCCCTGGAGCGTGTCGCTTTTCCGACTCTCAAGCATACCCTTGCACTGAAGTAAGTCTCTGGTTCTGAGACTGTTGACCATCCTCAGGGTACGACTTTCAGGGCAGCGAACTGAACCGCCTGCAGCCGAACGGCGAAAAACGGCAGCCAGACAGCGAAAGCTCCGCTCGAATGGGGTACCCCCGAAAGGTTGCTCTTTGGATACCCTCTCGCATTTTTCCCCTGTGCGGCTTCTACTGCGGCGCCGAACCGCCCTCTTCCACGGCGACGCGGTTGATGACCCGCTGTACCAGCACGACATTGATGTTGATCCTGCGGGCTATGTCCGGCAAGAACTCGGTAATGGCGTTGCCCGTCGGATCGGTCGCCAGCGCGACGGAGATACGCGCCGCACTCGCTCCCCACCCGGTCTGGCGCCCCGGCACGTACAGGTTTCCCAGCAGGCTGGTGCACACCGTGCCAAACACCACGGAGTAGTTGAACATCGGGGTTCCCTGATCGTTGCGAGCGACGACGACGGCATCGATCACGTGCAGAATGCGGCTGCGGATCGGCAGGTTCGGCATCCGGTAGTAGTGCGGGTCCTCATGGGTCAGCGCCGGAAACAGAAAAGTGCCAAAGAACTCGCCAGCCGCATCCTGCGCCAGCGAGATGGCCGAGTACTTGCCGAATGCCGGCCATCCGGGCCCATACGCAGTATGCGAATCGCTGCCTATGCTGATCCCGGCTTC
>DASYYO010000233.1:0-5207 GCA_035933805.1 Acidobacteriaceae bacterium | reverse complement strand
CCAGGGGACAATCTCTATACCAGCTCCATGGTGGCGCTCGATGCAGATACCGGCACGTTGAAATGGTATTACCAGGCAAATCCTCACAACGACTTTGACTGGGATGCCGTGCAGGTACCCCTTCTGGTCGACATGACGTGGAAGGGCAAGCCTCGCAAGGTCATCCTCTGGGCCGATAGAAACGGCTTCTTCTATGTGCTGGATCGCGTCTCGGGCAAGTTTCTCATGGGGAAACCCTTCGTGAAGCAGACATGGAATGCGGGCTTCGATGCGAACGGCCGGCCCATCATGGCTGCAAACACCAAATCCAGCACCCAGGGAACTCTCATTTACCCCGACAACCAGGGAGGAACGAACTGGTTCAATCCCTCCTTCAGCCCGCGCACCGGCCTCTTCTATGTCAACGCCCGCGAAAACTACTCAACCTTGTTCATGAAAGGCGATGACGAGTATGAGGAGGGCGAGCGCTATGACGGCAGAGGCCGCCGTCCCCGGGTGCGGCCTCCCACTCCGACGGTCGGCGCGGACGAAGAGAAGTACACTGCGGTCCGCGCACTTGATCCCCAGACTGGCGAGATGAAGTGGCAGTTCAAGTTGAACTCCGGCAATGGCCTCGCCACCTTCCACGGCTGGCAGACAGACTTTGGAGCAGCCGGGATCTTGACGACCGCGTCGGACCTGCTCTTTACCGGAGGAAGGGAAGGGAGCTTCGTTGCGCTCGATGCCCGGAGCGGCGCTCTCCTGTGGAAGGTAGCGCTGGGCGGCCCCTTGATCATGAATCCAATCACCTATTCCGTCCATGGCAAGCAATACGTCGCAGTCAATGCCGGCACTTCCTTGTTCGTCTTTGGTTTGCGATGAAGCTCGGCGGAAACGGCGATCGCCCCGCTGGCCAGCGCATCAGTGGGCATTCTGGAGAGGAACCATGAACTACCGGGCAGTCGGAACATGCCTTACCTTAGCGCTTGCGGCTGGTCTGCTGTTGCATGCCAGCGGCATCGGGCAAACGGGGAAGGTTGCCAGTGAGGTGCAGGCGCCCGGAGATCCCGTCCGCGGCCGCGCGATCTTTGACGGAAAAGGGGCATGCCTGTCGTGCCATCAGGCCGGCAACCAGGGCTCGCGGCTCGGCTCAGACTTAAGCGACATCGCCCGGCTTCGCACCCTGGACCAGTTGCGCGCCTCCCTGCTCGATCCAGACCCGCAGGCCAATCCTCCCTATCGCTCCTGCCGCGTTGTGACTCGGGACGGTGCTGTCTACACCGGAAAGCTCCTCAACCAGGACCAGTTCAGCCTTCAGATGATGGACTCCAAGGAGCAACTCCTTGCCTTTCAGAAATCGGAGCTGCGGGAGTATAAGGTTCTGCCCACAGCTCCCATGCCTTCGTATCGTGGAAAACTCACTCCAGAGGAACAGACCGACGTGATCGCCTATCTGGCTTCCCTAAAGGGCGTCACCTCGGAGTGAATGCACAGTCGATTCTTAGCGAAGCGGGAGACATATGCCTTTCAGGTTCAAAACAATGCTAAAGCGAACGCTCACTGCTCTCTCATTGGGACTGGCGGCCGGCCTGCTGCTTGCCGCGGGTTATCCCTCTACGGAGATCAGCAACGGCCAGATCCACGTCAAGATCTATCTGCCGGCGAAGGACCGCGGCTTCTATCATTCCACCCGATTCGATTGGTCCGGAGTGATCGGCAGCTTGAAATATAAAGATCACGACTACTACGGCGCGTGGTGGCAGAAGATCGATCCTAATGTCTACGACTTTGGATATGACGGCGCCGACGTCGTCTCCGCCCCATTTACCGCCGGAATCGGCCCCATGGAGGAGTTCCAGACCGATGGAGGCGCACTGGGATATAACGAAGCTCAGCCCGGCGGCACCTTTATTAAGATAGGAGTCGGAGTCCTCCGAAAGCCCGACAACTCCAAGTACGATCATTCCAAGGCATACGAGATCGTCGATCCGGGAAAGTGGTCGGTCAAGAGGAGCGCAAACTCCGTGGTCTTCACCCAGGTTTTGAATGATCCGGGCTCCCACTACGGCTATATCTATCAGAAGACCGTCCGGCTGATCGCGGGCAAGCCCGAGATGGTTCTGGAACACTCGTTGAAGAACACAGGCAGCCTTCCGATCCGCAGCGTCGTCTACGATCACAACTTCCTGGTGCTCGACAAGCAGCCGCCAGGACCGGACTTCTCGATTACCTTTCCCTTTCAGCTTCAGGCCAAGCGCGCTCCTGCGAAGGAGTTAGGCGAAATCCGCGGAAATCAGCTTGCGTACCTCAAGACTCTTGAGGGCCACGATCGAATGACCGCGACTCTGGCGGGGTTTAGCGACCAGGCAAAGGACTACGACATCCGCGTTGAAAACCACAAGGTCGGCGCCGGGGTTGAGATTACCGGAGATCGTCCGCTGACGAATGTTGGTTATTGGTCGATCAAGACGGTGCTCGCTGTGGAACCGTATATAGGAATGGAGATTCAACCCGGCGATACCTTCACCTGGAAGCTCACCTACGACTACTACACGCTTCCTCCGGGAAAGTAGCCGGCTTGATTGACTCAGGCTAAGTGACCGTCTCGAGCAACCGGGCGATGCTGGTCGGCTCATGGGACTCCGTCCCCGCCGGCAGGGACGGAGAGATGGCGATCGCTTGTCGGTGGCCCTCAAACCAGGCCAGGAAAGAGGCTTGGTTGCTCTCGCCCAGCCGCCTCTGGTTGAGCCAGATGTAGTAGGCTCCCATATCTGCATCGACCAGGGAGCCTTCGGGATCGACGGGAAAGTTTTCCCCGGAATCGGCCATCATCTCGTCCATGGGACGCTGGACCTGCCTCGGGGCGAAGCGTACGAGAGCGGTCAAGGGTTGCGCCCGGCGCAGCAGTTCGTGCGCCGTCCACTGCGCAAAGGTTGTGCTGTAGAACTGGGTGCCCGAGCCTTCTGCAAAGATGCTCAATTGAAAATGGCTCAGAATCGGATCTTCGGTATGGACTGAGGCTTCAAACTGTCCGGGCTCAAGGCCGGCCAGCAGCCGTTCCGTCTTCTCCGGGCCCTTGCTCATCCGCATGATGGTACGCATCTCTCGAAGCACGGCTACTCTCAAAGGTGAGAGCGATTCGTACGACATGCAGGTCAATCCGGAGTCGGTCGTCTTGACTGGGCTTCCGCCGTCCACATACCAGTGCGCAAAGGGAATCGGGTGGGCATGGGCTCGCGCGGTGGCTGCGGCAAGCAATCTCTCCAGGCCGTTTCCGGGATCGACCGCCGAGTAGGAGACGCCATGTCCCCGCAGCCTGCGAAAGACGGGATAGCGAGTCTCCTGGACGCCCTGTCCCACGACGACCATGGTGAGCCGCTTCACCGGGAGCGGCTGAACCGGCGCCGATCTCCTGTACTCATTCACGTAGCTGATGGACGCCGTGCGAAAGGCGTCATTCTGGTTGGTTGCCCAGAGAGCAGCCGCGAAGTAGTGGGAGAAGACCTCCGGAGAGTTGACCCAATCCAGCTGGCTCAGCTCCGGAGAGATCTGTATTTGCGAAAAACCCTCCATTAATCGCCGAAGATCGTCCTCGCTCAATGAGTTGAGAAAGGCAAACTGGACGTCAACCTCGTTCTGCTCGGCAGGGAATTTCCAATCATAGGCCTTCACTTCACGCAGCAGGAGAGGAAGAAAAACCAGCGGCAGCTTTTTCAGCAGCGCCAGATTATCCGTCGCAAGCTGCCGCGCGCGGGGCGGGTAGCCGAGAAACTGATTGGAAGTGAGTTCGCCCGGTAGCATAGCGATCACAGCACTTCGATCAAAGGTTTGCCCTGCGCGAACCTGGGCGAGAACCCATACATCGCGCCGAGCGTGGGCACCAGATCCGTCGACTCCACAGGCCTGTCCACGACCACATTCTGCTTGATTCCGGGCCCCAGAACCATCATCCATGTGGTTCGGGAGACCGCGTCTCCCGTCCGATGATGCTGGAACCCGTTGCCGCCTGAGGTGTCGTCTCCATCGCGCCCGAAGTCGGGCGCGATAAACATGGTTGTCTTTCCCGCATACTCCGGATCGCTCTGAATTTCCCTCCAGATCTCGCTGCAGAGACGGTCCGACCGGCGAATTCCATCAATATAGAGCGAAAAGGCGCCGGCATGCGCAACATCGATGTCGTGCAGCGTAATCCAGAGCAGGCTTGGGGAGTATTGCCGCATCAGGCGCTTGGCGATGTAGACCGAAAGCTCATCGGGACTGGCCAGGCTGCGTGCGTGCTCGGAGAAATCGGCAACGGAGAGCCGGAGGATCTCCGAGAGCTTCGCCAGATCGAGATTGTTGCCGCTGAGCTGCGGGGAGTAGAAAGGAGCCTCATAGTTGTCCCGCAGCAGATGTTGATATTGCTGGCTACCTCCGTTGGGAAGCAGGACGGAGAGCAGCTGTTTGGGGAGAATGACGCCCGCTCCCATTCCGGCTCCATAGGAGCTATTTCCGCTCTCCCCAATCCTGTTGAATCCATTGCTCGGAGCGACGACCCAGGTATCGGTCGCGGGCCGCTTGAGATCTCTCCGGAAGTATTCAAAGACGGTGGGATTTTCGGGCGGGACGGCAGCGAAGTTGTCAAAGGTTTCATAGGCTCCCGTAGCCAGACTCGCCGTGGCGACGTAATGGCCCAGGATGCCGCGGTTGATGACCTGGGTAAAGAATGTGGCCTGGGGAATCAGCTCATGCAGAAGCAGAGGGATATTTTCCTGCCCTTCGGGGCGAAACGTCTCGTCGTCCCGCGCGCCTCCGCCGAAGGTCACGACCACCGTCTTTCGCAGTTTGGGCAGTACCGGAGCGCCAAGGGGAGCAAAACCGCGCACTCTGGAGTAGACGCAGGAGCCTGCCGCCATTCGGAGGAACTCACGGCGGCTCGAAGAGATCGCAGTTCTCACTTCATCCATAAAAGAGCCGGCCAGATGGATGCGCCCGCGCATCGAGATCGGCCGCACTGTCAGGGTACGGATCATGGTTACAAGACGCGAATGGAGATGTCAACAATGAGTTGGTCAAACGAGCCGGTCAAGCGAATTGGTCAATGCGGCTCACCTCGCGCCAAACATCCATGCGCCAACTTATTTCGCGGGATTGTCCTTGGTGAGCAGGAAAGCCGTAATCATGTCGGATTTCGTCTGGCTGGCTTTGAGTGTGCGGCTCTTCTCCAACTCTGTCCTCGCGCGCTGGTT
>DASYYO010000194.1:0-11751 GCA_035933805.1 Acidobacteriaceae bacterium | reverse complement strand
CTCCTGATCCAGAGCGGCCAGGTCTCTCTCAACCTGGAGGACGAGATCATTCGTGAGTCGCTGGTCACACACGAAGGCCAGGTGGTTCATCCGCGCGTGGCAGAGCTTCTGGCGGCGTCGCAGGCCAGGTCGAACGCCAGGGGGGAAGTTCTTCGATGAGCGATTATGAAGTCGCCCTTTGGGTATTCATGCTGTCGGCTTTTCTCGGCTTCGAGCTGATTCGCCGCGTTTCGCCGCTGCTGCACACTCCTCTGATGTCTCTCACGAACGCCATCTCCGCCATCGCCGTGGTCGGAGCTATTCTCATCACCGGAGCCAGGGACGCCTCCACACTCTCTCGCGTGCTCGGCTTTCTCGCCGTCGTCCTCTCCACAACTAACCTGGTCAGCGGCTACCTGATCACCGATCGCATGCTGAAAATGTTCAAGAAGCGAGGCGCGGAGAAGAAATGATGCATAGCATCTTCCCTGCGATGTACATTCTCGCGGCCGCCAGCTTCATCCTCGCCATCAAGTGGATGAACTCCCCCAGCACGGCGCGCCGCGGAGTGATCGTCGGCGAGATCGGAATGCTGCTGGCGGTCATTGGCACGCTGCTGCGCTTTGAGGTCGTCAACTACGAGTGGATCTTCGTCGCGTTCTTTGTCGGCTCGGCCATCGGCGTTCCGATCGCCTATTACATGCCAATGACCGCGGTTCCGCAAAGAACCGCATTCTCCCATGCCTGCGGCGCGCTCGCTGCTGCCTTGATTGGAACTGCCGAATACTACCGGCAACTGCCGCACGGCGTGGTGATGATTGCCCTGGTTCTCGAGATCCTGCTGGGCTTTCTCACCTTCACCGCCAGCATGATGGCTTATGGAAAGCTGCAGGAGATTCTGCCCACCCGGCCGATCACGTATCCCGGGCAGAACTTCGTCAACCTTGGGGTTCTCGCATTGGCGGCAGGCTGCGGGATCGCGCTGATTCTCTCGCCGGAAAAGATGTGGCTCTTCCCCATCTTCGCGGCTCTGTCGCTGCTCTTCGGCGTACTCCTGATCATTCCCATCGGCGGCGCCGATATGCCGACGGTGATCGCGCTGTTGAACTCCTATGCCGGTCTCTCCGCCAGCGCGATGGGCTTCGCCTTCAATAACAAGCTGCTGATCACCGCCGGCGCCCTGGATGGCTCTTCCGGCTTTATTCTCGCGGTGATCATGTGCCGGGCCATGAACCGCTCCTTCAGCAATGTGCTCTTCGGCGCATTCGGGACAGTTCAGGCAGGAGCGCAAAAGGAGACGGTCGCCCGACCCGTTCGCTCCGCCTCGCCGGAGGAGGCCGCCGAGATCCTCGACTCGGCGCGTAAGGTGGTCATCATTCCCGGATACGGCATGGCTGTCGCCCAGGCCCAGCATAAACTCCGCGAACTGCACGACATCCTCTCCAAGCGCGGTATCGACGTCTGCTTTGCCATCCACCCGGTTGCCGGCCGCATGCCCGGACACATGAATGTGCTGATGGCCGAGGCCGATGTTCCCTACGACCGCCTGATCGAGATGGATGAGATCAACCCCGAGTTTCCCCGGACCGATGTCGCCTTGATCGTGGGCGCCAATGATGTCGTCAATCCCGCGGCGCGCCTGAGCAAGAACAGCCCAATCGCCGGCATGCCGATCCTGAACGCCTATGAGGCGCAGACGGTGATGGTGATCAAGCGCAGCATGAGCCCCGGCTTCGCGGGCATCGAGAATGACCTCTACTATATGGAGAAGACATTGATGCTCTTCGGCGACGCGAAGAGCTTTGTCGCCAGTATCGTGAAGGAGCTCAACGCCGTCGCGGCCGGGAACTGACGCGGCCGGCGTCTTCGGTGGTTGTTTCTTGTTGCGACCCAGGGCGATGCGGAGCGCTTCGCGAGGAGGAGGCGGGTAATGCCCAGTTATCTGGTTCGTGTGGCGCTGGACGGCTTTCCCGAAGAGGACGACGCGTATGCCGAGCTTGACTCCATCCTGCTCCATTACGACTTTACTCGCACCATCCTGGGCGCCGAGGGTGACGAATATACTCTCGCGGCGGGCACCTACGATGGCGAATCCACGCTTGCGGCAGACGAACTCCGGGCCGAATTAGGCGATGCGATTGCGGATTCGCTGGAGATGGAGTTCTCGATCCTCGTCGTCCAGCGCTCCGTTGCCTCCTGGGCGGGGTTGAGGCCTTATGATACAGGGGCGGACGACGACTGAGGTTCCTGGATCGGCAGGAAGCGCGGCGCCGACGATCCTGCTGGATTTTCTCTTTTTCTTCTCCTATAATCCTGCCTATGCGCGGCCTACATTTTCCCAAGTCCTGCGTGGTGTGCTGCAAGCAATGCGGCCACGATGTCTCTTCCGGCACCGATCGCTTTCCGGTGAAGGCGATCGCAGTGGTCTGTACGGTGTGTGGAGAAAGACGCAAGTATCTGCCTTCGGAGGTGATCCACGGCAGACCGCACCTTGTCCCAGGAGGCTGGCTTCGCGGCCGGGGAGCCGGGAACAAGAAGGCGCCAAGCGGCACAGGCGCGGCTGGCCGTCTTCACGCGGCGCGCTAAACGCGATCGAGCAGACTGCCGGCGCAGCCCGCTCGCAACTCGCGCGCGACCAAGAACGCCTTTTCCAGCTCAGCGCGGCAGAGACTGGGTTCCTTCGATCGTAAAGTCCGCCTGCACGCCTTCTGCCTCGCCCGGCTGTCCCCCGCCGACAAAGACGGTATAGCTTCCCGGAGATACGCTCCGCTTCCCGCTCTCATCCACTTCGCTCAAGCGGCGGGGATCGAGGGCAAAACTCAGATGCCTGGTCTCTCCGGCAGCGAGGGTGACCCGATCGAATGAGCGCAGAGAGCGGAGCTCCGCTCCCTGGGTGCGCGGACCGCGAAGATAGAGCTCGGCTACCTCCTGGCCGCTGTGCTTGCCCGTGTTGGTCACATCCGCATCGACGGTGAGCGAATCGCCGGCGTGAACCGTTGGACTGGAGAGCCGGATGTTTTTGTACGCGAAGGTGGTATAGCTCAGTCCATAGCCGAAGCCGTAGAGCGGCTGGCCGGAGAAATACCGGTAGGTGCGGCCCGCCATGGAGTAGTCCGCAAAGGATGGCAGGTCATCGGTCGAGGCATAAAAGGTGACGGGCAGGCGGCCCCCGGGATTGTTCTCTCCGGAGAGCGTCTCGGCGATCGCTGTGCCGCCCTCTTCTCCCGGATACCATGCCTCGAGAATGGCCGCCGCATGCTCTTTTGCCCATGGCACGGAAAGGGCGCTTCCATTCATCAGGACGACGACCAGGGGCTTGCCGGTCTGCCCGAGGGCCTCGAGCAACTGTTCCTGTAGCTGTGGCAGATCGATCCTGGTCCGGTCTCCGCCGGAAAAGCCATCCAGCTTGACCGGCATCTCTTCGCCCTCCAGGCGAGGGGACAAGCCGAGGAAGGCTACGACGACATCGGCCTTTCTGGCGGTCTCGACTGCCTCGTCGCGCATGGCAGCGGCATCGGGCTCCCATTCAAAGTGAATGCCCGCGCCGAACATCGGAGCGCTGTGTGCATAGTCCAGACTGAACTGGCGCGGCTGGCTGCCGCTGAAGTGGACGGCGAGAGGCTGCTTCACCTCGCCCTGACGCCGGTTGCACTGACCTTCCGCCGTGAGCTTCCCGTCGAGGTAGAAGTGATAGCTCTCCACTTCATTCTGATTCTCTTCGCGATTGTTACAGGGCTTGATCGCAAGATGGAAGACATAGTCTCCGGCTCCCGGCGCGGCGATGGTTCCCGTCCAGCGGACGCTGAAGGCGGTGAGAGGGACGCCGGGCATCGGGGATGCGGCATCCCAATCGAAGTCAATCTCCTTATCCGAACGCGTCGCGGCCGGCTGGCCCTGCCAATTGGTGTTGCTGAAATACTCCCCTTTCAAGCCCTCTTCTCCACCGTTGCGGAAGGCGGTGCGGGGCACCGTGACGGAGGCGCCGGCGACGTAGGAGGAACCCTGCGCAAACAACACCTTCGCGCGGCGCCCAAAGACTGATTCCATCCCGTCGAGAGGCAGCACGGGGTGAGAAGGGATGGCGTTGTAGTTGCCTTCAATTGCGGCCAGAGAGACTGCGTTCGGGCCGACCACTGCGATGGTGTGAGCGTTGTTGCCCAGGGGCAGAGCGCCATTGGAGTTTTTGAGCAGCACCATCGACGCTCGCGCCACCTGGCGGGAAAGGGTGCGGTGTGCTTCGGAGTCATTTTCGCTGAAGGGAATGCGTCCGAATTGCGTGGATTGCGGAGGGTCGAACATGCCAAGCTCGAAGCGGGCGGTGAAGAGCCGCTTGACCGCCGTGTCAATCTCGCCTTCGGTGACCAGCTTGTCATCCACCGCCTTGCGCAGAGCGTTGAATTCCCCGCCGCAGCTGGTGTCGGTTCCCGCGCGGAGCGCCGCGGCGGCGGCGTGCTCCTCGTCCGGAGCATACTTATGCCCCTGCCATATATCCGTGACCGCCCAGCAGTCGGAGGTGACAAAGCCCTTGAAGCCCCAGTCCTGGCGTAGCGTCGTCTTCAGCAGCATATCGTTGGCGCAGGCGGGAGCTCCGTCGACCGCGTTGTAGGCGCACATGGTGGAGTCGGCCTTTCCCTCCACCAGAGTCGCCCGGAAGGCAGGCAGGTAGGTAGCTTCGAGATCCAGGGGCGATGGGTGAACGTCGGCGGTGTGGCGAGTGGACTCCGGACCGCTGTGCACGGCGAAGTGCTTGGGCGTCGATATCACTCTTGGGTGGGCGGGATCGCCGCCTTGAAGGCCGGTTACGAAAGCCAGTCCGATACGCGAGGTCAAGTACGGGTCTTCGCCGTAGGTCTCCTGCCCTCTTCCCCACCGCGGATCGCGGAAGATGTTGATGTTGGGCGACCAGATTGTCAGCCCGAAGTAGATCCGGTGATTGCCGTGCGCGACGGCATCATTATATTTCGCTCGTGCCTCGGTCGAGATCGTCTCCCCGACACGGTGAATCAGATCTGTGTCCCAGGTCGCCGCCAGCCCAATAGCCTGCGGAAAGACGGTTGCATATCCCGACCGCGCCACGCCGTGCAAGCCTTCGTTCCACCATGTGTACTCGGGGATGCCGAGCCGGGGAATGGCCGCGGCGGTGAGCGGCATCTGGGAGATCTTCTCATCGAGCGTCAGCCGGTTCACCAGATCGTCGACTCTCTGCGCAACCGGCAAAGCCGGGTTTTGGAACGGATATTGCGCCGTTTGCGCCACAACCCACGGCCCTACAGCCAACATCCCGGATAAAATCAGAATCTTTGCCAGACTACGCACTGCTGCCTCCCGGGCAAGAACCTGCCCGGAGAACACTTTACTTGAATTCAAACGGCTTGAGAAATCGCTTTCCAGCGGAGAAAGGTGGCCCTGGAGAAAAGCGGCGGACAGGGCGCGGCAGAGCTTCTGTAAACGCTAACATTCAAAAGCTTGGCCTAGGGCCGCGCAAGAGACTAGAAACCTCCTCTCCCCGCCGCGTTCCGTACGCAGGGAGGGCTCAAGAGCATTTACCGATGTAAATAGGAGCCGATCACAGTCGTCGGAGCGGAATCGCACGGCTGGAGCCGCGGAAGTGAGCCCACCCTTCGCGCGCCGCCAATCCTCTCGAGGTTCCGGTCGGCGGCGGGGCCGATGCAGAAGATAACTTCAGGGCTGCGAAATCACCGCGCGACGCACTTGCCTGAGGCAGGGGAGCGCGCTCGAAGTAACCTTCCTTCAAGCGGCGCGTTAGCGCGTTTTCTCAGTATTGTGAGATATCGTATACGTCTGCCGCACCTGTGTTTCTATTCGTGTGTTGATGATCGCCCGGGTTTCCGAGGATGTGAGAGCGATCGTGGACTCCAGCCAGGTAACCCATTTTCAGGAGTAAGGTAACCATACCTGTTGTTCCCAACGAGGCAGCCTCTATTACCAGAACGATGTAGATATTCCCCTGTTTCTCGATTAGCTTTAGCTTCAACGAGGCAGTGTGGCGAACTGCGGATAGCTTTCGGTTGCTTCTCCGCGTTCTCCGGCAAAAGAATTGCCGGCAGATCTGTCTCTGCTTTGAGCAGGGAACCCTCCTTATTGCGCTGGGGCCTCGTGCAGAGCTACGAACGCCGGCGGTCGCTGACCGGCAGAGAGAAACAGAGTTTCTGAGCTGCGGTTTGCTGCATTTTTGATTTTGCACTGGTTCTTGAGAACAAGACAGACACGTGAATGAGATTTTTACGGCAAACCGAAATGGGGGCCACGTGGGCGAAGCCTTATCTAAGATAAATGCTGGAATGGATCTTCCGGCCGGAGCAATTCCCTGCCAGAGCGCATGGTACGCGGTCCAGACGCTCCATCGATATGAGCAGCGAATCGCCCGCGATCTGGCCGCCAAGGGGTATGAAACCTATCTTCCCTTGCTTCGCGAGACGCGCCGATGGACGGACCGCAAGAAAGTGATTGAGATCCCGGCGCTCAGTGGATACCTCTTTGTCCGCAACGACGCTTCGTTGAAGAGCCGTGTGCGCGTCCTCGAGACGGTTGGAGTGGTCCGGATGCTGGGCGACAATCACGCACCCGTTCCGGTGCCGGAGATCGAGATCGAGTCCCTGCGGCGAGCCCTGGAGAGCAACGCGCCTTGCAGCAAGTGCGAATCCCTCGCAGAGGGCACGCTGGTCCACGTCAAGACCGGAGTGCTGGCCGGAATCCGTGGGCGGCTGGTCCGCATACATCAGAACTTGCGGCTCATTCTCTCGGTATCCAATGTCTCGCAGGCTCTCTCGGTGGAAGTAGCTCTCGAGGACGTCGAGCCGATCTCGGAACCGGCCTCCATCCGCCGGCGGGAGATCCGCCGCACCCTCGACTCGTAACTCTCGATTCATAACTGCAGGCTGCTGCCTGTCCCCGCCCCCTTCCCCCTTGAAGTGATGCCTAGCCGATCTCCCCAGGCGAGCCCGATCGAGAAGGAATATGGCTACAAGCGAATTCGTCCCCAAGCCTGCAAAGTCCGAACGAGCTTTTTCCCTGGGGCTCCATGAAAGCCTCACCCGCCGGTCCACGACTCCCGCCGCAGTGACGGCAGCCATGATGATGGCGACCGATGTTACGGCCGTGTTGATCTCCCTTTGCCTTGCGTCAGTCTTTCGGTTTGCTGGCCCCACGGCTCCTTCCGGCAGCGCCATCTCCCGCTGGGCGGGGATTGCGCTTCCTCTCCATCCCGGTTACCTCTTCTTCTTCATCGCCGTCCTGCTGGTCGTGAATCATCGCTACCGTCTCTATGGACCACTGCAGACGCATAGCTTCTGGCATGAGCTGCGCAGAACGATCGAGGCATGTTTCGCCGCCGGTTTGCTGCTGTGCGGGAGCCTCTATGTCACTCATAACACCAGCATCTCGCGGGCACTGATCGGCTATCTGCTCTGCCTGACAACCTTCTTCCTCTGCACCCTGCGCATGTCATGGCGGCATTCCCGGCATCGGCGATATGAGCTGGGCCTGGATACAAGAAACGTGCTCATCCTCGGAGCGACTCCACTGGGCAAAGCAATCCGCAAGAAGATTCTGCGGAACTCCCACCTGGGCCGGAGCTTCAAGGGCTTCCTGCAGAGCGCGCAGGGCAGCCTGGCGGAAGAGGCCGGCGACTTCCCGATAGGAGAGATGGCGCAGCTTCCGCTGCTGGCGCGGCAGCATTTCATCGACGAGGTCATCATCGCGGAAAGATGCTCGACCGACTCCATCGTCGAGCTGATCGAGATGGCGCGGGATCTGGATGTTGAGGTGCTCGTCGTTCCCGGCTTTTATGAGGAGCTGACGCCCGAAGCTCCGATTGAATATCTCGGAGACTTTCCCGTGGTTGCGCTGCACCGCCGGAATGGGAAGGTCATCGCCCACCTGTTCAAGCGTCTCTGGGACTTTACCGTTTCCACTCTTCTCTTGCTGGCGCTCTCTCCTACCTTGCTTGGCATCGCGCTGCTGATCAAACTCGATTCGTCCGGCCCGGTTCTATACACGTCGGACCGGGTAGGCAAAAAGGGCCGCATCTTTCCCTGCTTCAAATTTCGGACGATGGTCGCCAATGCAGAGCAGATGAAAGCATCGCTCAGCCAGCACAACGAGCGGGACGGCATCCTCTTCAAGATGAAGAACGATCCTCGGGTGACGCGCGTCGGACGCGTCCTGCGGAAGTTCAGCCTGGACGAGCTGCCGCAACTGCTCAACGTGCTGCGCGGAGACATGAGCCTGGTAGGCCCCAGGCCTCCGATTGCCAGCGAAGTTCAACGCTACCAGGTGCAGCACTTCCGGAGGCTTGAGGTTCTCCCCGGATTAACCGGGTTATGGCAGGTTCGTGCCCGGCAGGATCCCTCCTTTGAACGCTACGTCAGTCTCGACCTCGCCTACGTGGAAAACTGGAGCTTCTGGCTGGATCTGAAGATTCTGGTCCGGACCGCGGAGGTTGTGCTGCGCGGGACCGGTTCGTGATTTCCGATTGCTCGATTGGTTGCGTTTGTTCCAGGATAGACAGCGAGAGATGTTTATGACGCAGACTCAGACAGCCTCAGAAGCGATCCGCCCTTCCCGCTTGCCGGCCATGCCCATCGAAAGGCGCTCGGCCAGGAGCCTCCCTTACCGGGAGTTCGTGCAGGATTATGTGGTGACGGGCCGCCCGCTCATCCTCGAAGACTCCGCCGAGGAGTGGCCGGCGTTGCGCACGTGGACGCCGGCATTCTTCCGCAACCGTTTCGGTTCGCGGATGGTGGACGTCACCTACGGCGTCCGTCGTCGCCTGGATGAGGTCATGGACGAGGTGCTGACCTCCACTCCGGAGAAGCCCGGCCCTTATCTGCACAAGGTGATCATCCACCAGCACATGCCGGAACTGCTCCCGGATCTGATGCCGGAGTCGATCTACGGCTTCCCTCGGCGGTATGCGAGCCCACTGATGCCCCCTCGCTTCCACCGCCCGGATGGATATCTGAAGCTGTTGATCGGCGGCGTAGGCGGCAAGTTTCCTCTGATGCACTTCGACTCCGACAACGCCAACGCTTTCATCACCGAGATCTACGGCGACAAAGAGTTTGTGCTCTTTCGCCCCGAAGACACTCCCTTGCTCTATCCGCATGGTCAGGGCGGCAACACCTCGCAGATCGAAGATCCCGACCATCCGGACCTTGAAAGATTCCCGCTGTTCGAGCAGGCGACCCAGTATCGCGGGATCATTCGTCCAGGCGAGTCGGCCTTCATTCCATCCCGCTGGTGGCACACCGCCCGCGTCGTGACAACGTCCATCTCGGTTTGCGTGAATATGCTGCACGGCGCAAACTGGGCGGGATTCGTCTCCGAATCCTGCAGGCCGGGACTTGGCAGCTGGCCGGTGCGTCAAGCCAAGCGGCTCTACCTACATTCGGCAGGCGCGGTGATGACCATGGCGGAGCGCTCCCAGCAAGGGCGCCCCGATGGGGCTCTCGCCCGGGCCATGGCGGCCCTTTGTCCCGCGGGACCGCTGCCGCAGGGAAACAGGAACGCGCGCTCCTGACGAATCGGCCCGGCATGGCCGGAGGGTCTGGCCGTGTCTGCCTCGGCCGGCCAGGGGTTCTTCAATCCCGGCCTCTCCCGGATGCCCGCCGGCCGACAGTGAGATTCGACAGATCTGACGGGGATGATGATACGAACTTCGCAAAGACCGCTGAACCTGCCAGCCAGAGATGCCGCGGGGATTCTCCCGCGATCGCGCCGCCGCGGGGCCATGCCCGCGATTCTGGCCATCGTCCGTCCCCGGCTCGGTCTGCTCCTGTTCGCCTTGCTTCTGATCGTGATCAACCGGGTCGCCTCCCTGGCGCTGCCCTATTCCACGAAGTTCCTGATCGACGGCGTCCTGGGAAAGTTCCACCCGGGCGCGGCCATGAGCGCGCAGCAGCTCCATCTGCTGCATCTCATTCTGCTCGGAGTGCTCGCGGCCACCGCGGTGCAGGCGCTCACCTCCTACGTCGTTACGCAACTGCTCTCGAAGACTGCATGGCGGTTGATCACGGATCTGCGCATTCAGGTGCAGGAGCATATCAGCCGTCTGCCGGTCGCCTACTACGACGCGCATCGCACGGGCAACCTGGTCTCCCGTGTGATGTCGGATGTCGAGGGAGTGCGGAACCTTGTCGGCACGGGGCTGATTGAGTTTGCGGGCGGGCTGTTGACCGCCCTGCTGGCATTTGTCCTGCTGCTGCGCATCAGCGCCAGCATTACCTTGGTTGCGCTTGGCTTCATGGCGCTCTTTGCGCTCGTCCAGCGCAAGGTATTCGCCATCATCCGCCCCATCGCCCGGGAGCGGGGCAGCCTTACGGCAGAGGTCACCGGGCGGCTGACCGAGTCTCTCGGCGGGGTGCGCGTGGTCAAGTCTTATCGCGCGGAATCCCGCGAATCGGCAGTCTTCGCACAGGGAGCCTACCGGCTGCTCGAAAACGTGCTCAGCGCCATCAGCAAGACTTCCCTGACCACCATGGCCTCGACCACCGTAGTCGGCGTGGTCGCCACGGTGATCATGTTTCTCGGCGCAAGGCAGATCTTTGCCGGCTCGCTCACCCTGGGCAGCTACATTTACCTGACCATGCTGCTGGCCCTCATGGTTTCGCCGATGGTGCAGGTCGTCTCCATCGGCACGCAGATTACCGAGGCGGTCGCCGGGCTGGACCGGACTCTGGAGCTTTTGTGCGAACCGCGAGAGGACGACGATCCGCGGCGGGTCGTCTCCATCGACAAGGACGCGATCCAGGGGCACCTTCGCTTCGAATCGGTCTCCTTCGCCTATGTGCAGGACAAGCCTGTCCTGCATGAGGTGTCGCTCGACGCCCGGCCGGGTACGGTGACCGCGCTGGTCGGTTCCTCCGGTTCGGGAAAATCCACAATCATCGGGATCGTCAGCGCGTTTTACACCCCGCAATCCGGCCGAGTGTTGCTGGATGGAGTCGATCTCTCGACCATCCAGCTCGAAAACTACCGGAGCCGCCTGGGTGTGGTTCTCCAGGAGTCCTTCCTTTTTGAAGGCACCATCCGCGAAAATATCTCCTTCTCGCGTCCGGATGCCGATCCATCCGAGGTGCTCCGGGCAGCCCGCATTGCGCGGGTAGACGAGTTCGCCGATCGTCTGCCGCAGGGCTACGAGACGATCGTCGGGGAGCGGGGCATCAAACTCTCCGGTGGACAGCGCCAGCGGGTTTCGATCGCCCGCGCAATCCTGGCCAATCCACGCATCCTTATTCTGGATGAAGCGACCTCCAGTCTTGATTCCGAATCGGAGGCACTGATCCAGGAAGGGCTCAGTTATCTGGTCGAGGGGCGGACCACCTTTGTCATCGCCCACCGCCTCTCGACCATCCGCAGCGCAGACCAGATTCTTGTCATCGAGCAAGGGCGGGTGATCGAGAAAGGCAATCATCAGGAGCTCTATCGGAGGCACGGACGTTACTACGACCTATACACGCGCCAGCACGCGCTCGAGAGCAATCTTTTTCTCGCTCCCGGCGAGGGCGATACGATCGGCAGCACGGAGCAGGGCGCGGCCGCCGAGGGGCCATCCGGGACGGCGGACGCCCTGAGCACACGATCCTTTTAGATCGCGGAGTCTGTCACCGTCGCTGACTCCCCGATCGTGAGTGGAATCTTCCTTTCAATGACAAACCTAGGCCTCAGGCTGATCAATCATCCTCTTCTGAAATTCGTTTTCAAGACGCCCTGGATCGGGATCTATCCCTCCTTTTCTGCAGCGTTGGCCGC
>DASYYO010000111.1:0-4187 GCA_035933805.1 Acidobacteriaceae bacterium | reverse complement strand
AAGGTTCGAATTCGCGTCCATCTCCTCCAGTTGTTCTCCATTCGGGCCTAGGCCGTAATATCTCGTGGCTGTGAACCCATTCGTCCGCCAGTCGCAGCTGAAGCTGGCGATGTTTCCCTTCTCCAGCCGGGCGCCGTCCGGGCCGTAGAATCGGCCCATCGTGCTCGTGTAGTATCTGGCCCCGAAGTAGTCGTTGCCTGTCTCGAGGTCGCGTTCTTTGCCGGTGAAGTGCTGCTCCGAGGGGTCGGCGCCGGAGCCGTTTTGGGACTGAAGATCGCCGAAAGGACCGCTCCAGAACGAGCTCGATATCGAGCCGTCAGAGTTCGCGACAACCCGCTTCGTACCCACCCAATCATTCAGCGCGTAGTGCCAGTTCGAAGCCAGGTAGTCCGATCCCGTGAACGTCGCCAGCAACTTGCCTTCTAGGAACACGTTGAAGTGAAGAAGGTTCGAATTCGCGTCCATCTCCTCCAGTTGTTCTCCATTCGGGCCTAGGCCGTAATATCTCGTGGCTGTGAACCCATTCGTCCGCCAGTCGCAGCTGAAGCTGGTGATGTCTCCCTTCTCCAGCCGGGCGCCATCCGGGCCGTAGATGTATGTAGATGTATTCTGTCATGCCCCCGCGCAGGTAATACTCGTTCACCGCGCAGAGGCGGTTCTCGGAGTCATAGAGGTACTGGTTCACGCCATCATCGATAAGATTGCCGGATGCGTCATAGCTCATCCCGACAACCTGGTTGTTGGCATTGTAGGTCCAGGATCGAGACGGCGGCGCCGGCAGGTTCGCCGTTCCCCAGAATGCCTGACTGGTGCGGTTCCCAAAGCTGTCATACAGATACTGATAATTCACCCCGGAATACGTTCCGCTGGTCGCCGTCCCCGCCACACCCTGCCGATCTGGCTCTTTTCAAGATCCTTGCCGAAAAGTTCTCCCTTGGTACCCGGTTCCCGGAACATTGCCCCAAGCCTCATCCTGCTGCCTAAGGCACCTGCAGCCTCGTCCACGCCTTCACCCGGGCTACCCGATCGCGCGGAACCTGGCGAGCCGGTTCACGTATAGTTTTGGCAAGAGAGAGAAACCGATACCATGCCGAAGAGACAACGACACCGCATTGTGATTCTGGCGCTGGCCGCGGCTTCGCTCGCCGCATGCGCCGCACCGGCAACCGCGCAGACCAGCGCTGCGCCGGCAGGAGGCAATCCGGCCCAGGACCGCCTGCTGCCCGGAGTGGACCAGCGGTATATGGATACCGGGGCCGACCCGTGCGCGAACTTCTTTCAATATGCATGCGGAAACTTCACCCGGCTGCATCCCATCCCGCCCGACCAGACCACCTACGGCGTTACCACCATGGTCTTCGACCATACGCAGGAGGCGCTGCACTCGCTGCTGGAGAAGGCCGCAATGGAGAGCCCGGCGCGCTCCGCGAACGAGCAGAAGACCGGGGACTTCTACGCCTCCTGCATGAATACCGATGCCATTCACGCCCAGGGCCTGAAGCCGCTGCAGCCGGACCTGGAGCGGATTGCCGCACTCAAGAACAAGGAAGAGCTGACCTCGCTGCTCGCGCACTTCCAGTTGATCAACGTCAATGCCTTTTTCGGCTTCGGCGAGCAGCAGGACTTCAAGGACGCGCAGAAGCAGATCGCCGTGGTCGATCAGGGCGGCCTGGGCCTGCCCGAGCGCGGCTACTACCTCCGTACCGATCCAGCCGCGGAAAAGACGCGCCAAGAGTATGTCCAGCACATCACCAATATGCTCAAGCTGCTGGGCGAGCCGGAGCAGAGCGCCACGCAGGATGCCGGCCGCATCATGGACCTGGAGACCGCCCTGGCTAAGCTTTCGCTCGATGTGACCTCCCGGCGGGACCCGCGGAAGGTCTATCACCCCATGAGCGTCACGGATCTGGCGGCGCTCACTCCCCGGATCGCATGGGATCGCTTTTTTACCGAGACCGGAGCGCCTCCGCTCACCGATCTGAACGTTGCCAACCCCGACTTCTTCAAAGGCCTGAATTCCCTGCTCGATTCCGCCGATCTCGAATCCGTGAAGGCCTACCTCCGGTGGCAGCTGGTCAACTCAACGCCGAGCTATACGCTGCCCCAGGCGTTGGACGATGAGCACTTCAACTTTTACGGGCGCGAGCTGACCGGACAGCCGGTGCAGCGGGCGCGCTGGAAGCGCTGCGCCCAGGCCACGGATATGGCGCTGGGAGAGGCGCTGGGCCAGGTCTACGTGCAGCAGGAATTTCCCGCGGCCAACAAGGCGGCGACGCTGCAGATGGTCCACGACATCGAATCCTCCATGGACCGGGAGATCGATACGCTCCAGTGGATGAGCCCGGAGACCAAGGTCAAGGCCAAGGAAAAGCTCCACCTGGTGGCGAACAAGATCGGCTATCCCGACCGCTGGAGAGACTACTCGAAGCTGACCATCGTACGCGGGGACGCCATCGGCAATGCCAGGCGCGCCATCGATTTCGAAAACCGGCGGGAGCTTGCCAAGATCGGTAAACCCGTCGATCGCGGGGAGTGGGACATGACCCCCTCTACCGTGAATGCCTACTACAGCCCGCTGATGAATGACATCAATTTCCCCGCGGGCATTCTGCAATCGCCCCTCTACGATCCCCGCTCGCCCGACGCCGAGAACTATGGACACGTCGGCGCCATCGTGGGCCATGAGCTGACGCACGGCTTCGATGACCAGGGACGGCAGTTCGACGGCAACGGCAACCTTGCCAGTTGGTGGACCGCGGACGATGCCAAAAAATTCGGGGAGATGACCGATTGCGAGGTCAAGGAGTACGACAACTTCACCGTCCTCGATGACCTCAAGCTGAATGGCAAGCTGACCCTCGGCGAGAACACCGCGGACAACGGGGGGATCCGTCTGGCCTATCTTGCCTTTCTTGAAGATGCGAAGCGCAAAGGCGTCGATCTCTCCAAACAGGAGGGCGGCTACACGCCGGTCCAGCAGTTCTTCCTGGCCTATGGGCAGAACTGGTGCGGGAGTCTCCGGCCCGAGCGTCTTCGGCTCCTGGTACAGACCAATCCCCATTCGCCGAATGAGTTTCGCGTGAACGGAGTGGTGCAGAACATGAAGGAGTTCGGCACGGCCTTCGGATGCAAGGTCGGCCAGCCAATGATGCCGGTGAACGCCTGCCACGTCTGGTAGAAGCGGCCGCGGCCTAGCGGTGGCTCAGCCGCAGCGACTCCCAGCTTCCATCCGAGGCCCAACCGCCGTCGACCGAAAGAGTGTGGCCGTTGACGAAGGCGCTCTCGCGCTCATCCGCCAGGAATGCAATGGCGCGGGCGACATCGTCCGGCGAAGCAAATCTCCCCATGGGAATCCGCCCGGTAATGTCGGTATCGACATAGTTGCCGCTCGCCTGGTCCGCCACATCCATCTCTGTCTTGACCCAGCCCGGACACACCGCATTCACCCGCACCCCGCGCCCGCCCCACTCCGCGGCGAGGGTTCTGGTGAGTCCCACGAGCCCATGCTTGGAGGCGTTGTAGGCCGCCCGGTCCGCGACCGCGAGCAGCCCGGCCACCGAGGCGACATTGACGATCGAGCCGCGTCTGGCCTCCAGCATCCTGCCGGCAAAGGCCTTGGCCAGCAAGAACGGCGCGACCAGGTTGACCTCCAGAACCCGGCGGTAGTCGGCCGCGGAGGTCTTTTCCGCCGGAACGATCAGGCTGATGCCCGCGTTGTTGACCAGAACGTCGGCCCGGCCCCACCGGTCAAAGACCTCTTGGGCAAATCGTTCGACGGCGCCTTCATCCGTAATATCCGCGACGGCTCCGAAGGCCTCGCCCCCGCCCTGCTCAATCGACTGCAGCGTCTCCGCGGGCATGCGCAGATCCACGATCGCCAGCCGGTAGCCCCGCTCTGCCAACAGCTCGGCCGTGCGCCGGCCGATCCCCTGCGCTCCTCCGGTGACCACGGCAACCCGCTCTCTCTTCCCCGCCTCATTCCCCATCCTTCCGCACCTCCCTGTCCATATTTGCACATCGGAGCAGGGGGATCTTCTGGCCGGCAGCGCCGGCAGGCGGCGGTGGCGAAAGGCGCATTTTGAAAACCGCGCAACAAGCGCGGGGAGGCGCGGGGACCACCGGAGCCTAAGGGAGCGGCAGGATGTTCGGAAGCCGCAGGACGAGGCCGGTGCTCAGCGACTTTGGAT
>DASYYO010000097.1:0-3386 GCA_035933805.1 Acidobacteriaceae bacterium | reverse complement strand
GCGATCCAATTCAGCAACTCGGAGAGGACGAGTCCTACGAATTGCAGGTGACCCCCACGGCAGTTCACCTTCGAGCGGCGAACCCGCTCGGAGTGCTGCATGGCCTGCAGACCTTTCTCCAACTGGTCCGCGTTTCTCCTTCTGGCTTCAGCCTTCCGGCTGTCACCATCCGCGATCAGCCTCGCTTCCCCTGGCGCGGCCTCATGATCGACAGTGGACGTCACTTCATGCCGGTCGAAGTCATTGAGCGCAATCTCGATGGCATGGAAGCGGTCAAGCTGAACGTCTTTCACTGGCACCTTTCCGACGACCAGGGCTTTCGTGTGGAGAGCAAGCGCTTTCCTCTTCTCCAGGAGAAGGGGTCGGACGGCCTGTATTACACCCAGGATCAGATCCGCGGCATTCTCAGCTATGCCCGCGACCGGGGCATCCGCGTCGTCCCGGAGTTCGACATGCCGTGCCACACCACCTCATGGTTCGTCGGGTATCCCGAGCTTGCCAGCGGCAAAGGGCCTTACGAGATCGAGCGCCACTGGGGCGTCATGAATCCCGCCATGGACCCCACGCGCGAAGACACCTATCAGTTCCTCGACGCCTTCCTCGGGGAGATGACATCTCTGTTTCCCGATGCCTACTTCCACATCGGAGGCGACGAGTGCAATGGCAAGGAATGGAACGCGAACCCGCGCATTCAGGAGTTCATGCGAGCGCACGGCATCCAAAACAACGCGGCCCTGCAGGCGTACTTCACCCAACGAGTGCAAGGCCTGGTCGCCCACCATGGAAAGATCATGGAAGGGTGGGATGAGGTCTTGCAGCCCGATACGCCAAAGGATGTTGTCATCCAGTCCTGGCGCGGACAGGCTTCTCTGGCGGAGGCCGCCAGCCGCGGTTACCGCGGCATCCTCTCGAACGGCTACTACATCGACATCAACCAGTCGGCTGCAGAGCACTATCAGGTGGATCCGCTCGGGCCTGCGACCTCCGCCCTTACGGCACAGCAGAAGCAGAACATCCTTGGCGGTGAGGCGACCATGTGGTCGGAGTACGTCACTCCGGAGAACGTCGACAGCCGTATCTGGCCGCGCACCGCGGCCATCGCAGAGCGGCTCTGGTCGCCGCAAAGCGTCCAGAGCATCCCTTCGATGTACGCCCGCCTCGCCGCCGTCTCCACAAAACTTACCTACGATGGTCTACAGCACCAGTCCAGTTATCCTATGATGCTGCGCCGGATGACCGGGGATCCGGATCCCGTTCCGCTGCGTGTGCTCGGCAATGTGGTGCAACCGCCCAGGCTTTATGTCCGCCGCCACCTGGGTTCCTATGACGCCTTTACCCCGCTCAACCGGTTGGTGGATGCAGTTCCTCCTGAGAGCGACACCGCACGGCGCTTTCTCGACCTCGCCAATCGGCTCGCCTCTCAAAAGGCCACCCCGCCGGACTGGGACCAGGCCCGGCAGTTGCTCACTCGATGGCGCGATAATGACGGCCAGCTTCAGCCGATGCTCGGCAGGTCACACCTGACCGAGGATCTGCGCCCGGTTTCTGCCCATCTCAAGCAGGTTGCGGAGATCGGGCTGGAAGCCGCCGATCTGCTGCAGCACCACCGCGCTTCGACATCTCAGTGGCGGGCGCGGCAACTTGCCATCCTGCAAAAGGCAGGACAACCGGAGGCTGTCGTCGTGAACATGGTCGTTCCTGCGGTCACTCAGCTTGTCGAAGCGACGGCACGGCGCTGACCGGACGGATGATGGAATCGCCGGACGGACGGATGACCGGATCTCCGAAAACCACACCGCTTCCGTCTGTCCGCGGCTCCTCCTGCTTTCCATTGCGCGGCGCCGTCGCGGCGCGGCCACAAAACAATCTTGGTCTGCAGGGGACACAGAGAGGAGGAACAGTATAGTCTGGGCCAACGGCCTCTGTTCATGTCCAGTGCAACCACAGAACCACGCGTCAGCATACCCAAAAGACGATGGCGCATCGCCTTCCTGCTCAGCCTCGGCGTACTCGTCAACTACTTCGATCGGATTAATCTGTCGGTCTCCCATGCCGCGCTGATCTCCACCTTTGCCATTTCAGATGTGACCTTCGGCTACCTCTCCGCCGCCTACAACTGGACCTACGCGCTCTGCCAGCTTCCTATCGGCGTTCTTCTGGACAAGTTCGGAATCCGGCGTGTCGGCCGCGTGAGTACCCTGGTATGGAGCGTGGCCTCGTTTGCTGCCGCGGCTACTCCCAACCTTGCCGGCTTCTTTGGCGCGCGTCTGCTGCTCGGAGTCGGGGAAGCTCCGACCTTTCCCGCAAACGCCAAAGCCATCGGGTACTGGTTTCCTTCCAAAGAACGTGGCACGCCCACCGGGCTGTTTGATGGAGCCGCCAAACTGGGGCCGGCGATCGGCGTTCCCCTGATCGGCCTGCTGCTGCTGCGGGTCGGCTGGCGATGGAGCTTCGCCGCAACCGGCTTTGCCAGCTTCCTTTACTTCCTGCTTTTTTATCGGGTCTATCGCGATCCCGCGGAAGACCCCGGCCTCAGCCCTCAGGAGCGCGAATACATCCTTGCCGAACACGCCGCGCCCGCCGCAGAAGTTCCCTCTCTCTCCGGATCCATATCGCTCGGCTACCTCTTGCGCCAGCGGAAGGTGCTTGGCCTCGCGCTTGGTTTCGGCTCGTACAACTACGTGTTTTACCTGCTCCTCACCTGGCTGCCGAGCTATCTTTCCTATGCTCTGCACATTGATCTGCTGCACTCGTTTCTCTACACAGGCGTGCCTTGGATCATTGCCACCATCACCGATATCTTTGTCGGAGGGTGGCTGGTAGACCAACTCATCGCTCGCGGTTGGAGGGAAAATCTCCTGCGCCGAATCGTCCTCATTGGAGGCACCACTCTGGGACTCGGCATCGTGGGCGCGGCGTTCTCGCACACGCCAACTCAGGCGCTGGTGTGGATCAGCATCTCAATCGGAGGGCTCTCCGCCGCAGCACCCATCGGCTGGACAATCCCCTCCCTGCTGGCCCCAGGCAAAAGCGTGGGCACGATTGCGGGAATCCTGAACTTCTCCAACCAGCTTTCAGGAATCGCGGCGCCCATCATCACCGGCTACGTGGTCACCGCGTTCCATTCCTTCGCATGGGCCTTCGGCGTCTCTGCCGCATACCTGATCATCGGCATCCTCGCCTATCTCTTCCTGCTTGGCCGCATCGAACCTATTCAGGAAGAGGGCTATCTGGCTGCATAGTTCCTGGTCTTTCCAGTCCCGGAGTTGAAGATCTCGAAGGCTCCGTTCCGGCCGGCAGTCAGCTCCAGATAATTGCCCGCATCCTGGCCTTGAGGATTGACAATATACTCGGCCGGCGCATTATGCGCCTCGCCCGCCTCGTCG
>DASYYO010000071.1:0-5635 GCA_035933805.1 Acidobacteriaceae bacterium | reverse complement strand
ACCTGCGCGCCTATGAGTCGGGAAAGAGATACCGTCACCCGATCGGGTATGCGGCGCTGATCGACGCTCCGGATAGCGCCGTCTATAACTCGAATGCCGACTGGGTGGCGCCCGCGGCCAGAATCTCCCCGGTAAGGTCCTGCGGCTCGGGCCGTCCGGCGTGCAAGGTGAACGTGAATGACAGCGATCATTCCTATTGGGAGATCTGGAAGCAGACTCCGCAGCAGAACCGCAACTACGCATGGGAGAACTTCCTGAACGGCAATCATCTGCTCTTCATGGATCCGTACCTGGTCTATTACCCGCGCCAGGACAGGAATCTCTGCCTTCATCCCCGGAATGGAATCTGCGCGGCCGCCGATCCTCGCTGGGAAAATTTTCGCAACAATCTCGGGTACGTGTTGCGCTACTCCCGCAAGGTCAACCTGGCCGGTGCAACGCCGCAGCCAGCGTTGAGCTCGACCGGCTACTGTCTGGCGCAAACACCCTCTGCAGGCGCCGAATATCTGGCCTACGCTCCCTCCGGCGGCTCATTCAAGATGAATCTCTCGGCCATGCCGCCCTCGCGCAAGCTGGCTGTCGAGTGGTTTGACCCGGCCAGCGGCCGTGTGATCGCCGGGCGGCCTGTTGCGGCCGGCTCTTCCTCGCAGAGCTTCACGCCGCCATTCTCCGGGGATGCTCTGCTGTACCTGGTCGATACGCAGGGGCACGCGGCCCAGAACGGCAAGTAACCGGCGGTCCCTCAAATGGCCGCAAGAAGGCTACTGCAGAATCAGTAGCCTTCTTGCGCCCTGCACGCGTATCCCAGCGTTCGAAGCCACTAACAAAAACTTTTAACTTTCTGTTGACATGCAGAACAACCGAGGCTAAGTTGTTTCTGTAATAACAGTTCATTCCCAGCCAATTCCGTGTAAGTCAGGGCTCTTCCGCATCTTGCGGAGCGGCGGCCTGCAGCTTCCCTGCGGCCAGTGATGGATCTCAGGCGATTTCAGGAGGGTGGTTCCGTGACTCAGCGCTTTTCTCTCGATTGGCCTCGCAAAGACCGGCCTGCCATGTTCTATCTGCCAGCCGTCCTCTGCTGCTTCTGCTTGATCGCCTGCCTCTCGGCCACCCAACTGCACGCCCAGGTGGAGAACGGCATCAACGGCACGGTGATGGATAAGACCGGCGCTGTGATTCCCGGAGCCCACGTCACGGTCACCAATACCTCGACTGGCGTGGTCTCGGGGACCGTGACCTCCTCGGCAGGCAGCTTTACCCTCGTCGGTCTCATCCCCGGCAGCTACGCCGTCTCGATCGATGCGGGAGAGTTCAAGACGGAGGTAACGACGGTGACCGTCGAGGTGGCCAAGATGTCGACAGTGAGCATCCACATGGAGCCGGGCGCGACCAGCGAAACGGTTCATGTGGAGGAAGCGGCCATCTCGCTGAACACCACGTCGCCGGTGCTGGGCACGACGCTTGAGCCGGAGCTGGTGAAGACCGCTCCGATCGAGATCAACGGTCTGGCCCGGCAGATCGACTCCTTCATGTTTCTTGCGCCCGGCGTGCAGGGGAACGCGGGATCGCACAACATCAACGGCGGCGTCAACTTTGAGAACGAGGTGCAGTTCAACGGAGTGCCCGTGGCCTTCGTCTCCTATGCGGGCAACCAGACCTACATCAATCCGCCTTATGAAATGGTGAATGAATTCCGCGTCAACAGCTCGACCTTCGACGCGCGGTTTGGCCTTGGCCAGGGCGCCGTGACCTATAACATGGCTTCCGGAACCAACCAGCTGCATGGCGACGCCTTCGAGATTCTGCGCAATCAGCTCTTCGACTCGTCCGGCTTCTTCCCCACGCGTTTTTCTCCCGACGGGCACCCTACGCCGCCGATCAACCAGCAGAACAACTATGGGTTCACTGTGGGCGGCCCGGTCATTCTGCCCAGGATCTACAACGGCAAGAATCGCACCTTCTTTCACTTCAGCACGGATTGGTTCCGGCAGAACCAGGCGCAGAACAGCATTGGAACGGTGCCGACGCCGGCGATGAAGAACGGCGACTTCAGCAACTTCGTGGACTCATCGGGCAAACAGATTCCTATCTTTGATCCTCTGACGGGCAAGCCTTTTCCGGGCAATGTAATCCCGCAGGCGCGCTTCAGCACGCTGGCGAAGTCTCTGCTGCCCTTGATTCCCGACCCCGACCGCGCCGGCATCGTGAACGGCCTGCAGAGCAACAAGAGCCCTGCCGTTCCCTCCCTGGCGATCAGCCAGCACCTGTGGGGTTATACGATCGACCACAATCTGAGCTCCTCGCAGAGCATTCACTTCAGCCAATGGCGGGATGCGATCACGTCGCCGTACTTTACCTCCGCCCCGATTGTGCCGGCCACGAACAACCTGCAGAGCGAGGTGAACAATGCTCAGCTCGGCTCCGGCTTTCTGCTGAATTATGTGAAGACCATCAGTCCCGACCTGGTGGTGACGGCAGGCGCGGACTGGATCGGCCAGATCACCGGCGCGCACAACCACAACATCGGCGTCAGCTTTCCCGGGGTGACCGGCAGCATCACCTTCCCCTATATCCAGTTCGACGGCCAGAACGCACCGACCTCGTGGGGCGTGAGCTCGAACTCGACAACGGTCGGTCTGGTGGGCGGACTGACTGTCAGCAACCTGCGCCAGTTGGGCATCGTTCTGGTCAACAACTGGCTGTGGACCAAAGGCCGGAACACCTTCAACTTCGGTGGCCAGTTCCGCAAGAACTACCAGGACATTCTCGAGTGCCAGTTCTGCGGAGGCACCTTCGCCTTCAGCCAGCGAACCACCTCGACTCCCAATGCCAGCGATCCGAACTTCGGCACCTACGGCAGCTCCTTTGCAAGCTTCCTCCTCGGCCAGGTCGACGGCGGCGTACGCATCTTTTCAAGCGAGCTGCGCATGAGATCGAAGGCGTTCGCCGGCTACGTGCAGGATGACATGAAGATGACCAGCCGCCTGACGGTCAACCTGGGGCTGCGCTGGGATGTGATGGTTCCCTTCACGGAGAACAACAACCAGATCATCTTCATGAATCTGGACAACCCCGGACAGGATCCGGGAGCCGGCAATCTGCCGGGAGCCGCGAGCAAATTCGGCAACTGCGCAGGATGCTCGGGAATTACCCGTGCTGCCATCCACTGGAAGAATCTGCAGCCCAGAGTGGGCTTCTCCTACCAGATCACGCCGAATACAGTCCTCCAGTCCGGTTTCTATCTGACGTATCTCGATGGAGGAGCGTACGAGTTCGGCACCGCACAGAGCGCCTTCTACATGTCCTCGCTGCTCAAAGGAGAGTTTGCCCGGCGGCCGACGGGCGGCAGTACCCCGGCGTACGGAAGCTGGGATGCAGGACCAATGCCTTTTCCGCAGCCGGCCACCTTCACTCCATCGATCGGCAATGGAGCGGCGATCGTTCCCTTCACTCCCAAGCATGCCGGAGCTTCGCCCTACGATCAGGCATGGAACGTCAGCGTGCAGAGACAGCTTCCCTGGAACATGTTTCTGACGGCGGCCTATGTCGGCAACCGCGCAATCCATCTGCCGGTTACGCTGATTCAATATGGGCAGCCATCGCTGTCGGTCCTGCAGTATGGCAATCTGCTGGGCGAGTCGGTCACCTCTCCGGACGCCGTGGCTGCCGGGATCAAGGTTCCCTATGCCGGCTTCGTCCAGCAGCTTGGAGGTTCGGCTACCGTGGAGCGGGCCCTGAGCCCGTATCCGCAATATACCGATATGCCCAACATCTATGAGATCGACGGGACGGCTTTCTACAATGCATTCCAGGCACAGGGAGAAAAGCGGTTCTCCAACGGCTTGAGCTATCTGGCTTCCGTGACGTTTTCGAGGAACATCGCCAACACGCAGACCGGCTCCTCAATCTTTTCACCGAATGCAGAGAATTCCTTCAACCTGCGGCCGGAGTACACGCCCTCTTCGCTCGACCAGAAGTACGTCACCAGCTTTGTGGCGACCTATAACCTGCCGGTTGGGCCCGGACAGCGATATCTAAACTCGAAGGGCGTCCTGGGTCAACTCCTCGGTGGATGGCAGTTCAGCGGAATTCTCTCCTACGCCGGCGGCAATCCCATGGGTCCGTACAACAACTACAACCCCCTGGCGGTGAACGGATTCGACCGGCCGAATATCGTGAAAGGGGTTCCGCTCACGACCTATAACTACGGCCGGTCCAAGCAGTACTTTACCGGCAAGTCGGCAACCGCTCCGATTCAGTTCTCGACCAGCGCCTTCCAGAACACGGGAGCCTGGGCGCTGGGCGATGCGGTCCGCTCCTATGCTGCCTTGCGGACTCCTCCTTTGAGAATCGAAAACTTCGATGCGATCAAGTCGTTCCATATCTCCGATCGGGTGCAAGCCAGCTTGCGCGTCGACTACTTCAACGCCTTCAACCGAACCCAGCTCCAGGCTCCGGACCAGAACTCCTCCGATTCGACGTTCGGGCAGATTACCGGGCTCTCATCCCAGATCAGCAACCGGCAGGGGCAGGCGACCTTCCGCGTGGAATTCTGAGCCCCGGGCAGAGAGGTTGTTCCTGCCCGAGGCCCTGGCTCTCTCACAGTTGAACGAAAGCTGGAGGTCTTGTCATCCATCTCCCCGCCTTGCGGTCTGGTACGCTGCCGGGTTCCACATCCACAGGAGCAAGGGCCGAGCCTTGCGTTAGGCTGGATCTCTTCGGACTATCCGATTCGATGCTCACCGGGGTCCGCGAAAGATAAGGAGATGCGTCCTTTGTTGAGATCCGAGATCAGAACGCCCGCGCTTCTGCTGGACATGCCTGCCATGGAGTCCAACCTGCGGAAGATGGGAGCTTTTTTTAAGCAGGGGCCTACACGGCTACGGCCGCATTACAAGAACCACAAGTGCGTCGCTCTGGCAAAGAAGCAGATCGAGTGCGGTGCGATCGGGATGAGCTGTGCCACGCTCAGCGAGGCAGAGGCCCTGATCCAGGGGGGAGTCGACAACATTCTCCTGGTCAACGAAATCGCGGGCGCGATCAAGGTCGAAGCCTTCGCCTCGCTCTCCCGGCATGCCGGCTTGATCGTTGCGGTGGACAACCCGCGCGGGGTCGAAGAGCTGGCGGCCGCCTCCGCCAGGTTCAAGGTCGAACTGCACGTCGTGGTGGATGTAGATACGGGGATGGGCCGATGCGGAGTGCCCCCGGGCGAGCCGGCGCTGGCTCTCGCACAGCTCGCCCATGCGCGCGGGCTGCGTCTGCGCGGACTGACAGGATACGAGGGACATTGCAACCGGATGCAGCCGGGGCCGGCCAAGACGGAAGCCTCTCATCAGGCGATGGGCAAGCTGGTCGAGACGGCCAGGCTCCTCCGCTCCCACGGCCTGCCGGTTGAGATTGTAAGTGCGGGCGGCACGGGAACCTATTCCCTCTCCGGGGCCTTTCCCGGAGTGACTGAAATTCAGGCCGGCTCCTATCTGTTGATGGACACTGACTACCGCAGCGTGCAGCCGGAGTTCGACCTGGCCTTGAGCGTCCTGGGCACGGTGATCAGCAGGACGGGAAACGAGCGCCTGGTGATCGATGCCGGGCTGAAGGAGATCAGTGGCGAGCGGGGCTTACCTTCGCTGAAAGA
>DASYYO010000042.1:0-3460 GCA_035933805.1 Acidobacteriaceae bacterium | reverse complement strand
CCTGAAGCTGACGTTTGCTATAGATGTCTGTCAGCAGACGCGTCTGCAGCAGTTCCCCGGCTACAACCAGAGTAGGATTCACCAGGGCAAAGATCGCTTCCTTCTGTTGGGGACTCATTCCCTGGGTCACCTGCAGGCGCTCTTCGGGAGTCAGGCTTCTGACGAAGTTCCGGAATTGCTCCGGCGTCATATTGATGAGCCTGTTCCATCGCTGATCCGGCGGAAGATTGACGATGGCGGTTGACGCCAGATCTGCGTACAGCTTCTGCTCATGCACCTGGATGGAGGGAGAGCTGGCGACATCTTCGAGTGCCATGGCATCGGCGATTGCCTCGCCTTTGCCGTCGGTCCCAGGCTGATTTGCCGCACCCGCACCGGAACTCGGAGGCGCCAACGGCTGCGATGCCGGCTGCGCCTGCGGTTCGCCGCCGGGGCCTTCCGGAGCGGACTGCAGCGCGGCCGCCTCCTGGGCCTGCCGCTCTTTTCTCTGCTGGTAATCAAAGATCTGATTCTGGTAGATCGCGCGTTCGATGCGGTCGGCCGGGAGCGCTCTCTTCCCCTCGGCAGCGTTGCGAATGAGAGCGGCCGAGGGGAATGCGGCAACCATTTGCGGCAGAGGCATCTGCATGATCGGGTAGTTTCGCAGTTGCGCCGCAAGCAAGCTATCGTCAATCTTTTCCGGATTGAGTTGAAGATCGACCCACTTCTCAAGGCCGATCGCATTCACCCGCTGCAGATCACCGGGCTGTGGACCAAAGGTCAGACGGTTGAGCGCATGCAAGCTTCGCTCATCGCCGCTGAGCTGCCCGGAGGGCAGCACCACCTTCTTGTGCCTGGAGAAGGCGCCCTCGCCCAGCAGGCCTGCTGGGTTCTGCACAAGAGTGAAGATCAGAAAGCTCGCCAGGATGCGAGCCGGCTGCCCGGCGACGGTCCACGAAGAAGTACGCATGTCTTTGCTGCTCCTGGAAAACAATCTGCAGGGTTCGAACCCGTCCTGCCGCGCGATGTCGCGCAGCTTGCCGAGATTGGACACCTAGAGGACTCCGGGGGTATTTGTGGCGGCCGAGTCTTCTTCGGCCCTGGGCATCAGGATGCCCATCTGCTCATAGATCGGGCGAATTGCCGACCGGATTCCCTTCAACTTCGCGGCAAACCATGCCGAGCCGGCAATTACGATCGAGCCCGTAATCATCACCGTCCGAGGTGCGCCCAGCCAATGCGCCATCGTCCCGGCAAGCAGGCTCCCGAAAGGAGCCATTCCTACGAAGGCCATCGTGTAATAGCTCATGACCCGCCCGCGTTTGTCCTCCGGAACCACCGTCTGGATGATGGTGTTGCTTGATGCCATCCCCTGCATCATGCCGAAGCCGGTCACCAGCATGAGAGTGATGGAGAGCCAGAATGAGGTAGAGAGCCCCAGGGAAATCAGTCCTAAACCGAAGATAGCCGAGGAGATCGGAATCATTCGCCCCAGGCCCAGCACGCTCTTGCGCGCGGCCAGCGACATCGCCGAGACGAGCGCGCCCACGCCGGATGCGCCCATCAGGAAGCCCAAAGTATGCGGCCCTCCATGCAGCACCTGCGAAGCGAAGATCGGCATCAGGACGGTGTACGGCATGCCCGTCAGGCTCACCAGAGCGAACAGCAAGAGGATCGTCCGCACAGGAACGAAGCCGGAAACATAGGTCCAGCCTTCCTTCAACTGCTCCATCATGGCGGCCGAATGTCTCACCGGGGATCCGCCCACCTGCATCACCAGCAGCGATGCAATCACGGCAAAGTAGCTTATCCCGTCCACCAGAAAGCAATACCCCTCCCCAAACCCGGCAATGACCAGGCCGGCAAGCGAGGGGCCCACCAATCGGGCCACATTCACCATGGAGGAGTTGATGGCGATCGCATTGCCCAGGTGCTCCCGGTCTTTGACCATCTGCACCAGGAAGGCCTGCCGCCCGGGCATGTCGAAGGCATTGATCAGGCCCTGGAAGGCGCTCAACACGAGAATCTCGTGAATGGTCACACGCCTGGAGAGGGTTAACGCAGCCAGGACGAGGGACTGAACAGCGGCCAGGACCTGGGTCCACACCAGCACCTGTCTGCGGTCCAACCGATCCACCCATACTCCCGCGAAGGGAGCGAGCAGGAAAGTTGGAATCTGGCCGGCAAACCCAACCACTCCCAGCAGAAGCGCCGAGCCGGTCAGCCGGTAGACCAGCCAACTCGTGGCCACGCGCGTCATCCAGGTGCCGATCAGCGAAACGCTCTGGCCGGCGACGAACAGACGGAAATTTCTGTGCCTCAACGCGCGCCAGGCGTGCGAGATGCCTCCCTCCCGCCCAGACTCGTCCATGCGGTGATCCGGCGAATCAGCTTCCCCCTTTTGCTCCTCTGCCTTTTGGGAAATGGCGATCTCCTCTTATGCAGCGGTCCCGCACTGGACGGCTCACATATTCTCTCTTGATGTTACCCTGCGGAGTCAGGGCTCCCTTCTCCTCGAAAGCCTCTCCCGGCGGGGCAGCGACGTTGGCTGCAAGAGCCGCTCTTGCCGGCGGCTGAGGACGGGCGAGCAAGAGTCGGCTATGCTTCCTTTTCCCCTTGTTCACCGCGAGGATTTTTACCTGCCTTTCGGCGAAACTCACGTCTTCCCCGGCGTGAAATACAGCAGGATCCGGCAACGCCTGTTGCAGAGCGGGGCAGCAAGAGAAGAAGACTTCCTTGGCTGCGAGCCTATTGATCTCGCCGACGTTCTGCGCGTGCACGAGGCTGGCTACGTGGACCGGCTGCTCAACGGCACGCTCTCCGAAATGGAGATCCGCCGCATGGAGCTTCCCTACTCCGAAGAGATTGTCGAGGCCACCCTCCTGGGCGCCGGGGGCACCCTGCTGGCGGCCCGTCTCTCTTGCTCGAAGGGAGTGGCCCTCTCGATCGGGGGAGGATTTCACCACGCGCACCCTGGCCATGGAGAAGGCTTCTGCATTCTCCATGATGTAGCCATCGCTCTGCGGCGATTGCAAAGCGACCGCATCCTCCGGAGCGCCATGGTTCTCGACCTCGATGTCCACCACGGGAACGGAACTGCGGCGATCTTTCCGCCATACGCAGCAGGACTCTCCGATGCCTTCGCCGCTGGAAGAGGGGAATCCAGTCAAGGGAACGGCCCTGAGCCGGCAAAGCGGCCCCTCGCTGAGAGGTTGAATTGCGGCGAACTCACCGGCTCTGCCCTGCCCAGCCGGGAAAATGTCTTTACCGTCTCGCTCCACCAGCGAAACAACTACCCCGCGTACAAACCGCCTTCATCCATCGACGTTCATCTGGACGATGGAACCGGAGACAGCGAGTATCTCGCGGCGCTGGACCGCGTGCTCCATCTTGCCTTTGCACGCTTTCGCCCGGACCTTCTCGCTTACATCGCGGGCGCAGACCCTTTTGCCGGAGATCAGCTTGGCGGCCTGGCGCTCTC
>DASYYO010000010.1:0-12915 GCA_035933805.1 Acidobacteriaceae bacterium | reverse complement strand
GCGCAGTCCAGCCTGCCTGCGCTGCGCAATAGATGTACGGCGTCTCCGGGCGAACCGCGGGAGCCGAGGCGAACGGACTGCGATACTCCGCCAGGCGCCGGCCCTGCCCGGCCACATCGAGCAGTTCGAGCTCCACCTCCCCTTCATACCGGTCTTCCGGAAGCCTGATCCTGCCCGGCCGGAAGACCGGGCGGACGATCCACGATAGCCAGCTACGGACACTCTTCCACTCAAAGAAGCCGCCTTGGGAGTAGAGCCGGCTGATGCCCTGAACCCACCCGGTTCTCCGCTTGCCCCGGACCAGCAGCGAGAGCACGAGCGTTGTGCGGCTGTCATCCATCGCGTAAACCACTTCGGCTCGCGGTATCCGCAGCAGCTTGCGCAAAATCTCTATCTTTCCGTGATCGTGATCCAAAACCACGACCTGCAAACGGGAATCGAGCAGCGGGTAGGTCTGTCCGCCCTTATCGTTTGTCAGGATTGTGACCTGCGCGTTGGGATAGCGCCGGTAGAGCTCGTAAAGAAAGGGAGCCTTCAATACGTAGTCGCCGAAGGTGCGAAAGCTCAGTAGCGTGATTCGAGGACTCGCTTGATCGCACATCTGAGAGTTATGCCGGGGATGAGGAAATTGCCTTCGCGATGATTCTGGTTGTGCTGAAGCCTTCGACGGTGGGGACGATCTTGACCGATCCTCCCCACGCCTGAACCTCTGCCGCGCCGACAATTGTCGCTTCAGAATAGTCGCCGCCCTTGACCAGAACGTCGGGACGAAGCGCCTGAATGGTAGACAGCGGAGTATCTTCGCCAAAGACGACTACGGCGTCGACGGCGGTGAGCGCAGCCAGCATCTGCGCGCGCTCCCGCTCGGCCACCATCGGCCGCAAAGGGCCCTTCAAGCGCCGGACGGACGCATCACTGTTGATGCCGACGATCAGCTTATCCCCCTCCTGCCGCGCTTGGGCGAGCAGGGAGATGTGGCCGATATGCAAGATGTCGAAGCAGCCGTTGGTGAATACGATCCTTTTGCCGCGGGAGCGCCAGGCGGAGGCGCGCGTGAGGAGTTGATCGAGCGAGAGCACCTTCTCTTCCGCATGCAGCCCGATCTCTTCCGAGAGCGCTCCGACGAGATCATGCCGCTGAATCGGAACGGTTCCGACCTTGCTGACCACGATACCTGCCGCGACATTGGCGAGTTGCGCCGCGGTCTCAATTGGCAGGCCGCCTGCGATGCCCAGGGCCAGGGTAGCGATAACGGTATCGCCAGCCCCGGAGACGTCAAATACATTGCGGGCGACGGCCGGCAGCAGAGTGCGTCCTTCGGGATATAGAACGGCGATGCCTTTTTCGCTCAGCGTTACCGTCAGGTACTCGAGATCCAAGCCCGCGATCATCCGCTGCCCCGCGGCGAGAATCTTCTCGACGTCCCCGGAACTCTCCTGGGCGGCGAGCGAGAGCTCATTGAGGTTCGGGCATATCGTGGTCGCGCCACGATAACGCGCAAAGTCCCGGCTCTTGGGGTCGACCAGGACCGGAATACCCGCAGCATTGGCCCTTTCGATGAGCGAACGGCAGACCTCGTAGGTCAAAACTCCCTTTGCATAATCGGAAAGGATGACAACGTTCGAGACCCCCAGCGCTTTCTCAAATTGATCCAGCAGTTCGGCATAGGCGCTGGCCGGGCGGGGGGTGGTTGCCTCTGTATCCAAGCGAAGCATCTGTTGATTTCCACCCAGAATCCGCAATTTGGAGGTTGTAGGAACTCCGCTGGTCTGCGTAAGCAGGCTGGCGACTCCGGCAGCTTGCAACAGCCGGTCCAGTGCAGCCTGCTCACTGTCCCCGCCGGCGAAGCCCAGCAGAGTGACCCGCGCTCCCAGCCCGGCGAGATTCATGGCGACATTCGCTGCCCCGCCCGGTTGCTCGCTGCGATGGGCGGCATGCACGATAGGCACAGGCGCTTCCGGGGATATTCGCTCGACATTTCCCCAGATGTACCTGTCGAGCATCACGTCGCCCACCACAAGAGCGTGGACGTCGCACCAGCCCTGCTCAATCAATTGCATCACTTCGTGCAAATTGCGGATCATGGGACCCTTACCTGGAACGTCTTCGAGTGAAGACAACCGCATCCCGGAGCCCGGGATGCCCAACCGTATCTTCGGCTCAATCCTGCGCTGCGGCTCAATGCTGCAATGCAACCCTGTGTCGAATCGAGACAGGGTCGCACAGGGGCTCCGCTGCCATCATCAAGCGAACCGTCATCTTTTGCTTTGTGCCCCGGAGTAGGAAGATTATATCGTCTCGTTGAAGCGCTATTGATCGCCAGCGCGTATTGCCCACAAAAGCAAAACGACCTCTTTGCCTGGGGTCGCGGAATGGGGTTTCGAGCCTCTGCATTATTCTGGAGGGGGCTTTTGCCGCGGCATGGAAATGGAGCCATTGGATCCCCGCACGATAGGGTATGTCTTTCTCGATCGGGATGGTGTGCTGAATCGCAAGATGCCGGAGGGTGTCTATGTGACGGAGCGGGCGCGTTTCGAGTGGCTGCCTGGAGCAATCGAGGCGGTTGCAAGGATGAACCGCGCGCGCTTGACGGTCATTCTGGTTACGAATCAGCGTGGCATCGCACTGGGTCTCCTGAGCGAGCGCCAATTGGAGCTGATCCACTCCAGAATGGCAACCGACCTGGCTGCCCGGGGAGCGCATCTCGACGCAATCTTCTTTTGCCCTCATGATCGCGGGGTCTGCGACTGCAGGAAGCCGGGTGTGGGGCTCTTCCGGCAGGCTTTCCAACGATTTCCAGAAGCCAATCCGCGGAACAGCGTAGTGATCGGCGACTCGCTCTCGGATATCAGGGCCGGGCAGCAGCTTGGTATGAAAACGATCTTCATCGAGGGCGAGCCGGAGCGTCAGAAGCCTGGCTCCGGCTTAGCTGCGGAAGAGGCTGACCTGACCGGGAGATCTTTGCTCGACATCGTGGAGTCGTACTTCGGCCTCGCCGGCGGCATCGATTCGAGCGCGCTCCCACTCTGACGGGTCGCCTCGCGGGCGAGCCCCGTTCCTAATTCCGGACGGTCTCCCGCAGGATTTTGGCAACCCTCCGGCCGTAGTGATCCCAGGTGTAGTTTCCACTGACGGTCTCCATGGCGTTCCGCCCCAGAGTCTCGCGAAGAGCCTGATCGAGCGACAGGCGGGAGATTGCATTTGCGAGCGATTCCGTGTCGTTGACCGGAACGTAAATTGCGCTCTTTTCGTGTTCGAGGGGTAATCCGCAGTTCCTGGTTGTGATTACGGGAAGCCCCGCGGCGGCTGCCTCCATCGCCGATCGCGAGGAGCCCTCGGCAAATGTGGGAAAGACAAACAGGTCAGCCTGAGCAAACGCGTCCATCAGCCTTTCCTGGGGAACGAAAGGGGAATGGGTAAAGAAGACAGAATCGGAGGGTTCCAGGCAGGGAGCGCCATTCCCAAGGTTCCCGATCAGTTCCAGCCGGACATCCATCCCGCCTCGCCTGCACTCGCGAATAGCGGCGAGCAGCACGCGCACTCCCTTTCGCAGATCGAAATTTCCGGTAAAGAGAATCCTGACCGGCCCGGCGATCTCGTAGTCGTGCTTCAGGTCGAAGAAGGCCTCCCGTACGCCAAGATAGGAGACACGGATCTTCTCCGCAGGATAACCGAGGCCGACGAAGGTCTCCTTCACGAAATCAGAGTTCACCATCAGCAGATCCGCGTCTTCGCAATCCCGCAGGACGAGTTTCCATAGGTCCGAGTTCGGGTTATAACCGCGGTCCAGGCCGAAGCGCTCAAACTCTTCGCTCAAAACCGCATGGATGAAGGCGGGATGGGCGATGGAGTGATCCGTGACGATGCCAAGGCCGTTCTTGCGGGCAGTCTTGATCGCGCCGGCTTGCCCTGCTCCGCTGCGAACGAGCAGGACGTCGGCATCTTGCATGTGCTTGCGGCTGGCCCACGCAACCACACGGAACTGCATGCCATAGGCCAGGTCGCGGGGTAAAAAATGGCTTCGCTGGGCCATGCCGATGACTGTTCCGGCAAACTCCGGCCACGCGGAAGGGATCACTCGAACGCCCGGGGAGTCAATCCGCCGAGCCGCCAGCCGTTTTGCCAGGTGCTTCTCTCCCAGCAGATTGCCCATCCGATCCACGATGGCGGCCTGGTGCGGCCGGGGAGACCATCCGGTCAGAAAGTTGACGTCAACTCCGGCATTGGCCAATGCTCGCGCAATCTCGTGAAAGAAGAGTTTGCCCCAACCGGAGGCGACGATTGCCCTCAAGCGATCCTTCTCCTGTTTCGGCATGCGCGCTACTCGTCGACGTCCGCGCGGGACTGGTAATAGTCGTTGTAGGCGCGGCCATAGTATTCGGCATAGTCGGAGGACTGCAGGTTGACCGCGTTGAGCACGACGCCGAGCAGATGGGCTCCGGAGCGCAGGAGGATCTCGCTCGCCCGGGCGACAACGTTGCGCGATGCATCGCCGTAGCGCAAGACCAGCACCGCGCCGTCGCTCACGGTGACGAGCACCGCCGCATCCGTGACCGTGAGGACCGGCGGCGTATCGATGAGGATGAAATCGTAAGAAGGCCGCAGATCTTCCACAAGCTTTCGCATCTGCGGCGAGCCCAGCAGCTCAGCCGGCATGGGAGCAATGGGGCCGGCGGGAAGAACATGCAGCGTGGGGACGGAAGGAGCGACGACGATTGCGTCCTCCAGCGAGGATTTCCCGGTCAGCACGGAGGTAAGCCCGACTTTGTTGGGAAATCGGAATCGCAGGTGTACGGAGGGCCGGCGCAGATCGGCGTCGATCAGCAGAACCCGCGATCCGTTGAGTGCAAAGACGATCGACTCCAACGTAGTGACGGAGGTCTTGCCTTCCGAAGGCTTGGCGCTGCTGACGAGGATAACCTGCGGGGGCGTCCCGGCGCGCGACAGCAGGATCGTCGTCCGCAGTGAGCGATACGCCTCGGCGAGCCGGGACCAGGCTCCCGGCAATGTCGAAGTAGCGTCCGCGACGAAGGTCTCCGGGGAAAGCTGCTTTGCGTCCACCTGAGGGACGACTCCGAGCATGGGTAATCCCAGCCGCTCTTCGATGTCAAAGATGGATTTGATATTGGTGTCGAGAGACTCGATGACGAATGTCAGGAAGAGACCGATACCCAGGCCGGAAAGCAGCCCCAGCAACAGATTCGTGCCTTTCTTCGGAGAGCTTGGGTTATCCGGCGCATCGGCGGGATCGATCCGCCGGATATCGGTCGAGTGGAGGCCGGCGATGATCCCGGCCTCTTGAAGCCGCTGTTGCAGGCCGTCGTAAAGTGACCGATTGGATTCGTATTCCCGCCGGGCAAGAGAGTACTCGACCGCCTTGGAATTTCCCTGGTAGGCGGTGTTCTTCTCCTGGTCCATCTTGGCGCGCAGGGATTTTTCATTCTCCGTAGCGGCATTCAAATCCTGCTGGGCGCGGCTGATCACGGCGGCATTTTCGAGCTTCATGCTCTGCGTGATCTCGTCCATTTCCGAGCGAAGTTCCGCCAGGCGGGGATTTTGCGCTCCATATTTTGCACTCAGGCTGGCGTATTCCGCCTGGTCGCCCACCAGCCGCTGCTTCAGGCTCAGCAGAACAGGGTCGCCGCTCAGGGTAGGAAGGACGTTCGCCGGCGCGCTCTGAAGCGTGATCAGCTTCGCCTGCGCCACTAATCTTGTGGCCTCCGCCTGCGTCAGGTCATGGCCGATCTCCACCAGACGAGAGAGCACAATGCTTTGCGTCTGATCGATGCCCACCAGCCCGATGTCCTTTTGGACATCGAGCATGTGCTCCTGGCTGGCCTCCAGGCGGTTCTTCAGATCACCCAATTGCTGCTGCAGCCAGACCGAGACCTCCTGGGTAGCAGCGTAGTTGTCGCTGAAGTTGTGCTGGACGTAATTGTCCACCAGGGTATTGCAGATGATCGCCGCCAGCTCCGGATTGCGAGCCGTACAGCTCAGTTGCAGGATGTTGGTATGGCCGTTGCGGATTGCCGAGAGCCCTCCGCGAAACATTCCAATCAAGGCATGCCGCTGCCGAATGTCTGAAAGGTCCCAGGAAGCCGCCGACCCGATCGGCAGGAAATCCTTGTTTCTTTCAAGATGGAGAGAGCGGATGGTTTGCAGAGCCAGCGTGGAGCTCTCCAGAATAGCCACTTCCGTATCCAGGCGCGCTACGTCAATATATCCGCTGTCGTAACCGCTGGTGTCGAGCCCAAACCGCTCAGCGGTATCCTGCGTGATTTCGATGTCCGCAGTGGCCTGGTACTGCTTTGGAGAAGTGACGTTTTTGAAAAATCCGGCAGCCGCGCCGAGCGCCGCGCAGGTGAGAACCAGCCAGAGATACTTTTTCCCGAGACGGAGGAAATGCTGAAGCGTCTGGCCTTCCGACGTCCCCACACTCAGCAGGGTTCGTTCGGGGCCTCCTGCTTCGTTGATCTCCGCCGTTAAAGGCTGTTCCGTTTGCTGGGGAATATTCATTCTGTTGAGACTTCACCGAAATCGGACATTCAAACCCACAGGAAATCAATAGGACAAGGTAACTTGCTCCATGCGGCACATCTCTGAAACCAGGGTCCCGGTAAGCGAGGCATGCGAAGTGGGAAATCGGCCGCAGGTAAGCGTCCTTATGCGGAGTAGCATCGCAGCATGGGAATAGCCAATGGTCTTCGAATTATAGAGTGCTCGCATGCCTTTGACCAACCTTTCTCGCCGCGCGAAGCCGGTGCGTCGAACGCCTCTCCGTTGACTGTACGCGTCAGCTGAGGATTATTTCCCTGGAGTTTTACGTCCGGTGAAGCCGCCCCCTGATTGCAGACTCAAAGGCGCCCGGATGAGTCAAGACCCGTTCCAGCCGAAAGATGCACGAGCGGACAGTATCGAGCACGGTCCAGCGCCGCCCGGCGGCGCGCCAGAACATGCGGTCGATGTCCGCTTTCATCATCTGCTTATGGCGCTTCGATCCGGTAATGGAATGAGGATGCACCCGGAAGAGCGAGAGGTCGCGATCGAGATAAAGCACCTTGGCGCCGATGGAGAGCATCTCGACCATCAACTCTCCATCCCAGCATGAGCGGTTGCCGGCATTGAAGCCGCCAACCGCCTCAAAGACTCGCCGGCGAAAGAAGGTCGATTGCTGGAGCCATGTTGCTGCCCCATAGAAGTAGCGGTTAACGGTGAAGCCGGCGGCCTGGATACGCCGAATCACCTTGCCGCCAGCGTCGATCATGAAGCCGTTCCCCATCACAATGTCACAGTCGGGATCTTGTTCAAAGATGCGGCTGACCGCCTCGATCGCTCCGGGGAGAAGCATATCGTCTGAGTTCAGGAAACCGAAGATCTCTCCGGATGCCCGCCGGAACCCCTTATTCAAGCCATCTGCCGCCCCCCGGTCAGGCTCGAGTACAACGTGAGCCAGGCGATCGGAGTACCGTTGAATGAGTTTCCGGCTGCCATCGGTGGAACCGGGGTCAACGACGATGTATTCCACGTCAGGATAGTTCTGCGTCAGGACGGAGCTAAGGGCATCTTCAAGATACTGCCCCTGGTTGAAGGAGATTGTCACGACGCTGAACTTCATGGGCAAACGATTGCGGCCTGGTCTTTCCTCAGTTTGCTCGCTCAAGCCGTGGCCTTCAGAACTGTCAATGGATATAGAAATAGGCCTGGGTGGCAAAGCCGACCATCGCGGTTACAGCGGTTTTGCCTACGGCCTTCCAGGTACTTGGAGGCACAAAGAGGATGTCATCGGGCTGCATCACGATATCCGGCTTTTTGCCGCGCAGGGTATCTTCAAGCTTGACCTGTTGCATCACGCGGGTTCCTGTCACGCTCGTCCGAAGCAGGATTGTGCGCTGTCCCCAGGAGGAAGGCCTGACTCCCATGGCTTCCGCTATGACCTCGGAGATCGTTGTGTGCTGCGAATCGCAGATGGGGTATGCTCCCGGCCGGCCTACGCTCCCTCCTACGTAAACAACTCCGCAGCGGCTTACGAGAACGGTCTGTCCCGCCTTGAGTTGCACCTCCGCGTTGTCATTCTCGCGCAAGGTCGGATCCCAGAGCAGGCTCGTCGGGTCCTTCATTGAACCTGCGCCGAAGATCTCAATGACGTGGCCGGCCCGGTCGGTGACCCCGCCGGCCTCGGTGAGGATATCGATCAGACGCTGTCTCCCTGCCAGTGCATAAATCCCGGGTGTGTGGACCTCGCCCAGCACGGTGACGCTATATCCAAACTGCTGGGTCGTCACGATCACATGGGGATCGCGCAAAATTTGACGGTCCAGGAAGAGATGCTCGATTGCCTTGGCTCCCTCGACGGATGTCATTCCCTCGATATGGAACAACCCGGCATACGGGATCGCGATATCGCCCGACGAGGAGACCGGCATTCTTACGTTGTATTCCGGAGAATCGAAGACCTGGACCTCGACGATATCGCCCGGACGAATCGGCCCGTATCCCAATCCGGCCCCAAGGGAGGGCCCCATCGGGCTCGGCTGCCTCTGCGACGAGCGAGCCGGCTCGCCGGCAGGCAGCGTCGATTGAGGGAAGATCAATTCGGGAGCGGTTGAATTATAAGGTCCTTGCGCAGGCGTGATGGGCGCGGGTTCGGCTTGCGGCTGCGCAGCCAATCCCGAATCCTGTGCCTGAACGGACAAAGGAGACACGCCGTAGAACCACAACGCAACGGCTAACAGGACTTGCAAAATTGTTAGCCGCAAGCTGCCTGACCAGACGGCTCCCCCGGCATCGCTCCAGGTCGGGAAGGAACCGGAAAGTATCCCTCGGTAGATTCGAGCCAGGCGGGAGAGCATCGCTAAGAGCATATCACCGGAGGTTCCATTTCACTTGCTCGGAGTACGCTTCAGCCGCTCCTTCGCTGGGCGGCCAATCCGCGGACGAGGAGGATCCGCGAGGCACGCGCTGCTTTACTTTCCTGGCTGGAACTCCGGCATAAACGGTCCATGGCTCGAGCTCCGACGTGGCGACAGAGCCGAGGCCCAGGACTGCTCCTTCCCCGAGGCTGGCTCCGGGCCCGACAGACGCACGGGCGCACACCCAGGAGTATGCTCCCAGCCGGATGGGGAAGGAGATGAAAGGGAAGGCCGGATCGTTGTAGTCGTGAGTTGCGCCGCAAACATAAGCCTGCTGGGAGACGATCGCGTGAGATCCGAGATACGCGGGGGACGGATTATAAATCTCTGCATGGTCGCCGAGCGACGCGCCGTCCGCACAATGCAAGTTCCATGGCGCCCAAACGCGAGACCTGGGATAAAAATGGCAATTGGGCCCCATTTTGGCTCCGAAACAGCGCAGGAGGAAAGACCGCCAGGAGTGAAAGGGACGGGGCGAAGGGCGATAGAACAAGGCCCAGCAGAGATTCCATGTCTGCCTCCGCATCCGATTCGACAACGAAAACACGGGTTGGAGGTAAGGGTCGCGGATTGGGGCGGATGGGTGCATCACAACTCTCATGCTCAGCGCCAAAAAGTGGGTGTGCGCAAGGACTCGAGGTCGAAGGAGCGAGCCTGAGTGCCCGTGGACGCGTCGCGCTGAAGTGAGAAGTCGTGATCCTTCATCAAGCAGCCTACGGGGTCCGCTTTGGACGATGGCCACTTGCCTTCATGGCTGTGGACGCTGCTGGTGAAACGCTCTCTCCAACTGTTGCATACTCGGCTATCCACCCCGGAATTCATCCGGTGCTGATCCTGGGGCGCGCTCGAATGCTGAGGATAAACGCCGGTCTCGCCTATCGCACGCGGAAGGTTAGACCGAAACTAAGCGTGTAAGGCCTCAGGGTAGTGGCAAAGGTCTGAGCAGGAACTCCCGGTTCGAGTCCGGCCGGATAGGTATGGCTTGACAGGTTCCAGAACTGGTATTGGAAGTCGACCAGGCGCGCATTGAAGCGGCGGTTGAGGTGGTAGTCCAAACCTCCTCCGAACTCGTAGACGATGCTATCGTCAGTGAACGAAGTGTTCTTGTAGTCGATGTTCCCTTTGCCGATCAGGAAGTCGCCATACGGGCGCAGTTTATTGAATGTGTAATGGAGCTCCGGGCCGAACATGTAGGTGCTCTCATTGGCGAAATTCCCGTAGGAAAAGGTGAAGCGTGCGGCGAGCGCAGGCTGTCCAAAAACGAATCGGCCGAGCCGAAAATCCGCGCCTATCGCTCCGCCCTGGTTATACTGGCCGGCACGGTTCTTCTCGCTCTGCGAAAAAACCTTACCCTGGGGATAGTTCAGGGTGGCTTGGCCATCGGGGTTCACGAGGGAATAAAGACCTATAATGTTGATCTGGCTTCCGCCGCCCTTGATCGCGGGTACTACCTGTGACTGGGAGACATTCGGCAAGATAGCTCCCGCCAAAAAAACTGCGAAAGCTAGAGATCTTGAAAGAAGTCGCATGTTAGCCGCCCGTGAGATTTGATGGTTTTCTTACTTCGGTCGTCGAGTAGCTGCAATTCAGGCAGTCCTCGAGTGCATAGGGGCCCAGGAAATTATGCACTGTATCGCCTCGTTGTACCAAGTAACCCGATTGGTTACGTATCCAACAATAGTTGCAGCAGAACCCGTATTACCCTGAATAGGGTGAATGAAATCTGAGCATTACGGAGCATGCCGGAAGGGAATCAGAAGCTTCCGCGGCACGCCACGCAGACCGTTATGATGCCTTTTGCGCCCGCCGTGAAGCATCCAAATCAAAACTCCAGGGGGCGAAGGCACCGCTGCTAAGCATGAAACCTGACGCTTTGGCCCCATTCAATCTCGAATTTCAGGGTAATCAAAAGTTCAGTCTCTGTCCACAAGAGAAGAGTGCAACCAAAGGGTCGCCCGTACGACGGCGGGGCGAAGATTTGCGGCGCCAGCCTCCTGGACACTGGGAATGCGGATTGCTCAAGCGGGCATGGTAGGCTGTAGGTCTCAGCGATCGGGCGGGGGTGGAATCAGGTCCTGTGGTCGATGGCGCGACGGACCAAATGGAACCATTTGTGACAATAGCGCTCTTCGAGGCAGGAGCGAAAATTTGTACGGTTCGGCGCCCTTCTCGGAAGGGCCGTCCCCCGGAAGCGGAGCTGATCCGTCCACCAGCTAGGGGCCAGCGGAATTCCGAATCCTCCGCGGGCACGGTCATCACTCACCATGCGTAAAACTGCCTTGATCATTGGCGGCGGTCCTGCCGGTTTGACTGCGGCTCTCGAATTTTTGCGCCGCTCGGATATTCATCCGATCGTTTTGGAAGCGAGCCAGGAGATCGGCGGCATCTCGCGCACGATCCGGTACAACGGCAACCGCATGGATATCGGGGGACACCGGTTTTTTTCCAAGTCCGACCGCGTGATGAACTGGTGGATGGAACTGCTGCCGCCCGAATCAGGAGCCGATACACATCACACGTTGAAGTATCAGAATCAGCGGCGGGCTCTGACGACGGCCGCAGGAGGCCTGTCTCCGGAGAATGCGGATCTGGTGATGCTGGTCCGTCCCCGCAAGAGCCGCATCTACTTTCTCAGGCGGTTCTTCGATTATCCGATCAAGTTGACGGGGAACACGCTTCGCAACCTCGGTTTGTTGCGCACCTTGAAGGTCGGGTTCAGTTATCTTGGCGCCAAGCTCTTTCCCTGCAAGCAGGAAAGGTCGCTGGAAGATTTCCTCATTAACCGCTTCGGCCGCCAGCTCTATTTGACCTTTTTCAAGTCGTATACCGAGAAAGTCTGGGGAGTACCCTGCGATTCGATCAGCGCGGAGTGGGGAGCCCAGCGCATCAAGGGGCTTTCGCTCACCACGGCCGTCCTGCACTTCCTCAAAAATATCTTTGCCTCCCGGAAGGACCAGGGAATTCAGCAGAAGGGTACAGAGACTTCGTTGATCGAGAAGTTTCTTTATCCAAAATACGGGCCGGGGCAGCTTTGGGAGCATGCGGCAGACCAGATCCGCGGCAAGGGCGGGGAAATCATGATGGGCTGGCGGGCAACTCGGCTGTGCGTAGAGGGCGCCAAAGTGGTCGCGGTCGAAGCTGTCAGCGATTCCGGGGAGCAGCGCCGCTTTGCCTCCGATTATGTGTTTTCTACCATGCCGGTGCGCGACATGATCAGCGCTCTGGACATCCCTATTCCCGCCGAGGTACGGGAGGTGAGCGATGGATTGCAATACCGCGATTTCATCACGGTAGGTCTTCTGGTGGATCGATTGAAGGTACGGGAGGCCGACGGCAGTCCGCTCAAAGACAATTGGATATACATTCAGGAGCCGGACGTTCTTGTGGGGCGGCTGCAGATCTTCAACAACTGGAGTCCTTACATGGTCGCGGATCCGGCGAAGACGTGGATCGGGCTCGAATATTTCTGCTATGAGAGCGATGCGCTCTGGAAGATGCCGGATGAGGATCTAAAGAAGTTCGCCATTGGAGAGGTGGAGAAGATAGGGATCCTATCTGCCGCCGACGTGACGGACGGCCATGTTGTACGGGTCCCGAAGACGTATCCCGCCTATTTCGGCACCTACGACCGGTTCGATGTGATTCGCGGCTTCGTCGACCAGTTCGAGAATCTGTTCCTGGTCGGACGGAATGGCATGCACAAGTACAACAATCAGGACCACTCCATGCTGACTGCGATGACCGCGGTCGACAATATCCTTGCCGGCGATCTGAACAAGGAGAGTTTATGGTCCATCAATACCGAAATGGAATACCACGAGGAAAAGGCGGATAAGAGCGCTCCCGTTGCTTGATTCCTCCTTTGTCAATGCTGCTGCTGGGGACTCAGCCGTGCGGCGGTGGGTGATTTCACGGCGCAAGGCAGAGCGGTTACGATAAGGGAGGAGCAACAGAGAGCGATGAGCGAAGCCATTTCCATCACCGTAGTTGGGTCGGGATATGTTGG
>DASYYO010000448.1:0-29589 GCA_035933805.1 Acidobacteriaceae bacterium | reverse complement strand
CGCTCGCGTTCAACACCGCCGCCTCCTTTACGACCAACACAAACTGGCAGTCGTATACGCCGGAAACCACGATGAGCTACCTCACCCAGATGCTGGGGCTCGCATACCACAACTTTTTGAGTGCGGCGGTCGGCATCGCGGTCGGCATCGCGCTGGTCCGCGGCATCGCGCGCAAACAGTCGTCCACCATCGGCAATTTCTGGGTGGACGTCACGCGCATTCTCCTGTGGGTACTCCTGCCCTTGTGCCTGCTGCTGGCTCCTGTGTTGATTCAGCAGGGCGTGCCGCAAAATCTCAAACCGTATACCGTCGCAGCCCCCCTGGAAAATCCTAAACAGACGCAGACGATTGGCCAGGGCCCGGTTGCCTCTCAAGAGGTCATCAAAGAGCTGGGCACCAACGGCGGCGGCTTCTTCAACGCCAACAGCGCACATCCGTATGAGAATCCGACACCCTTCACCAATTTCCTGGAGATGGAGCTGATCTTCCTGATCCCGGCGGCATTGACCGTAACCCTGGGCAGAATGACAGGCTCTCCGGGACACGGCTGGGCGGTCTTTGCGGCGATGGCGCTCCTCTTCGCAGCTGCATACACCACGGCCTACTGGGCCGAGTCCCAGCCTCATCCGTTGCTGCATGGCGTCGATCAATATACAACTGCGCTCAACTCCGGCGGCAACATGGAGGGCAAAGAGGTTCGCTTCGGAATCTCGCAATCGTCACTGTTCGCCACCGTAACCACGGATACGAGCTGCGGCGCGGTGAACTCGATGCACGACTCCTTTATGCCGCTGGGCGGAATGATCCCGCTGGTCAACATCATGCTCGGAGAGATTGTCTTCGGCGGCGTGGGCTCGGGGCTGTATGGCATGCTGATTTTTGTTGTGCTTTCTGTTTTTATCGCCGGACTGATGGTGGGGCGGACTCCGGAGTATCTGGGCAAAAAGATCGAGAGCTACGACATCAAGCTGGCCATGCTGTTTGTCCTTATCTTTCCTTTGCTGATTCTACTGCTGGCGGCGCTCGCAGTCCTTCATCCCCCGGCCCTCGGCAGCCTCAATAACGGCGGCCCGCATGGGCTCTCGGAGATCCTTTACGCGTATGTTTCCACTGCGGGGAACAACGGGTCGGCCTTCGCAGGCCTGAATGCAAACACCCCGTGGTACAACCTGACGCTCGCCCTGAACATGCTCGCCGGGCGATTTCTGATGAAGGTTCCGCTGCTCGCCCTCGCGGGCAGCCTGGCGATGAAGAAGAGCGTGCCTCCTTCTTCCGGGACATTTCCCGTCAATACTGCCCTGTTCACTTTTCTGCTGGTCGGCGTGATCGTGATCGTCGGGGCTCTGACGTTTTTTCCGGCGTTGAGCCTGGGTCCCATTCTCGAACACCTGCTGCTCCACGCGGGCAAAACCTTCTAACGAGATCGAGCACGGGAGAACACACTCATGGCTACAAAACAAAGTCTCTGGAATCTGGCTATCCTCCGTGAGGCGAGCATCGACGCCTTTGCCAAGCTGGACCCGCGCGTGATGGTGAAGAATCCGGTCATGCTGGTGGTAGAGGTCGGCAGCCTGCTCACCTCTGCCCTGCTGATTGAGGATGTCCTAGGTCATCGAGGCAGCTTTTCATTCGATTTGCAGATTACTCTCTGGCTCTGGTTTACGGTTCTTTTCGCCAACTTCGCTGAAGCCATGGCGGAAGGGCGCGGCAAGGCTCAGGCAGAGACGCTGCGCAAAGCCAAGGGCGAGACGGTAGCGCTCCGCTTTCGCGCCGACGGCTCACAGGAAAGCGTATCGAGCGCGTCGCTGCGCAGCGGAGATGTCATCTACGTCGCCGCAGGCTTCTACATCGCGGGCGACGGCGAGGTAATTGATGGCGTAGCCTCGGTCGACGAGTCGGCGATCACGGGGGAGTCCGCGCCGGTGATTCGCGAGGCCGGCGGAGACCGGTCGGCGGTTACGGGCGGCACCAAGGTTCTCTCCGACTGGATCAAGGTGAAGATCACGTCCAATCCCGGAGAGACGTTTCTCGACCGGATGATCGCCCTGGTCGAGGGAGCGGAGAGACAGAAGACGCCGAATGAGATTGCGCTCAGCATTCTTCTCTCCGGTCTCACGATTATTTTTCTGCTCGCGGTGGCCACCCTGCAGCCGTTCGCCATTTACTCGAATGCGCCGCAGACGATCTTTGTCCTGGTCTCACTGCTGGTATGTCTGATTCCCACGACGATCGGCGGATTGCTCTCTGCAATCGGCATCGCCGGCATGGATCGCCTGGTGCAATATAACGTGCTGGCCATGTCCGGCCGCGCTGTGGAAGCCGCCGGCGACGTGAACACTCTCCTGCTCGACAAGACCGGCACGATCACGCTGGGAAACCGCCAGGCCACGGAGTTTATCCCGGCGCCAGACATCAACCCTGCACGGCTCGCCGACGCAGCACAGCTCTCCTCGCTCTCCGACGAGACGCCGGAAGGCCGTTCGATCGTCGTCCTGGCAAAGGAGAAATACGGTTTCCGGGGCCGCGATCTTACGGCGCTGCATGCGGAGTTCGTGCCCTTCAGCGCGCAAACCCGCATGTCAGGCGTTGATTTCCCCGGGCATAAAATCCGCAAAGGCTCTGTCGATGCGATCACCCGCTTTCTTGAAGACCAGGGGTCTGCCTTGCCGCAAAAGGTGCGCGACAGCGTGGACGAGATCGCAGGCATGGGAGGCACTCCGCTGGTGGTCGCCGAGAACTCGCACGCACTCGGAGTCATCTACCTGAAGGACATTGTGAAGGGCGGTCTGAAGGAACGGCTGGCCCGGCTTCGCGCGATGGGAATCCGCAGCATCATGATCACGGGTGACAATCCGTTGACAGCCGCGGTGATCGCCCGCGAGGCCGGCGTGGATGACTTCCTCGCGGAGGCCAGGCCAAAGGACAAGATGGATCTGATCAAGCGCGAGCAGGCGAAAGGAAAGCTCGTCGCGATGACAGGAGACGGAACGAATGACGCCCCAGCACTCGCCCAAGCCGATGTCGGCGTGGCAATGAACTCCGGCACACAGGCGGCCAAGGAGGCTGGAAATATGGTTGACCTGGATTCCAACCCGACCAAGTTGATCGAGATCGTCGAAATCGGCAAGCAGTTGCTGATGACCCGCGGAGCCTTAACGACGTTCTCCATTGCGAACGATGTAGCCAAGTACTTCGCCATCATCCCTGCGATGTTTGCCGGCGTATTTCCGGTGCTCAATCAGCTCAACATCATGCATCTGCAGACCCCGCACTCCGCGATCCTCTCGGCGGTGATCTTCAATGCCCTGATCATCATCGCCTTGATCCCGCTGGCGCTGCGGGGAGTGAAGTATGAGCCGAAATCCGCACAGGCACTCCTGCGGCGCAACCTTCTTCTTTATGGAGTCGGAGGCGTGATCGTTCCTTTTCTTGGAATCAAGCTGATCGACATCTTTCTGACCGGTCTTCATCTGGCCTGACGGTTACACGCGACCCACTGTTCAATGAGGCTTCTCATGCTGCGCAGCGAACTCAAAATCTCAATCCTCTTCACTCTGATCACCGCATTGGCCCTCGGCGTTCTCTATCCGCTGGCGGTCACCGGCATAGCCCATATCGCATTGCCCCGGCAGGCGGAGGGAGAACTGATGCTCCGCAACGGCCAGGTCATCGGATCGGAGCTCATCGGTCAAAGCTTCACCAGCGATCGGTACTTCCACGGCCGGCCTTCCGCCGCAGGCAACGGCTATGATGCCACCTCTTCCGGAGGCAGCAACTATGGACCGACAAACCAGAAGCTGTTCGCCCGCATGGCGGCCGACATTGCCGCGTATCAGGCCCACGGCAATGGCCGGCCCGTGCCCATCGACCTGGTGACCGCGTCCGCCTCAGGACTGGACAGCGATATCTCCCCTGCCGCCGCGCTGTATCAGGCGCCTCGGGTGGCGCAGGCGCGCCGGCTTCCGGAGGACAACGTGCGCACACTGGTTCTCGAGCACGTCCGAGGACGGCAATTCGGAGTGCTGGGGGATCCAAGAGTAAATGTGCTTGATCTTAACCTTGCCCTGGACCAGCTCGCCGGCCAATCCTCAGCGCCGCGCCGCTCGCCCTCTCCGTAGCTCTCTCGATGCGTCCTCTGGACGCTTGCTCCCCCTTAAGAGACAATCGCGGAGATGCGGAGATTTTTCTTTTTGCTCGTTCCACTCCTTGTCTGGGTGTGTCTTGCCGTTCCGGCCGAGCAACTCCCGTCCGCCATTTTCAACGATCCTCCCGCAGATCATGCTCATCCGCCGGTGATGGCAACCGTGCGCATCCCAAGCCACGGCGTGGATCTGAACGCGGTGATGTATATTGCTTCGGGAGCCGGGCCGCATCCGGTGGTCATCCTGCTCAACGGCCACCCGGGGTACGAGAGAAACCTCGACCTGGCGCAGGCGATCCGGCGCGATGGCTGGAATGTTCTCACCTTCGACTATCGAGGATCCTGGGGAACTCCGGGCTCTTACTCGCTGGCGCACTGCGCCGAAGATACGGCCGCGGCAATCTCATTTCTTCGGCACGGAGGCTATGCCGCGCAGTTACGCATCGATCCCGCGAGGATCGTCCTGCTCGGCCACAGCACGGGAGGACTCCTGGCTGCGTATGACGCGGCATCCGATCGTTCGGTGATCGCAGTGGGGCTGATCTCGGCCGCGCACCTCGAGGCTATGGGAAGCGCCGACCGGCTTGCCGGCAGACTCGCCTCCCGTCCGGTGTTGCTGATTACAGCGGAGGACGGATTCTCCCAAGAGGGCCTGGAATTTGCCGACGCACTGCGAAGGCATGGAGACCGGAGCGTCACGGAAGAACGCTTCGCCGCCGATCACGTCTACTCTGCCAAGCGGATCGCCCTCGCCGCCACCATCTTGAAGTGGCTCGGAACCCTGGATGCCGGCAGAAGGTGATCTCCCGGTACATCTGCAGGCAGCCGCCGGCACTGCGCAGTTCTCAAGGATAGAGCCTGGCAGGAAGAATCTCCGGCTCCGTCTCTCCTGAAGCCACGATCAATTTCTTCAACTCTGCGCGGAGCGCCTCGGCCTGTTTCCTGTATTCCTTGCGGGCGGCCAGATTCACAAGCTCGCTGGGATCTCCGCGCTCGTCATAGAAGAGGTACTCCTGATATTTCGCGCTGCCTTTTGTTGTTCGCACATCGGCTTCCGGATCGGCGACGCAGTACAGCCAGTCCTCAGTGCGAATGGCGCGGCCCACCATCGCCTCGCTGATTTGAATCAGCTCCTGGTTGGGCCACTCCTGGCGAGCCTGTCGGCCGGAAAGCAACGGCAGCAGGCTTCTTCCCTTGATGGATGGCGGCGCCGCGACTCCTGCCGCTTCCAGCAGTGTGGGGGTTATATGAAGATTGCCGACAATCTCATCGACGCGTTGAGATCCATTGAAACCGGGACCTTCAATGATGAGGGGAATGCGGATCGAGCTGTTATGCGGGCTCCGCTTGTACTCCTCATTCCGCGTCATAAACTGGCATCCATGATCACTGATGAAAACGAGGATGGTGTTGTCGGCAAGATGTTCCTCTTCGAGAATCTTCCGGATTCTGCCGACGGAAACGTCGATTGCCTCGCAGCAACCGTAATAGTCCGGCAGTTGAGACTGCCAATTTCCCGGTAGCGCCCGCAGATCCGAGGGCACGAAGGCGTCTTGAAACCGCTCCGCAGCGCCCTTGGGAGCGACAAAGCGCTTGGCATCATTCTGGAAATGCGGCTCCAGCTGAGAGATGAAGAGCAGGAATGGCTTGTCGTGGGGCTGCCGCAGAAATTGCTCGGCGCGGTCGGTGACGAAATCGACGCGAAACTGGTCCTTGAATGTGATCTCTTTCCCCTCGCCGTCGTAGATCGTACCTTCATACGGATGGGTGGTGAACTCGAACTCGTTGGCTCCCTCCCAATGGTCGAGAAAGCCGCCGCGATACTCCGGCTTGACGTATCCCCGGCCGCCGCCTTGCTCGGGTGTTCCCGGAGCCAGATGCCATTTACCCAGGAGATTTGCCGTATATCCCGCCTTGCGCAGCTCGCCTGCGAGCGTAGGCAGGCTCGGATCGATCGGCAATGCGTTATGCCAGACGCCAGTCTCGGTCGCGTACCGGCCGGTCAGCATCACGGAACGCGATGGAGAACAGACCGGCTGGTTGGTGATCGCGTGGGTGAACAAGGTCCCGCGTTCCGCCATGGCATCAAGATTGGGGGTATGCGTCGACCTGTTCAGCCGGTTTGCTCCAACGAAATCCCAGCGAAACTGGTCGGCGAGATACAAGATGATGTTCGGTCTGCGCCCTTGCGCAGCCGGAGAGCCCGGCTCTGCATCTGATCCCAGGGCCGCCGCTGCGAAACCGGCGGTCGCCGTCGCCGCGCTGCCCAGCATGAAATTGCGTCGATTGGTGAGCAAATCAGATCCCCTCTGCAAACGATTGAGCTTGAGAGAGGAGATCTGCTGCGGATAAAGGCCGGAGAGCTGGCCGGAGCGGTCTTCCCCTCAAACGTGGCTGCCCGTGATTGTCCCGAGAAGGATACAACAAAGAGGAAAATCTGCTCGGGCATGCAGCGCTCCCGGCGGTTGCGGCGCCGCGACGGACGCAGCAGCGGAGTCTCTGGGATAATCGAATGGAGCACAAGGCGGACCCTACAAGCGCTTGACCATGACGACACAGCAGACCGATCGCAAGATCCACGGCTTTGAGCCGCTGGCTCAGCCGCTTTTCCGGGATCTTTGGATCGCTTCCACGGTTTCCAACCTGGGCGGCTGGATGCAGGACACAGCGGGTACCTGGCTGATGACGGTGCTGACCCCGTCGCCGCTGCTGATTGCCCTGATGCAGACAGCGGCCAGTTTGCCGGTTGTCATCCTCGGGCTTATGGCCGGCGCCACGGCAGACATCTTTGACCGGCGGCGGCTCCTCATCTTTTGGCAGGCATGGATGCTCGGCGCGGTCGCGATCCTGAGCGTGCTCACGTTCTTCAACGTGATCTCGCCCTGGGTGCTGCTGACGCTGACCTTTCTTTTGAACATCGGCGCGGCTATGAACAGCCCGGCGTGGCAGGCGATCGTGCCCGAGGTGGTTCCGCGCTCGCAGCTGCCGGACGCCGTCTCGCTCAACAGCGCCGGATTCAACCTTGCCAAGGCTGTAGGACCGGCGCTCGGGGGCCTGGCCGTCGCCGCATTCGTCCGCGCCGATACAGGAGCAGCCTCCGTCTTTCTGCTCAACTCGCTCTCGTTCGTAGGCGTCATCGTGGTCCTGTACCGGTGGCAACGGAATCCTCTCTTCAAGAGCGCGCTGCCCACGGAGCGCATCTTTGCTTCCATGCGTTCGGGCGTGCGCTACATTCGCTTTGCTCCCGCACTGCAGAACGCCCTCGTACGCTGTCTCTTCTTCACCTTCTTCGTCAGTGCGATCTGGGCGCTCCTGGCCGTTGTTGCCGAGCGCGATCTGCATGGGGCTCTGGGAGGCGCTCTGGGCTATGGCATCCTGAACGGCGCAATGGGACTGGGGGCCGTGATCGGGGCGACCAGCCTGCCCCGCGTCCGCCGGATTCTATCCGCTGACAGGATCATCGCCTTCTCGACCGGAACCTTCGTTGCGACTCTAGCGGTGCTCGCTGTCTTGAAGCAGCCCTGGGTGATCATCCCCATGCTGGTGGCTGGAGGTTTTGCCTGGACAAGCTGCATGTCCACCCTGAACCTGGCGGTGCAGATCTCTGTGCCCGCGTGGGTGCAGGCCCGCGCGCTGGGGGCCTACCAGACAATCTTTGCCGGCGGCATGGCGGTGGGCAGCGTTGTCTGGGGCGCCGTCGCCGAGCACTCCTCAACGCCCAAGGCATTGATGGCAGCCTCCATCGGCTTGGCCGTCACACTCCCCTTCTCCCTGCGCTTCCATGTTCTCCGCGGAGAACAGCCGGACCTCAGTCCGCACCAATACACGCAACCGGCGCCTCAACTGGCGATCGAGCAGGATGACAGCGAGGGGCCCATCCGTGTAGCGGTCGAATACCTGATCGACCCGAAGGATTACGATGCGTTCATTCATGCAATCTATAAGCTTCGAGATGTCCGGTTGCGCGATGGAGCGATTCGCTGGGGCGTCTATCAGGATTTGACTAATCCGCGCCACATCACCGAGACCTTCATCACGGAATCCTGGCTCGAATATCTCCGGCAGAGGGAGCGCTTTACCGCTTCAGACCGCGCGGTTCTCGACCAGGTCTGCAAGTTCCATCATGGAGCCGAGTCGCCGGCCATCTCTTACATGCTCTATGCCAAGGAGACGGCGCGGCCGTCGATTCCGGCTGAGGTGGCGCACTGATCCAACACTTCTGTGGCGAGCGGTTCGCCTGTCTCCAATCAGAAGCCGGAAGGGACTGAGATCCTCAGGTACGAGGAGGCTTCTCCTACGAGAGGCCTGAGCTGGCTGCGGCGCCCTCCCATTCTTGCCGCGCAACTGTGGTATCCGAAAACTCTTGCTTCAGTATTGCAGCGCGCCCTGGTCTGGAATGCGGACGCGGTAGACCGAGGTCCTCGCCGTGACATAGAGGGTGCGCAGATCGCGGCCGCCGAAGGCGCAGTTCGCCGGAGTCTCAGGAAACTCGATCATCTTCACAAACTTTCCCGCAGGCGTATAGATCGCGATCCCCCGGCATGCGATGTAAAGGTTGCCGTTGGCGGCGACGCGCAAGCCGTCCGGCGTTCCGTCGATTCCTTCGATGAAAACCCGCTCCCGCGAAGGGTTTCCCTCCGCGTCCAGATCGTAGGCCAGAATCTTCTTCTGCTGGGAGTCCGCAACATACAGGGTCCGGCCATCCGGAGTGACCGCCACGCCGTTCGGGCGCGCCATCTTCGCAACCAGGGAGATCTTTCCCTGCGGCGTCACATGATAGACACCATTAAACCCAAGCTCTTTCGGCTCCAGAACGGCGTCGGAGGCCGGGTCGGAGAAGTATACCTGCCCGTCTCTGCGCACAACGACGTCATTGGGAGAGTTGAGCCGCTTGCCTTCGAAGCTCGATGCAACCACCGTAAGCTTGCCGTCCTTCTCCATCCGCACCACCCGATGTCCGTCGCGTTCGCAACTGTACAGGCGTCCCTGGACATCCATGGAGTTTCCATTGGAGGCGTTGGTGAACTCGCGATAAACCGTCGGATGGTTGGCAACCGACATCTTCATGATCCGGGAATTGTAGATATCGCTGAACAGCAGGTATCCCTGCCTGACCCATACGGGCCCTTCGACAAATGCGAAGTTTCCGCCAAATCGCTCAACTCCTGAGGCAGCCGCGGGCTCCGGGGGAGGAGGACCCTCGATCTGCAGCTCCAGGCGCCACTTCCATGTGTCTCCCGCATTCAATTTGACCAGGCCCTTGCCAGTATTCAGAGAGTTCTGCACGCCGAACCAGGGCTCGGGACAAAAATAGCCGGCCTTGGGGCCTCCGTAGAGATTGAAGCGGATCAGCGGCTCAGGCAGGCTCGAGCTGGCCGTTTGAGTGAGGCGAAGGGTCATGCCCTGAGGGTCGATCAGCCGCGCAAACGGCTGGCTCCGATAGCCGGCCAGCGGGATGGCGACGTGAGCGTCGAAGTCGCCGAGGCGCTCCGGCGTAGAGAAGGATCGAGGCGTTTGCTCGCCGCTAAGCACACCCTGGGAATTGCGCAGGAGCTGAATGGTGCTCTGGGTTTCGAGAGAGACCCTGGCTGCGTCGCCGCCCGCGATGAGCGGAACGTTGAACGCGATATGGTTGCCGATGGAAAACGGCATCGGCTCGCGATTGGAGGGGTCGGACTTTACCGTGTAGTCGATCGCCAGGTGGCCCGCGGTGACGGAAAATCTGGCGTCCAACTGGAAGGCAAATGGATAGAAGGGGCGGGTGCGATCGGAGTCGCGCAGCTCGACCGTGACGCTTGCACCGCGGCTGTCTGAGGATCTGCTCACTTCCTTCCACGGCAGAGTACGGGCGAAGCCGTGGCACGGCATGGGATAGATCTTTCCGGAGACGGGATAGGTTCCCGGGCCGCAGCTCGCCTTCGGCACGGTCCCCACCGGATACTGCGCACCGACAGCGGGCCAGAGCAGCGGACCCTTTCCTTGAAATCCCGTACTGTGCGAGTAGTCGCGCGCGTGATAGAGCAGTTCGATCCATTGGCCGTGGAACCTGACCCGATAGCTGCTGAGCTCTCCCCCTTCGGAGGGAGCAACGGCCGCCTCGACTCCGGCAACGTTGTCCCGCAGCACCACGACGCGGGGTGACCCGGGCCCGGCGGCGTTCTCATCGGAGACGCTATAACGATCCTGAGAGAAAGCCAGCGAGACGGCGAACGATAAGACGAACAGAGCTGCGATCCGTCCGGATCGGATTTTCATGGAAGGTTGATCCTCTCAGGCTGAAAAAGTGTAAAGCCGAAGACGTCGGAGCCGGCGGCGATGGCCACAAATTGCGTCCCATGCACCGAATACGTGATCGGCTGCGCATTGATCGGCTGACCGGTGTTGAAATGCCAGACCGGCCGGCCGGTCTTCGCATCGAGGGCAACAAACTCTCCGTCGAGTTCGCCGGAAAAGATAACACCGCCGGCGGTGGACAGCAGTCCGCCGCCCAGCCCCATCGAACCCACGCGCCCCTGCTCCCACACCTGCTTACCGCTGGTCAGCTCCAGGGCGCGCACGTATACCTTCCAGGTGCTGTCCTTAAGGAGAACGTCGCCCCCGGCGCGATATTGATAGCCGCCGGGCCGGAATGTCTCCGTATTCTTCGTGGCCAGGCCGCAGCCTTCCAGGGCAACAAAATAGAAGAGCCCGGTCTGCGGACTGTAGGTTGGAGACATCCAATTGGTCGCGCCGATCGAAGATGGGCATACCTTTGTCCCGGTGAGGCTGGGCTCGATTCCAGGAACGCGGATCGGACGGCCTTCCGGCGTAAGCCCGGTGGCCCAGTTCAGTTGGCGCGCAAAGCGGCTGCCGTGGAGGAACTTCCCGGTCTCCCGGTCTAAGACGTAATAGAAGCCGTTGCGATCCGCCGTCACCATCAGCTTGCGCATCTTGCCTTCAAAGGGAGCATCGACCAGCACCGGGATCTCGACGGCATCCCAGTCCATCGTGTCGTGCGGCGTGAACTGGAAATACCACTTCAGCTTTCCCGTATCCAGGTCGAGGGCGACGACACACTCCGTATAGAGGTTGTCGCCGGCGCGGACGTCTCCATTGAAATCCGGAGAGGGGTTGCCGATTCCCCAATACAGGAGATTCAGCTCCGGGTCATAACTGCCGGTGAGCCAGGTATCGCCGCCGGCATACTTCCAGGAATCCCCCGCCCAGCTCTCCGCTCCGGGCTCGCCCGCCTTGGGAATAGGGTCGAAGCGCCACAGACGTTTTCCCGTGTTTGCGTCATAAGCATCGAGATACCCGTTCAGTCCGCGATCACCGGGAGAGACGCCGACGATCACTTTTCCCCGGACCACGAGAGGCGCCGCAGGCGAGGAGTATCCCTCGCTGGTCTCCGCAATCTTGCTCTGCCATAGCTCTTCGCCGTTCGATGCGTTGAGCGCGATCAGGTAATCGTCGGTGGTGGTGTAGTAGACCTTATCGCCAAAGACGGCAGCTCCACGGTCCGGGCCCTCCCGATCCTTGACCTTCGCCAGGAGGTGATGGTAGCTCCAGATCAATCGTCCGCTGCGGCCGTCGAGGGCATAGATGGCATTGGGCTCGGTCACATACATTACGCCGCCAACCACGATCGGCACGCTCTCCAGATTGCCGGCGCCGGGAATGTGGTACACCCATTGGTTGACCAGTGACCCCGCATTCGAGAGCTTGATCTGATCGAGAGCGCTGTACCGGCGGCTATCGTAACTTCCGTTGTAGTGTAGCCAGTCGGCTCCCGGAGCCTGCTCCAATTGCCTGCCCGTCACCTGAGCGGGCAAGAGCGATGCAAGACTCAGCCAGAACACCAACACTGCAATTTTCATCGTCCGGCCTCGCCCTCTCCCTCCGCCTTGGTATGCAGCTTGACGGTCACCTGGTGGGCCAGCATCGCGACCAGGTCCTGGTACTCGGCGGGAGCCAGCACCTTGTCATAGTTGTGCGGCATCAGTGACGCCGTTCCGTGAGTGACCTGCCGCAACTCGTTTTTGTCATAAAGGTGAAGCTTGCCATGAAAGTCGAGCACCTGGAGCGAAAAGCCGTCTTCGTTTTTGGCAATGCCCTCGACGGTCTCGCCGCTCTGCGTGACCACCTTCACCGGCTGGTAGCCGGCGGGAATGGGCCGCGGCTGCGTCAAGGCCTCGCGCAGGTGCTGCAGCGTGACCTGCGCTCCGATATTCGACAGGTCCGGACCGATCGTCCCGCCGTGTCCCTGGAGCATATGGCACTTCAGACATCCGCCTTTGCCTGAGAATACCTCCGCGCCTTCCTGTATGTTGCCGGAAACATCGGCGTCAGAGGCCGATGCCCGCATCGCACGGATAAAGACTACGATCCGCCAGATGTCGTCGTCGGGCAGGCCGAGCGCGGGCATCGCCGTGCCGGGAATACCGTTCTTGATGGTGTCGAAGATAGCGTTCTCGCTCAGGCGGAAGAAGCGGCGATCGCCCACGAGCGCAGGCGCGCGTTCTCCCTCCCCGCCATCCATGCCGTGGCACGCCGTGCAGGTCCGATTGAAGATGGCATGTCCCGCGGCCACGACATCGGGTCCCCTACCCAGCGGGTTCTCAGGATGGGCAGCCTGCGCCCGCGCGGAGCACGCTGCCAGAGCCAGCGCACTCCATACCAGAAAGCGTCTCATCTCTCTCAAAAAATGACCTTCAGGGCGAGTTGAACAATCCGGGGATCGTTCGCACTCAGAATATTGCCAAAGCCTCCGGCGCTCTCCGTCGTCACCGGGTTCAGGAAATTGGCGCGGTTGAAGGTGTTGAAGAACTCGCCTCGCAGCTGAACCGACCAACGCTCGGTGACGGCCAGGTTCTTGAAGAGTCCCATATCCCAGTCGAAGTATCCGGGGCCGGTAAATTGTCCCTTGCCGACGTTCCCGAAGCTTCCGATGGCCGGAAGAGTAAATGCGGAGGAGTTCAGATAATGCACGCAGGGCGAGCTGGTTCCGCAAAACCCGCTGCTGTAGATCTGCTGACCGACAAGCTGAGCGCGATCCGATCCTATGCCGGTCTGAGACTGGTCCTTGCCGGCATAGAGCGTGAGCGGGCCGCCGGACTCGGCAGTGACGACGCCGGAGATCTCCCAACCGCCGGCAGCGAAGCGCAGGAATGCATTCCGTCCTTCGAGCGCGGGCGCCTGCCAGACATACGAGGTTACAAAGACATGCCGGTGGTCAAAGTCGGACCGGCCGCGATCGTACCTGCGAAAATCTGGAAAATTGAGCGGCAACGTATAGTATCCGCTGGTTCCGAAGGTCGCGGCATCGGTGTTGTAGGGCAGCGTATCCGTGCTCTTCGACCAGGTGTAGTTGGCCGACACGGTGAAGCCGTGAGAGAGCGGCTTGAGCAGGCTGAACTGCGCCGAGTGGTACCAGGAGTTTCCCGATTGGCTGATCTGAAAGATATTGGTGAAATTCTGATAAGAGCGCCGCTGGTCCGTGGTCAACTTGCTGCCCGGCATGTACACGGCCGGGTTCTGGTCGATGGTCGTGGTCATGTTCGTGGCGCGCGAACCTACGTAGGCGAAGCGGGCGAGAAAGCCGTGCTTGAGGTTTTGCTCGATGGCTAGATTCACGCTGTAGTTCCTGGGGGTGATCAGCTTGTGGTGCGGGTCCCAGCTGAAGACCTGAACGGGCAGCACAAACTTCGAGTCTGAAGGCGGCGGGAACGGCGCTGGAAATGGATTGGTGATGCCGAGATACGGATTGCTGAATGGGCCTTTGGGTGTGGTCAGCGAGACGGTAGCGCTGTAGGGAGCTGCGCCTAACTCTCGATTGTTCGAGAAGGCGTCCACGCGCGAGTCGTAGAAGATCCCGAAGCCTCCGCGCACACTGGTGTCGCCGTTTCCGAAGACATCGTAGGCGAAGCCGACGCGGGGGGCCACGTTGCGGTAATCGCCGGTCGTGCCCCACTCGGGAACTCCCTTATCTCCTGAGAACATGAGCCCCGCCGGCGCATTCGGGAAGACCGTAGAGCGGACCCCGGATGCGTAGTCGCCGGGATAAAAGACCTGGTTCTGATGGTAAAGATCGTGCCACACCTGGGAGGGATCGTATCGTACGCCATAGCTCAGCGTCAGCCTGCCGCTCAGCCGGAACGAATCCTGGGCGTAGCCGTCGGTGATGAGATAGCGATTCTTCACATGCTGGCCCATCGCCTGGCCGAAGGTGCGCAACTGCCCAAGCATGAAGTCGGCCAGCGACGAACCGGTTGTGTCTCCGGAGAAGGTGAACGTTCCCGGCTCGCCCAGGTAGTTGACCATGTCGAGGCGGTCACGCTCGATCAGGCCGCCAAAGGCAAAGCTGTGCCGGCCATGAACCCAGCGCAGGTCGTCGGTCCAGGAAAAGCCGGTCCGGGGAAACTGGGCGGTGGGTAGCCCGCCGGTTCCGAAGTAGCCCGCGACCGAGATGGTCTGGATGGTACTGATAGGAGGCTGATAGATGTTGAGGCCGAAGGTTTTGACCGTCGGCGTACCGGATGGCGGCTGCCGATTGGAAACGATGCGCGCCAGGCCGAAGCGGAAGTCATTCAGCAGGTTCGGCCCGAAGATATGCATCTCTTGCAGGGCTGCGTTCTGCGACGTGATGGTTGATCCATCTGTATAGGCAAGAAGATTGCCGCCGTAGGCCGGCGCTCCGACGTACCGATCCCAATAGTAGCGGCCAACGAAACGGTCCTTGGCAGAGAAGCTGTGATCCAGCCGGGCAATATATTCGTCCAGATTCTGGCTGATCGCCTTGCCGTAAAAAACGATTCCATTGCCTTGCGCGCGAGGCAGGTATTTCATCATCGCAACCGAGGCAGGATCAAACCGGCTGGTCGGAATGATATTTCCGGGGAACGGCTGCCCCGTCAAAGGATCCTTAATGAGCACGGCTTTTCCCAGCGGGTTGTTCGGATTGTTTGCCTGGAGCAGGGATGAGAAGTCCCCCGCAAGATTGGCATCCGTCGGTACGAAACTGTTCAACCCGCCCTGGTTGCTGCGAATCCTGGTGCCCTGATAGCCCACAAAGAAGAAGGTCCGATCCTTGATAATGGGACCGCCGAGCGTCCCGCCGAACTGGCTGCGCTTGAGCGGATCGACTTTGGAGGCAAAGAAATTGCGGGCGTTGAAGGCTCCGTTGCGTAGGAATCCAAAGGCGTCTCCATGGAAGCTGTTGGTGCCGGATTTTGTCACGATAGAGACGACGCCCCCGGCGTTCTGACCGTACTCGGCGCTGTAGTTGCTGGTTTGGACGCTGAATTCCTGCAGCGCGTCAGGAAAGGGAAAGGGCTGGTTGACGTTGCTTATGAAGTCGACGTTGGGAACACCATCGAGAAGATAGCTGATCTGGTTCTCCCGCGCGCCATTGGTGGAGATCGTCACCGCCTCCGGGAAGGTCTTGGTCGGGCCTTGATCCGCGTTGTTCGACGGGGCGGTGACTGCGCCGGCCACGAGCGTGGTCAACTGAGCGGCGTTCCGCCCGTTCAACGGCATCTCGACCATGCGCGACGAGTCGACGACCTGCCGGAGTGTGGGCGTGGTCAGGTCCACCTGGGTAGCCGCCGCGTTGACGCTCACGCTCTCACTCGTCGATCCCAGGCTCAGCGCGATGTTGACCGTGAGGCTCTGGTTGGCCAGCAGCACGATGCCGGTCTGGGTGAATTTCTTGAAGCCCGCCTGGTCGACGCTCAGAACATAGCCGGAGGGCTTGATGGAATTCAGGACGTAGTATCCATCCTGGTTGGTGACGGCAGTTCTGGAGAGGCCGGTCGAGACCTCGGTAACTGTCACATTGGCAGACGGGACCGCGGCCCCCGAGGGATCGGCAACGCTCCCTGAAATGGTGCCGAATCCTTGTGCCGAGGCGGAGCGTGGCAGCAACCCGCAGCAGCCGCACAACAGCGCGGCCACGATGACGCGAACTCTTATGCTCATGGCGGTTGATCTCCTGGATCAGCTCCCGCATCGTTCGTGAGACTCTACCTCACGATACGAGACCGTTGCCTTGTATATATGACGCGGAAAATCTCTGTCAACTGTTTTCGACGGCCCGAGAAACGGTGAACAACCTGTGTTGTCCGCATCCGGAAGAGCAATCTTGAAGACGCGGATCAGCCCGGGACTCCAGCGAGACGGTGGGCTGGAGACAGCTATTTTCAGCGAGCTGTTCTCGCTATGCGATATCCGGTTTCACACTATAGAGCACCAGATGGGGTAGACGCAATCGTTTACGTCAGGCAAGCCCCAGCGCCGCTTGCCCGCACCATTGAAAGCGGTTAAGTTAACGATGTAGTTTGGGTCGTTCTAAGTTTTGGAAGGTGGTACTGCCGATGCTTTCTTCCCCGCCGCTTCGCGCCCTCTGCCTCATCACAAGCATGGCCTCCGGCGCGCTCTGCCTCGCTCAGGCGCAACAGCCGACCGATCCCACAGCAGCACAACCCGCCGAGAACATGGCCCGGGCCTGGCAGCAGGCGAGTTCGAAGTATGACGCTGCCCGCTCCGCCATTCTCAGCCAGGTGGACCGGGGAGCGAGCGATGGTCCCTTCCGGCCCGACTGGGGCTCGCTCTCGAAATACGAAGTGCCCGCGTGGTACCGCGACGCCAAGTTCGGGATCTTCATTCATTGGGGAGTCTATTCGGTGCCTGCCTTCGGGAGCGAATGGTATCCGCGCAACATGTACATCGCCGGATCCAAGGAGAATCAACACCAGGTTGCGACCTATGGCCCCCTGACCAAATTCGGCTACAAGGACTTCATTCCCATGTTCAAGGCGGAGCACTACGATCCCCAGGCGTGGGCGCACCTGTTCCAGGAAGCGGGGGCGCGCTACGTAATTCCGGTCTTTGAACACCATGACGGTTTCCAGATGTACGATAGCAATCTGTCCGACTGGACAGCCGCCAAGATGGGACCGCACCGCGACGTGGCGGGAGATCTCGAAAAGGCGGTTCGCGCCGAGGGTCTGCACTTCGGCGCATCTTCGCACCGGATTGAGCATGACTGGTTCCTGAACGGAGGACGCGCGATTCCCTCCGATGTCAACGATCCCAGGTATGCCGCCTTCTACGGGCCGGCGCAGATCCAGGTCTTAGACGCCAAAAACGACCTGGCTCAGGATTGGACCCATGTCAGCCCGGCGTATGCCGAGGATTGGCTGGCCCGCGACGCGGAGATCGTGCAGAAATATCATCCCGATATCATCTTTTTCGACTGGTGGATCGGGCAGCCTGCGGTGCGCCCTTACCTGGCGAAATTCGCCGCCTATTACTACAACGAGTCGTTGAAGAAGGGGCCGGTCGGCATCATTACCTACAAGCTCGTCGACATGCAGAAGAGCTCAGCCGTCCTGGACATCGAACGCGGCCAATTGGATACGCTCCGCTCGTTCGTCTGGCAGACCGATACCTCGGTGAGCAACAAATCCTGGGGCTATATCGAGCACGACACCTTCAAGACGCCGGATTTCATCGTGCACCAGCTGGTCGATATCGTGAGCAAGAACGGGAATCTTCTGCTGAATATTGGCCCTCGCTCGGACGGCACGATTCCTGAAGAGGTCCAGCAGGTGCTTCTGGGGGTGGGAGCGTGGCTGAAGGTGAACGGCGAGGCGATCTACGGCACCCGGCCATGGACGGTCTTTGGAGAAGGACCGACCAGGGTGGCAGCAGGTTCCTTCCACGATACGCAGACCCAGGCCTACACGGCGGAGGATTTTCGATTCACCACAAAGGGCTCAGACCTGTACGCGATTGAGCTCGCCTGGCCGGCGAATGGAGAGGCTGTCATTCACTCGCTTGGAACCGATGCGCTGAAAGGCGAGAAGATCCAGGCCGTCTCATTGCTGGGCTCCGATGCGCGGCTCTCCTACCAGCAGGAGCCGGACGGGCTGCATATTCATCTCCCGGCCAAGCCCGCCGAGGGATATGCATATGCCTTCCGAGTCGGGCTGAGCAAGTAGTCGTAGAGGGGGGCGCTCCCAAGGCAGCGCTGCAGCGACTCTACGAAAGATCGCCGTTGCAGCCAGTCGTCCATCGGACGCGCTGCAACGGCGAAGTTAAGAGCCAGGCTCCGCTCCCGCGGCTTTGCCGCGGTGCGGACTCAGGGTTAGGGTGTGGTTGAGGGAGCAGGCCGCGCGGGACGCGGCCGGGTTGCCCGGGCCAGCAGCGCGTCAAACTCGGACCGCGGCATCTTTAGCATCTCCGGGTGCGCGTCGATCCACTTGGCAAAGCCGGCGTACTTCTCCGCGTTCCAGCCGCCTTCAAATTCGGCGCCATTTTTTCCTTCGCGGTTCAGCTCAAAATTGTAGGCATCCTGAAGATTGGTGAACTCAGCCGAGCTGACGGCGGCTTCAGCCAGGGGAGCCGGGATAAAGAGAACTCCGTCCGTTTTCGCGAGAACCAGATCCCCCGGCAGGACGACCGCCCGGCCGATGCGAACCGGAGAATTGATTGCGGTCAGCTCCATTTCCAAAAGGAACGAGGGATCATATCCCTTATAGAACCCATTGAAATTGGGAATCTCACGGTTCTCCTCCTGGTCGCGGATACCGCCGTAGAAGACGAAACCGGTGTGGGTATGCGCAGCGATGCCGTTGCCCAGGTTGGAACCGATCAGCGTACCGTCGATGATCTTTCCGAAGCCATCGGCGACGTAGACATCCCCGACCTGCAATTCATTGATCGGCCAGCTATTGCTTGCACTCACCCGGCCTTCGGCCTTGCCCTCGGCGGCGATGGCTTTGGCCATGTCCGGACGGAGCGGCATATATTGCGCGGTAAGGGCGCGGCCGGCAAAGGGCTTTTCGATATGAAGAGCCTGCCAGTTTCCCTCAAACTGGTTGCGGTAACCCTGCTCACGAAGATAGCCCCACACGTCTTCGATCGACACATCCAGGGCGCGCTTGAGCAGATCGTCGGGAAGCTTCGGGCGTCCATCCGGATAGCGATCGCCCTTCCAGTCCGAGGTGTAGAACATCATCTGCTCGCGTGTCATCTTGACTTGAGCAAAGGCAGGCAGGACTCCCAGGGCTGTCGAAGCCATCACGGCAGCCAGGATCATCTTCTTCATAAACTCTCCAATGTTGACTTTCGAATCAAAACATCGCACAGGCAATTGAACGCATTCTCGCAGTGGATCGCGCGAGCCGCAACTCTCGTCGATTGCTGCCGCGAGAATGCTTCAAAAGGGTGATGGGGTTCTTCCGCTTAAAGGGCTCCGGACGCTTGAGCCTGCTGTTTCTCCAGCATCATCGCAGCCTGAAACATGGCCCGGGCATAGGCGATGTCGAAAACCATACCGGTATATCCCCCGCCCCCGGGATATTGATTGTGGATTCCCACAGCGCGATCGTAGTCGAGCGCGCGCTCATGCTCGGGATAGACCATGTGTCTGTACTTGACCCTGACCAGCTCCCGCATGACCGCCAGCATGTTGACGTCGCCGGTATCGATGAAGCCTTCGACGTATTTGTTATACGGCTCCTCGACCTTGGGGTTGCGGTAGTGCACGTGATTGATGCGGTCCCGCGATCCGAAGTAGCGGCAGACCTCGACCGGATCATGCCCCATCTCGCGGGTAACTCCGCAGTCGAAGGTGATGCCGTTCGACGGGCTGTCCACAATGGAGATCAGGTGTTTCCATCCTTCGACGGTGCCCATGATCTGCCCCGATCCCCGGCTGTTGGCGACCGGAGGATCGTTGGGATGGAGCGCGAGACGTACGCCGGACTGCTCTGCGACAGGTACGACCGCCTTCAGGAAATAGGTAATGTTCTTCCACATCTCCTCGAGCGAGTGGGTGCCTTCCTGGGGCAGGGGCGGCAGATTCTTGACACGCGCTGCGTCAAAGCCGGTAAGCCCCGCTCCACCTCTGCCGTCCACCTCGTAGTAGCCCTCGATAGCGCGGTGCGCGTAGAAGTTGTACTCGACGACGGGTATGCCGGCTTTCCCCGCGGCACGGATGGAAGCCTTGACCTGTTCGATCTCCTGGTCGCGGCCCGGCCGCCCGTAGCGCGTGTTGGGGAAGCCGTCGATCATCATGTTCCATACGGCGAGGCCGCCGCTCTTGCACTTGTCGACAATGGCGCGCAGCTGAGCCTCATCCCAGGGGATCTTGGGGCCGCCCATCAGTACGTGGTCGACTCCGAGCTGTTTGACCTCCCGCATGGACTGATCAGTGATGCTGCGGCCTCCGAGGGGAGCGCCGAGCCGGAGCGTATTGGGGCCCTCCTGCGGCATCGGCCCCATTCCGGAAGCCGGCCTTGCCTGGGCTTGCGCCTTTGACTCCATCGCAACCGGCAGGACCGACGAAAGCAAAGCGGACGAGCAGATCCCCTTCATGAGGCTTCTGCGCGAAAAGTCGGAATCCATAGAGAAAATTCTCCTTATGATGTGTACCGCTCGAAGCCAGGGCTGACCGTTATCCAGGGGTCTCGCGCCGGCCCTCACGGTTAGCGTTGGCTGACGAGCGCGGGCCTGGTTGGGATTGCAAAGATTGAGCAATCAGCCGGCCGCATGGTCGATACGACTTTACACCCATTTTCGTGACTGCGCCAATGAAACCTCGGCTCTGATAACGTATGTCACTCCAGTTGATGCACGTTATCAGATATTCCAAGTTAAACGATTGACATTGGCTGGAAACACGTGCAAGATTGCGATTGTTTTCTAAAAGGCCATGGGTTCGCCGTTCTGGCACAACCATAGGTCCGCAATCCGGATTTCGCTCCGGATGCAGCCGATAAAACGCTCACTTTATGGAGGAAATGCGATGCAAGAATACCTTTTCCCGTTCATCTTCGGGAGAATGCGGCGTGCGCGAGTCTGCGCCATTCTCCTTCTTTCGATCGTTCTCTTCCCGGCGCTTCCATCCCACGGGCAGAAGGTCAACGGCTCGATTGTAGGCACCGTCGTCGACTCCTCGGGAGCCTCCCTGCCCGGCGCCCAGGTAACGATCACAGATACCAATACTGCCGTCAGCCGCACCTTTCAGACCGACGCGAGCGGCTACTATTCCGCCCCGGATCTTGCTCCCGGAACCTACCAGGTCTCTGCAGAGAAGGCCGGTTTCGCGACCGCCGTGCATACCGGGGTCAGCCTCTTCGTGGACAGCATCCAGCGGGTAGACATAACTCTGGCTCCAGGCACCGTGACGCAGACAGTCAACGTGAGCGCCGCTCCGCCCGTGCTGCAGACAGACACGGCGGATACGGGGAGACAGATTGAAACGGCACAGGTTTCGGAGTTGCCGCTTTCGACCGGCCGGAACTTCCAGAATCTTCTGAATACCGTGCCTGGCGCGGGCGTCGCCGTCCGGGATCACTCGACGTTCTTCAATCCCCAAAACAGCATGGCGTCTGCCGTAAACGGCAACTCCAGCATGTACAACGATTTCGATATTGAAGGAATCGACGACAACCAGCGTACGAACCTTCTGCAGATCTACATTCCTCCCATTGAAGCCATTCAGGGCGTAGACATCACCACCAGCAACTACGACCCACAACAGGGTTCGGCGCTCGGCGCGGTGACCAACGTCATTCTGAAGTCCGGGACCAATCAGTTTCACGGCGAGGTTTACGAGTTTTACACAGGAAACAGACTCGACGCGCGGAGTTACTTCAACCAGGGGCCGAACGGACAGCCTTACCACTTTCCCCATATTGTCGACAATTACTTCGGAGGCAATCTAGGCGGTCCCATTCAGAAGGGCAAGACCTTCTTCTTTGTCAGCTATCTCGAGCACATCCAGCGCACCGGAGAGACTTACACGGTCAGCGTCCCGACCGCGGCGATGCGCCGGGGAGATTTCAGCAACCCGGCGCTGACGCCCATCTACGATCCCATGACCGGAGATAGCGCCGATTGCCTGCCCGGCGGAAACGCGAAGCTTTGCGGAACCGGCCGCACCCAGTTTCCGGGAAACATTATCCCTGCCAACCGAATCAGTCCGGTGGCGTTGAAGCTGTTGTCCTACGTTCCTCTACCGAACACCAACCTGAGCGCGAGCGGCAACCTTCAGTTCCAGCAGAACCTGATCCTCAGCAGCGTATTTTCCCAGTCTCTTCCGGATGTCGACGTCAAGATCGATCGCTTTTTCAGCAACAATGATCATCTCTCCGGGCGCTTCAGTTTCGCCAAACCGACGCTGAACCAGCCGGGTCTCTTTGGCGTCGCCGGCGGCCCGCTCTCCGGGGGAGGCATCGGAGGAGCGGAGGGCTACGGCAACACCAAGACCTATTCAACAGGGGCGAACTGGATTCATTCGTTTTCCTCGACCCTGCTCTCCGAGGCCCGTTTTGGCGTGAGCCGGTTCAACAACGTCGCCTTCCCTACCGGCTACGGGCAGAACCTCTCGGAGTCAGCCGGCATTCCCGGAGCAAACGTCAGCCAGTTTACCAGCGGCATAAGCACAGTCTCGACCAGCGGCGCATTCTCAGATCCGATGATTGGAGGCTGCTCGAACTGTCCCTGGACCCGGGCGGGAACCATCATCGAGGTCGTCGAAAATATGACCAAAGTCCGCGGAAACCATACCTTTGAATGGGGCGCGGATTATCATCGTGTACGCGACGATCTTCTGCTCGTCGGCAATCCAACCGGCGCCTTCAACTTCAACACCGGTCCCACTTCCCTGAATGGCGGACCCTCGGCAAACTTCGCCAATACCTTCGCGAGCCTGTTATTGAGCACCCCCACGGGCATCAACCGCGGATACGTCAACACCTTCCCTGCCTATCGGCAGAACCAGACCTTTGTCTACGGCGGCGATAAGTGGCAGGTCAGCCCCAAGCTGACCCTTAACCTCGGGTTGCGCTGGGAGTACTATGCTCCGCCTACGCCTCACTTTGCAGGCGGCTTCTCCAACTACAATGGCAGCAACAATACGCTCGAGCTGGCAGGGGTCGGGAACGTTCCGCGAAACCTGGGGATGCAGAAGGATTTTGCGAACTTTGGCCCGCGGATCGGCGTGGACTATCGTTTGAGCGACAGCAGCGTGGTGCGCGCGGGCTTCGGCATGAGCACCATGTCTTTCCCAATCGACTTATATGCCTATAACTATCCGATTGAACCATCTCAGCAATACAGCAACCTCAGCAGCTTTGGTCCCGCGATCCTTTCCAACAACGCGCCGGCCTCGTTTGAATCAGGGTTCCCTGCTCTGCCCGCTTATGTGCCTCCGGCCAACGGCATTATCCAGGCCAACACGCCAGCGCTGCTCAACCAGAGCTACTTTGCCATCAACCTGAAATGGAGAAATCCGTACCTGGAAACCTGGAACTTTGCCTACCAGCGCGACCTTCCCTGGCATTGGGTGATGGACTTGGCTTATGTAGGCAATCACGGCGTGCATACGCCGATTCAGTACAACCAGAATGCAGCCACATCCTATGGCCTCGGGGCGAAGGGCCAACCGGAGTTCCAGGCATTCGGGCGCACGGCCAGCACGACCGAGTATTTCGTCGGATACAGCTCCAGCTACCATGCTCTCCAGATCAAGCTCGACCGCAAATTCTCCAACGGTTTTTCCATGACGAATTCCTATACCTATAGCAAGGCCATGGGATTTGCCAGCGAAAACGCCGACTATCCCAACGGGCTTCTGGACTACGTCAACCAGAATCGAAATTATGCGCCAACTGACTTCAACCAGACGCATATCTTCAACGAGAGTTACTCCTGGCAGCTTCCTTTCGGCCCCGGGCAGCGTTTTGTGGGAACCGGAATTGCAAGCAAGATCTTCGGAGGATTTCAACTCACCGGAATGTGGGAGCTGACCTCGGGATTTCCGTTGAACTTCTCCTGCACCTGCACGGGCTTCAATACGCCGGGCAACCAGGCCTTCCCGAACATGACGGGCCATGTCCAAAAGCTGTATGGCATCCAGACCAAGCCATGGTTCAGCACCGCCAACTTCTCGGTTCCGGCCGCGGGAACTCAAGGAAATGTCGGGAACTATATCTCGTCCGGTCCGGGCTTCTTCAATCTTGATGCCTCGCTCTTCCGGAGGGTGCAGCTCTCCGAAAGGTTCGGTTTAGAGCTGCGAACGGAATGGCTGCACGCAACCAACACGCCCCAGTTCTCAAATCCGAACACCACCCTGGGCAGTTCCTCGTTCGGACTGGTGAGTGGGGCGACCGGAGGCCGCATCGTCGACCTCGCGGGCAAGATAACCTTCTAGACTATCCGGCAATCTCAAACCCGCCCCCCTCGTTCGCTTCGGCACGCATCTCCGGCCGGAAAGGAACGAGGGGGTTTTGTTTGAGCCATGGCTGGCCGCGCTCAGCCGCCAGAACTCTGTCCGGTTGTTCCCATCGTCCAGAAAATTCGAATTGTGGACTCGCTGGCCTCACCTTATGAGAGATAAGTAAAGCTACTCAATGTGCAGCCCCCGAGACTACTCAAGCTATCAGGCCTACGGGAGGGACCCGCAAGCTTATATCAAATGGCTGCGAAGCTGCATTTACCAGACGTAGCTTCCCACATCTTGGGAATGATATTCACGAAGAAATACCAACCTTACTAAAACCCCGCTGACCTTCTCTAATATCCTCCGGAAGGAAGAATGGATGGGGTGAACTGCTGCGCATTGTGCCGGCTGAGATAGACCAGTAGAGTCCCATATTTTGCTCACTAATTCATGATGTGGGAGAAGGACCATTGCTGCGAGCAGCGGCTTCTACGAAGATCGCACACCATCGTTTGCGGAGTCAGACTGGAGCGTCAAGGTACGACCGGAATCAGTCAGGGGGATTTATTCAGAGCTACACCGGGAAAACGATTTGCTGTTGACAGCGCTTCTTCCTCGGTGTAACGTTGCGCGCGATTAATCGTTTACGCTGACAAGCTCTCCAGTTAGACCAGGGAAAGGCTGCTCAGGGGGAAATGGCTGATTTTTTAAGAAGGTCACTGCTCAAACGTGCTGTTCCGGCGTTGGGATCGCTCTCCGCATCTTCGCTTTCTGCCCTGGCGATAGCTATCGAAGCCGCGAGTACGCCATACCAGAGGCCCAAAATCAAGATTACCGATGTGCCCACGGCGCAGGTGAACGTGCATGGATCCCAGACGCACATAAGGATCTACACGGATCAAGGCATCTACGGGCAGGGTGAGGCCACAGATGCGGCAGTCGGAGCCGCGTCGTTGCTCGCCAGTGGGCGCCGTTCGCGATATCAACGGCCGGAACGAACTTACGAACTTCACCTCCCTTGTTCGTTACTACGACCCTTCACATCACTTCGGAACTCTTGCGAGCGGAAGGCTGCTCAACTCAACCATGGTGAGCATCAACCGGCCTGCCCGCATCGGGCCTGTCGCGGTCATGCCGGGAGATGTGATTCTCGGGCGGAAAGGGGGCGTCCTCTTTATGCCGCCTCAATTGGCGGCCGGCCACGAGCAATCGAACAGGACTATGGTCAGTGTCTGAAAGAAGACGAAGACCATCTGACCGTTCCGAAGTCTGAGGTTGAGGAAATTCGGAAAGGAGGTATCTGAGCAAATTAGCATTTCGGGGAGGCTGCCGTCGACAGCAGTTGACCCGGCGTGCAGATGGAAATTCCCATCCTTTTTACTTCCCCCACCAAGGAAGGCTGTCCGGAACCCACGCGGTTTGCTTCCCCGGTCCGATAACGTGGGCATCGCTTTCGATCGATTCAATGAGGCTGCTACCAGCAGTGGAGGCTACTGGCTATGTGGAGGCTAATGACTATGTTGAATAATCGTCTCAGTGCTACACAAAAAAATCGGGGCGTTGAGCCCGGTCTCGTTTCTCGAATCCGGCTTGCCGAGGAATCAGGCAGCCGCGAACAGAGGGCACGGAGAACCTGCGGATTGCTGGAACGATGCGGCGCTCCCCTGATCTGCTGCATCTTCGCATTCATCCTCGCGTTATTCTCGGCTCCCAGTCTGTCGGCGCAGAGCGCGGGTACCATCTCCGGCCACGTAAGTGACCCTACCGGCGCGGTAATTCCCAAGGCAAAAATCACGCTGATCGATACCGCAACCGGCACGCAACGCACCACCGTGTCGACGACCTCGGGCGACTACACGTTTCCCGCGGTCCCGCCGGGAACCTATAACCTTGAGGCCACCCACTCGGGCTTCAAGGTGTCATCTGCTCAGAACGTGCAACTGCAGGTGCAGCAATCGTTGACCCAGGATTTCACGCTGCAGGTCGGTGAAGTGACGCAAACGGTGTCGGTCACGGCCACAGGCGCCCTTCTCCAGACGCAGAACTCCACCCTCGGCACCGTGGTTCCTACTCAGACCATCACCCAGATGCCGCTGAACAATAGAAACTACCTGGGTCTGGTGGCGCTCTCGTCAAACGCGAACACGCTCTCACCGACCCAAGGCCAGGCCGGCGCCCGGTTGGGCGGCTCTCGCGCCAATGAGTCGATCTCAGTGGGCGGGCAGCGCATCAATTTCGACCACTACACACTCGATGGCATCAACAACAGCGACGTGGACTTCAATAGCTTCGTGGTGCAGCCCAGCGTCGACGCCATTCAGGAAATGAAGGTGCAAACCGGCGTCTACCCGGCCCAATTCGGCTACAACGCGACGCAGGTCAACGTGGTCACCGTAAGCGGCACTAACGCCTATCACGGCACCGCGTTCGAGTTCCTCCGCAATAACTACGCGGACGCGCTGGGATATGACTACGCCTATCCCACGCCTCTGCCCACCGTACTCCCGTTGAAATATAACGACTACGGATTCGTGCTCGACGGACCGATCACGATTCCCCACGTCTTCAACGGCAAGGACCGCTTCTTCTTCATGGTCAACGACGAATGGTATTCCGAAATTAATTTCACGAATTCCTTGCGGACGCAGCCCTCGCAGGCCATCCTGAACGGCGACTTCAGCCAGTACGCCACAAGCAGCACCGGCTCCCCCGTTCCCATCTACGATCCCACCACTGGCAACCCCGATGGCACGGGAAGAAAGCAGTTCCCGGGCAATGTCATTCCCGCGAACCGTATCGATCCGGTCTCAGCCAAATTCGTCCAGTTGTTCTACGCTCCAGCTCAGAACGGCCAATTCACAAACAACTACCAATACCTCAACAAGGCTACGGACAGTCACGACGGCTTCAACGTGCGCGGCGATTTCTACCAGTCGCCGGCGTCACAGTGGGCATTCCGCTTCAGCAATGGCCTTGAGACGGTCAAGAATGCGGGCTTCACGACGCCGGGCGGGACAGTCGGAAGCGCCATCGTCACCAACTTCTACCAGTACATGGGCTCCAATACCTGGACCATCTCTCCCACGATCGTCAACGTAGCTACGTTTGGCGATACCAACTTTTACAATTCTCTCGGCACGTACTCGCAGGGCGTAGATAACGCCGTGGGCAAGGTCGGGATTCCCAACCTTCAACCCGGGCTTTCTCAAACCTGGGGTATACCTTCCGTTGGCTTTTCGCCGGACCGGTTCACAGGGCTCGGCGACAGCTCCGACGGCCCGTATGTAACCACCGATCCCGATATCTCGATCAACGACACCATCACCTGGGTTCATGGCAAGCATTCCATTGACCTGGGCTTCCAGTTTGACCGGCAGACGTTTAATGAGCTGGGCAACCAGTTCTCCCGCGGCTCATTCGCCTTCCAGAACAACGCCACCGCGAGGGTCAGCTCGCCCGGGGTTCTGGCTTCCGGAACCGGCTCCGCGTTCGCGGACTTCCTGCTCGGTTATCCCTACACATCCTCGTATGCGGTGCAGATCGCGCAGGCCAATTACGTGCGCAACGTGGAAGCCGGCTTCTTCGACGACAACTTCAAGATCACTCCCAGGCTGACCCTCTCCGCCGGCCTGCGCTACGAACTGACTCCGCCCTGGTACAACACCCTGGGCCAGGAGTTTCTCGTAGACATGACCACCAACAACTCGCCCATAAGCCCTACAACGGGTACGACAGAGCCGGAAAATCATTGGCCTATCTTTATGCGCGAGGGTAACTGCAACAATGCATATCAGGGGATTAACGTCCGCTGGGTCCAAGCTGACAAGGTTACCCCTGTTACTCCCCAACCGCAGTGCGCGAACGGCGATTATCCCAATTCGCTCATGCAGACCGACTACGCCAACTGGGCTCCTCGTATTGGCGCTTCGTTCACGCCGACCTCCACACTGGTCATCCGCGCGGGCTACGGCATTTACTTCAACCATGACATTGCCAACGCCCGCTTCGACATGGCCCGTAACCTGGCCGGACGCGTCACGCTGACCACTGGGAATGGCACTCCCGGTCAGGCTTCGCTCACGTGGGGCAATTCGGTAGGCGGCGGCGGCGTCGCCGTAATCCCGCCGCCCTACTCTTTCTCGATGGCGTACGATCACAGGACGTCAAACAGCCAGGTCTATCTGCTCGACGTTCAGAAGCAGTTAGGCTCAAACTGGGCCTTCGAGGCCGGATATATGGGCACCCTCAGCCACAACCTCTACGGGTTCCGGAATGCCAATTATTCCATTCCCTATGGTTATATCGGCAACGGGGCGCCGACTTCCATCCTGGCTCGTACGCCCTACCCGAACTATGGCGTGATTCAGTACGTGCATGACCAGGGCATCGGCCGCTACAATGCCTTTACCTTGCAGGCAACCAAGCGCTTCAGCAACGGCTTCAATCTCATCAGCTCCTACACTTTCTCGAAATCCCTGGATGACACCAGCGGCATCCGCACCCAGCAATCCCAGTTGTTCCCGCAGAACGACACCTGCCTCACCTGCGACTACGGGCCGTCGGACTTCGATGTTCGCCATCGCGTGGTTGCCTCGCTCATTTACGACCTGCCCATCGGCCCGGGCAAGCTGTGGGCGCCTTCCTCGAAGATTGTGAATGCGGTGATCGGCGGCTGGGAGTTCACTACCCTCGGCACCCTCCAGACCGGCATTCCCTTCACCGTCAATATCCTCGCGAACACTGCCGATACCAACACCGTGGCTGGCGGCACACCGGCGACCCGGCCGAATGTTGTCTCCAGAAACTTTATCGCTGCTCACCCGACAGCCGGCAAAAACGGCCGCTGGCTGAATCCCGATGCCTTTCAGGCTCCGGCCCCAGGTTTCCTCGGAAACGCGAGCCGCAACATGATACACGGCCCGGGCGTCGAAAACTTCGATATGTCCCTCGACAAGAATTTCGCTATGCCCTACAACGAACACCATCAGTTGCAAATCCGCTTCGATGCATTCAATGCCCTCAACCACGTTGATTTCTCCAGTCCGAACAAGTATCTGGATGTCCCGTCGACGTTCGGCACAATCACCAGCTCTGCACTTCCCGCACGGGAACTGCAGCTAGCCGCCAGGTACTCGTTCTAGCGCAGGAGAGTTCATTCAACTACTGCGCTGTCATCCTGGGCTCCGTCTGGCCGATGTTGGGGCCAAACGGAGCCCAGGTCATTTTCGAGATCTTTGCG
>DASYYO010000433.1:0-4692 GCA_035933805.1 Acidobacteriaceae bacterium | reverse complement strand
GCCTGCATTCAGATGTCGTGAGCGGTATCTGCCTTTGGAAGGCATCCCGCAAGCCGTTGCTGAACTCGGTCGTTTCAGTCTCGACTATGTAGGCCGGGATGCCACCAGATGATTCAGCCATGATTTTCTTCGAAAATTTATCTTCGGCGAGGAGCATCCGTCTGCTCTTCTTTCCCTTCGGCTTATAGTCTTCCGCTCCGCAGCCGGAGCGAGTTCCCAATCACCGAGACCGAACTGAAGCTCATCGCTGCGGCTGCGATCATCGGGTTGAGCAGCAATCCGAAAAATGGATAGAGAACGCCTGCCGCCAGGGGAACGCCAAGAGCGTTGTAAAGGAAAGCGAAGAAGAGGTTTTGACGGATGTTGCTCATGGTGCGCTGGCTCAACTGACGCGCCTTCGCGATTCCCCGAAGATCGCCCTTGACCAGCGTAATTCCTCCGGTCTCCATCGCCACATCCGTTCCCGTTCCCATCGCGATTCCTACATCCGCCTGGGCCAGCGCCGGAGCATCATTCACTCCGTCGCCGGCCATCGCCACGACGGCTCCCTGCGACTGGAACTTCTTGACCACATCCGCCTTCTTGTCGGGCAGAACGTCCGCTTCAAAATCGATACCCAGCTTCTGAGCAACGGCCGCTGCGGTCACATGGTTGTCGCCCGTCACCATGACCACATGGATGCCGTCCTTCTTCAACTGGCGAATGGCGTCGAAGGTCGACTCCTTGATCGGGTCCGCAACCGCGACCAGGCCCGCACACCTGCCATCCGCAGCGACAAACATGACCGTCTGTCCGCCGGTTTGTAATTCTTTCGCCTGCTCTCCGAGAGAATCGGAGACGGCGCCAAGATCCCGTATCAGGGCAGCATTGCCAATCGCCACCCGCCTGCCCTCCACCGTTCCGAACACTCCCTTTCCCGTCACCGATTGAAAATCCGCAATGCTTGCCAGCTCGATATTGTTCTCCTTCGCCTTTGCCAGAATCGCCGCTGCCAGCGGATGTTCGCTGGCTTTCTCCAGGCTTGCACTGACCTTGAGCAGCCAGGCTTCTTCAAAGCCTGGAGCGGCCGCGACCGTCGTCACACGGGGCCTGCCCTCGGTGAGGGTTCCTGTCTTGTCCACGACGAGCGTGTTGACCTTCTCGAAGGTTTCGAGAGCCTCTGCATTGCGCACGAGGATGCCTTCGCCGGCGCCCCGGCCGGTGCCGACCATGATGGCCATTGGGGTGGCCAGACCCAGCGCGCAGGGACAGGCGATGATCAGCACCGCCACTGCATTCACCAGAGCGTGCGCATAGCGGGGCTGCGGCCCAACGATCGCCCAGACGGCAAACGTGATCACCGATGCAGCCACCACCGCCGGGACGAAGTAGGAAGAGACCGTGTCCGCGAGCCGCTGAATAGGAGCCCTCGTTCTCTGTGCCTCCCCTACCATCCTGACGATTTGCGCCAGCAGCGTATCCGCTCCGACCCGCTCCGCCTTCATCACAAAGCTTCCCGTTCCGTTGATGGTGCCGCCCACGACCTTTTCACCCGCCGTCTTCTCCACGGGAATCGGTTCTCCCGTCACCATCGACTCGTCCACCGAGCTGCGTCCTTCGATCACCGAACCATCCGTGGGCACCTTTTCTCCAGGGCGGACGCGAAGCCGATCCCCGACTTGGATTCCACTCAGGGCAACATCCTCTTCGCTTCCATCGGCGGTGAGCCGGCGCGCCGTCTTTGGGGCAAGCCCGAGGAGCGCCTTGATCGCGCTGTTCGTCCGGCTCCGGGCCTTCAACTCCAACACCTGGCCGAGCAGAACCAGAACGGTGATGACCGCGGCGGCTTCAAAATACAACCCCAGTTCGCCGGATTTTGTACGAAAAGTCGCGGGAAAAATTCCCGGCGCCGCGACAGCGGCGACACTGAAGAAATAAGCGGCGCCGGTGCCGATCGCGATCAGGGTGAACATATTGGGGCTGCGATGAACCATTGAAGCCCACCCGCGCTCGAAGAAGGGCCAGCCCGCCCACAAGACGACCGGAGTGGCCAGGACCAACTCCATCCATCCGAGGAGTTGGTCCGGCAGCAAATGTTGCAGCGGGTGCTCCGGAAGAATCTCCGATACCATGACGGCCAGCAGCGGAATTGTGAGGACGACGGCTACCCAGAAGCGCCGGGTCATGCTGACAAGCTCCGGATTTGCAGCGTCGGCCGCAGCGCTCCGGGGCTCCAGCGCCATGCCGCAGATCGGACATGTACCCGGTGCATTGCGCACAATCTGCGGGTGCATGGGGCAGGTGTACTCAATCCCCTCCGGAGAAGGCGGGGGAACGGCCGGTTCGAGCGCCATGCCGCACTTCGGGCAGGCTCCCGGATAATCCTCTTCTATCTCCGGATGCATAGGACAGGTATAGTGGGCCGCGGGCGCAGTCTTGACGGCGGCCGTGGCCGGCTCGCTGACCAATGGATCGGAGCCGTTGTATTTGCCGGGATTCGCGCGAAACTCTTCGTAACAAGCCCGGCTGCAAAAGTACCACTTCTTCCCTTCATGTTCCGTGGAAGCAGCAGCACTCGCGGGATCCACCTGCATGCCGCACACTGGGTCTTTCACCATCGCCGCACCTCGAAGCTGGAGCATGCCGTCCAAACGGCAGCCACGGAAGATCTCCAGGCTGCCCGAAGCCCAATGCGGCTAGACTACGCCATATAGCCTGACCCGCAAATCCGCCTCCCCATAGCATCCGTCCGCGGCCAGGTATCGCTTGACGGACCAGCGGCTCGGCGCAAGAATGGTGCGGCCGTCCACCATCCCATCTGATCGTCATGTTCATCGCCCTTTTAGTCCACAGGTCAGCCAGGAGACGAGCTATGTTGAAGATCGCAGCCGGATTTGCGTTCCTTTGCCTTTCACTGTTGTCTTTGTTCGCCTCTCCCGGGACCGATGAGAAGATTCGCAACAGCAAGGTGCTTGTAACTGAAGTTGTTCTTGCGCCGAACGGCATCGAGAAAGTGGCCGGCGGCCATCCAGGCGTTGACGTCTACTGGGCGCCGGGCTCACTCCAGATCACTCGCGCCAGGGGCGCTGCGCAGAGAATTCGCGTCACAGAAGGACAGTCGCTCTTTGAACCGGCAGGGTCGATCTCCATCAAAAATACCGGGCAGACGGATCTGCACTACACGCGCGTCGAATTCCTCGGCAGCGGTTCTTCTGAGGAATGGAGAACCACGGGGCTATCTCCCCATTACAAGCTGCTCATCGAGAACCGCTACGCAAGGGTGTACGATATCCGGATTCCAGCTCACACGATTGAGCCGCAGCATACGCATCGCGATCGCGTGGTGATCTGCCTTTCCGGAGCCACCTTGAAGCATCGTTATGCCGATGGCCACGAGGAGAAGTCCACGCTGGCAACGGGCCAGACGGCATGGAGGCGCGGCGGAACCCACGTCGGCCAGAACCTTGGCAGCACAGACTTATGGGCGATTGCGATCGAGCCGAAATGACGGGCGCAGGCGATCAGGAATGCTCCCGCGAGTCTGACATAGACTGACAAGGCGGAGCGCTGCCCCACCGCCGGACTGCCGATCGGCCGGAATCTGCGCAATCCGCCGTTCGGCATGCGAATTGCAGCGAGAAATTACAATTCCAGCATAGGATCCCTAATAGACGCGGAGGTCTGCCTGTGACATTGCTCCTGCTTCAAATGACAATCGTGTTGCTCGTGGCCCTGGTGTGTGGATGGGTGGCACGCAGGCTTGGGCAGGCCCGGGTGATCGGCGAAATCATTGGCGGCATTCTGGTTGGCCCGTCGGTCTTCGGGCGCATCGCGCCCCATGCCGCGCAGACTCTTTTTCCCGCAAGTTCCCTGGGATCGTTTGAGACGTTGAGCACGATCGGCCTAATCCTGTTTCTGTTCCTGATCGGCAGCGAGCTGGATTATGCGCATCTGCGGCGGCAGCGGAAGACCGCAGCTTTTGCCAGCGGCATGAGTATTTTCTTCCCATTTGTGATGGCGGCGTTGGTAGCGCACTCGCTGCGGATCCGGTTCGCTCCCCATGGAATTGGCCAGATTCCCTTCGTTCTGTTCCTCGGGATTTCCATGAGCATCACGGCGTTCCCCGTACTGGCGCGCATTCTCGAGGAGCGAAAGCTGCAGTCCACCTCTCTGGGTGCGACGGCGCTGATGTGCGCAGCGGTGGATGACGTAGCGGCATGGACTCTGCTGGCCTTCGCGCTGACATTGCTCGGCGGCAATGGCCAGAGCCTTGGCATGCCGGTCCGGCTGATGTGGCTCGCGGCCTATCTGCTCGTGATGCTGTTTGCAATACGGCCGATAGGATCGTGGCTGGTGCGGAGGCAGAATACGCTCGGACTCTCCTACGAACTGCTGGGCGTGATCGTCGCCGTGGTGCTGGTTTCGGCCGCCGCAACCGAGGCGATCGGGGTGCATCCGCTCTTCGGAGCGTTCATGGCCGGGCTGTGCTTCCCACGGATCGAGCACTGGCAGGCTGCTGTGCGAACGCGGTTGGAGATGCTGGTATCCGTGCTGCTCCTGCCTTTGTTCTTCGCGTTGACAGGCATGCGGACCCGGCTGGATCTACTGAGCGGACCGAGGATCTGGCTTTGGACCGGCGTGGTGCTCCTGGCAGCAGTCGCTGGAAAAATGGGCGGCGCGGTGCTGGCCGCGCGGTGGACCGGGCAGAAATGG
>DASYYO010000375.1:0-3216 GCA_035933805.1 Acidobacteriaceae bacterium | reverse complement strand
GAGGGTGGTGCCTCCGGCGATGAACTTCGCCTGCTCAGCGCCGGCCAGCGCCTTGTCGATGCTGGGAGCTTTGATGTAATGGAAGGTCTCCATGATCTTCTCCTCTCCTTCAGGCGCGGGAACGCACTTGTTTTACGGCGGCCAGGATGTTGGTGTAAGCACCGCAGCGGCAGATGTTGCCGGACATGGCCTGCTTTACTTCGTCGTCGGAAGGGCCGATGGGCTCTTTCAGCAACGCCACGGCGCTCATGATCTGCCCGCTGGTGCAGTAGCCGCACTGGTAGCCGTCGTGCTCGACGAATGCGGATTGCATGGGGTGCAGATTCCCCGGCTGCCCGAGGCCTTCGATGGTGGTGATCTCGTCGCCTTCGTGCATTACGGCGAACGAGAGGCAACTGTTTACACGACGGTCGTTCACATGCACGGTGCATGCGCCGCACTGGCCGTGATCGCAGCCTTTCTTGGTTCCGGTGAGGTGAATGCGCTCGCGGAGGGTGTCGAGGAGAGTGGCTCGCGGATCGAGGTTCTTCAGCGTGTAATCCTTGCCGTTGACGCGCAGCGTCAGGGTCGCGGAGCCTTCGCCGGCGACGTCGTCCTGCACGGCAGGTTCAATAACGGGTGCGGCAACCGCGAGCGGGGCTGCTCCGGCCAGGACACCGGTTGCGCCGAGGCCTGAGAGGAAGGAGCGCCGGCTGAAACCGACCTTGTTTTCGGGGGTCAGCGGTTCCAGATCGACCGGCTGCCGGTCAGGCGGTAACTCACGGGTCGTCTTTTCAGGCGAGCGCGGAATCAAGTGCTTGAGATGTGGGTTGAGGATCTCTGCCACAGGTCGACCTCCTTGGACAGGATTGTTTTCGAACTATCTGCGGCTAACCGGCGTATCTGGGCGGGGAAGCGCCCCAACGAGGGAAACGCCGTGCCGCTATCGTAATCAAATTCCCGCACGGGTGGGAACTCGGGTTTTGAGCATATGCAAACGGCTTCAGCAAGGACTCTGTTTCTGGCCCGGCCGGAGTGGCGCGAATCGTCCCGATCGGCGCCATGCAGAGGTTCAACTCAGGATCGGGACGACCGTTAGCTCGAACAATAAGATGGATGCGACTTACAGCGGATCTGACTAGCTGGCGGTGGCCAGTTCATCTTCCAACTCAGGTTCCACAGGCACAGAGCCGGCCGCGCGAATGCGTTCTTCGATGATCCGGTAGTTGGCGATCTTGTGGGTAAGCAGTGCATGAGCCTTCTGCAATGCTTCAATCTGAGCGGCAATCTCCGCCTGGTGATCTTCGAGGAGTTTGCGGCGCTCGAGCGAGGTGGCATCGCCCTGCTCGCGGAGTTCGGCGTAGCGTTGCATCTCGCGAATAGGCATGTTGGTGGCTCGCATGCAATGAAGAAAATCGAGCCATGCCGCGTCGGCCTCAGAGTAGCGGCGATGACCGTTGCGCGCGCGTCCAACCGGTTGAATCAGGCCGACGCGCTCATAGTAGCGCAGAGTGTGCGCGGTCATGCCGCAACGCTCTGCCATGCTTCGGATGGTGTAACCAGCGTCTCTCACAAATCCAACCTACATCTTTGAGCGCGCTTGAAGTCAATAGAGCTGCAGCCGGGTTTCGGGCCATGGAGCCGCATTTGCGGGGGTTCGTGCCACGAGAGAGACGCAGACGATCTTCCAATTCACGGCTTTTCAGATAGATAAGGAAATGAGGCGTCAAGGCGCGGAGATGGGCGCTTAACAATTCTTAAGGAAAGCCGGCGCGCTGGACATCGCGTATGATCGACTGCGATGGATGAACCAAAGCTTTACGAATCAATGCTCGCCGTGGCTCTCGAAGAGGCGCGGTTCGGGCGTGCCGAAGGTGGCATTCCCATCGGCGCGGCGCTGTTTACCAAAGCAGGAGAGTTGATCAGCCGCGGGCATAACCGGCGGGTGCAGCAGGGCGACCCCAGCATTCACGGCGAGACCGATGCATTTCGCCGCGCCGGCCGGCAGCGCAGCTATCGCAACCTGGTGATGGCGACGACGCTGGCTCCGTGCTGGTACTGCAGCGGGCTGGTTCGGCAATTCCGGATCGGCACGGTGGTGGTCGGGGAGAGCCGGACGTTCCAGGGCGGAATCGGCTGGTTGCGCGAGAACGGAATCGAGGTGATCGATCTCGACAGCCGCGACTGCCGCGAACTGCTGGAGGGATTCATCGCCGAGCATCCCGAGATCTGGAACGAGGATATCGGGGAGGAGTAGAAGGATAATTCCCTGAAAACATTGGAGGAGGTTATGCAGCGCCGCAATTTTCTTGCTGGAACTCTGGCCGCATCGGCGTTGGCCATGGCATCGGATTCCGGTGCCCAGACGCGAGAGATGGTGAGGCCTCGGGAGTTCTACCAGCTTCGCCGTTACCTGCTGCAAACCGGCCCGCAAGCGGCGATGACGGAGAAGTACATCAGCGAAGCCCTGATTCCTGCGCTGGCCAACAAGGGCGGCCCGGTGGGCGCGTTTCGTCTCGATATTGGACCGGAGACTCCGACCTTCTTCGTATTGATCCCGATCCATGCGCCTGCGATGGCGGGAGCGCTGGAACTCGAGTTGAACCAGAACGAGAACTACATCAGGGCCGCTGAGCCCTTCTGGAGCGCGCCGGCGGCATCACCCGCGTTTCTGCGCGTGGAATCCTCTTTGCTGGTTGCCTTTGAAGGATGGCCGCAGATCACTCCTCCGGCAAAGGGCAAACGCATCTTCCAGCTTCGCACGTATGAGAGTCCCAGCTACCGCGATCACATCCTCAAGGTGCAGATGTTCCACTCCGGGGAGTTTGAGTTGTTCAAGAACGCCGGGTTTCAGCCGGTGTTTTTCGGCGACACGCTGATCGGGCCGCGGATGCCCAGCCTGACCTATATGCTCAGCTTTGCCGACTCTGCGAAGCTGGATGCGAAGTGGAACGTCTTTCGCAACGATCCGGAGTGGAAGAAGCTCTCCGCCGATCCGCGCTTTGCCTTCGAGCCCATTGTCAGCAACATTACCAACCTTGTTTTGAGTCCGCTTGCCGCTTCGCAGATCTGAGGTCAGCTGATCTTTCGCCTTGCGCCGATGAGAGCCGCAAGCTCGAGGAGGCTCTCATCGTTCTCGCGGGCGGCGGCGATCTGAACCGCGCCAACCGCGCAAGGAATGGTGACGACCGGGACGCCGCCGAGGCTGAAGGGCGTGGTGTAGCGAAGGATGCGAAT
>DASYYO010000318.1:0-2592 GCA_035933805.1 Acidobacteriaceae bacterium | reverse complement strand
CCATTTGGGGCAGTTGCACCGGCGGCAAGCGCGATCCCTCGAGAATTTGCAGCCAGCGGAGTGGCGGGTGAAGACAGAAAGCAGCATCGGGCTCCCACTTCTTCAGGTGAGATTGCCCGCTGTTTCGGACTCGGTCAAAAGGGGCAACGTACAAATCACGTACAAAAATGCCCCTCAAATTCGACCGTGGAAGATAAGCTGCTGAAACAAAGTAACTTAGAGTTGGTGGAGGCGGCGGGAGTCGAACCCGCGTCCGAAATCGTAGTCAGCAGAGAGACTCCATGCTCAGTCGAGTTCCGAAGGTTTCGCATTGCGCGCTCAGAACCGACAAGATGCGCGCAACACTAGTCCGATGATCTTATCTCCGAGGCTCGGACCGGGCCGCGGAAACCAGCCTGCTGTATGACGTTCTCTCGTAGCCCACAGGCGAAGCCACGGAGAACGGCTACTTATTTAATTAAGCAGCAAGTGCCAGTTGATTGTTGGCAATTGTGTTGTTCCAGGCGATTACGGGTGCCCAGACCCCGGCATGCCTCTCTACTGCAATCGATCCCGTCGAAACCGTGACGCCCCCTCCTTTTAGGATGAGAACAACCAGATCCCTTGTCAAAGGGGATCCAGCGCTCATCCTTACATGCCGATCGAATTCAAGTCGATCTTTTCAAAGTCCTTGTGCATAATGCCATCGCGAATCTGCTTGGCGGTCTTGCCTTGCTTGCTCATCTCATAGGCGTAATAGCCTTCTTTGGCGCAGGTCGAGCACTCTGCTCCATGCAAACCCTCAAAGCAGCTGTGCAGGCTCTGATGGCCGAGCGCTCGATCGCAGCGGCAGAAGCAGGGAAGCTGGTAGAGGATCTTCTGCACCTTGATCGGCGCCACATCGCGGTAAATTGCCTTCTGCCAGGGATGAGTAAAGTTCGGTCCGGTCAACTGAGACCCTGAAAGCAAGGGAGGAAGCGCAACTCCCGGCGCAGGCGCGGTGGCGTGGTAAGCAGGAACGTCCTCCACCGGATTGGACCATTGTGCGTATGCCGCGAATGTCAGCATTCCTACTGCGATGGATGTCAGAAGCCTTTTCATTTCCACTCCTCACATCAATGTAGCCCAAAAGCCCGCGTTTGGGCGAGTGCCTCTCCGGCAGCCCCATCCGTGAGAAAACCTTTACTTGACCTGCAAAAAAAGACGGCACGAACGGTAAGTTGTTCGTGCCGGGAGGCCAGTGACGCAACTCAATCTCTTTGAACCGTCGCAAGAGCTACGCTACGATTGCGACCCGTTCTAACATATCAGATGCACTGAAAGCCCGGAAAGTCTCAAATCTCTTCCAAAAAACTTTCTCCAAGTCTTTCCAGCTCTGCGACCGCTATCCCAAATTCTGTACTTTGAATCCAGATTAGTGTACCCCAGCTCGGGGCTATAGGCAACTCCATTTTTCTTCCCGTAAGCAATTTTTTTGCAAGAATTTGGCTAATCAGCCCAATGTCGTTGCTTTGGCGGCCACCCCGGTGCTCCAGACCGCCGCTGCCGCGTTATGATGGCGCATGACCGGCCGAAATCAAGTACAGGATGCTACGGCCATTGCCGCTGCCGAATCCCAGGCGGCCGAACCGGCCTCGGGAGGGCTGTGGCGGGCCAGCCTGCTGCTGACCACCTCGGCAGTCCTCGGTGGGATTGCGGTTGCGATCTGGAATCGGAGAACCCTCGCGCGCATACGCCAGCAGATGGAATCCCGCGACGCTCATGAGACTGCAAGCTCCGAGGATTGAGCGGAAACCACCCTGAGATCCTCAAAACGACTCGCCGCTCCCAAACTCTAGAGTGAATTGACCGAACCGGCCATCTTCAGGTCGCGATCGGTCACTCCGCCTGCATCGTGGGAGACCAAGGCGAGCCGTACCTTGTTGTAGCGGATATCAATGTCGGGATGGTGGCCGGCTGATTCCGCCCGCTCCGCGACCGCATTGACAAAGCGCATGGCCGAAACAAAATCGGGGAATTCAAAGGTACGGACGATCTCTCCGTTTTCAAGCTTCCAGCCGGTGAGAGACTTCAACCGATCCTGCACAAGCTGTGGACTCAGTACGCTCATTGGCCAGCACCCCTATATTTAGGATGCCATTCAGCATACGCCGGGCGGTCCACGGCGGTGTACCGGCCGGCACGGGTTCAGCCAAAGGGGTTTCGCAGCTTGTTTGCGGCGAAGGCGAAGGGCGAAAAGCGCTTCGAGTGATGGGTAATCTCCCCTCGGAGATCTTCCCAGATCCGGTCCGGCAGGCTCAAATACGACTGCACGATCTCGGGATCGAACTGCGTGCCCGAACATCGCTTGATCTCTCCGCGGGCCGCGGCAAAGCTTTTTGCCTTGCGATAAGGCCGGTCGGAGGTGATGGCGTCGAGAGTGTCGGCAATGGCAAAGATCCGGGCTCCCAGTGGGATTTCTTCGCCCTTCAGTCCGCGCGGGTAGCCTGACCCGTTGTAGTGCTCCTGGTGGCTGTAGACGATCTCCGCGGCTTCCTGCAGGAAGGGGATCTTGCGCAGCATCTGGTATCCCCGGCTGCAATGCTCCCGCATGATCCGCTGCTCTTCAGGTTT
>DASYYO010000313.1:0-10009 GCA_035933805.1 Acidobacteriaceae bacterium | reverse complement strand
CCGAGTAGGGAATGATCGTGTCATTGAAGTCCACGCTGCATGCCGTGGAGTTCGCCGCGGGCGCCGTCGTCCCCGCAATCAGCGCGCTTGTCTGCGCAAACTGCGCTGTGCCGCTCGTCTGTCCCTGCAATGTCTCTCCGCCGCTCGCACTGCCGATATACACCCGCATTCCCGCCGCGCCGGCTGGAAAGGGAACTGGCGAGTTCACCAGCAAGCTCCCCGTACTGCTGAGTTGGATGCGCAGCTCGGGGGACGGCAGCGTCTCTCCACCCCCCAAGGAAGCCGAATAGAACGTCGTCTCGACGTAGTAGATCCCGCCGGCCAGGCTGCCGGCTCCGGTATCCGCCGTCGCCACAGGGCCGCTGAGCGGATTGGGCAGCCCAACCACGCTGCCGTCCGCCGATGTGTAACAGGAAGCTGTGACCGGCACGATCGAGCCGCTTCCCGCCAGCAGTCCTGCCTGTTCCAGGTTGAAGTCCAGGGTGGCGTTCTTGATCGCCTGCCCATTCGGTGTTTGCAGCGTGCCCGTTACAGTGCCGCAAAAGGCTGCGGAGCTGGCAGCCAGCATCACAGTCATCGTCCACAAAGAAACTTTTGTCTTCACAGGAGCGCCTTCACCGCGAGCGTGGGAATAGTGTTGTCAGGGAGGGGTTGTTTTCTTCGTTGCGGTCTCTCAACCGCGGCCGGCGACAAGCTGCATCCCGCACGACACAGTCTCGCCATATTGGTTGCGGCTGTAGACCTTCGCCCACGACCTTGCATTGACAAACGTCGCAAACTTGCGGTGCTTGCCCAGCCAGACCAGCTCGCCCGCCTGGACCATCGCCTCCGTTTTGCTCTTTGAGTAGTGATGGTGCCGGCGGCTGGAGCACTTGTGCTCAATGCCCGCGTAGCTGAACGATCGCGCGTCGCTCTCGTTCAGGATGCATACCTTTGCCCAGTCTCTTGCGCTCGTGACCAAAAGAACAATCCTCCTTGAAAAGCAGCAAAACGAGCAACGAACCCGGGGTGTCCCTTCCTTGCGGAGCAAGGGTGGGACACCGCCTCAGCCCGCACCAGGTCTTTGCAGTTACCCACAAGCCACGGAGCAAGAGCGCTGTCAAACCACCCCGCACCAGCAAAACCGCAGACAATATCTCGGAAAAATGGAAGATTTAGACTATCTCGTCTCTTAGTCCCAAGGTCGCACGCGCTGGGAGCGCAATGGGCGGTAAGTGTACGAGAACTTTTCCGCCCACCCGGTCATCAATTGTCGGATCGTCTGTAGTTTTAGATTCCAATTGCACGCCAAAAGTTCAGCTTTTCTTGTGAACCTCGCGAACCCGTTTCTTCGCGTGATGGAGGGTGCTCTTGACCGATGCCAGCGTGATCCCCATCCGATCGGCGATCTGCTGATCCGGAATATCCTCCAGGTACGCCATCTCTAAAATCTTTCTCTGCCCCGGCTTCAGCACCTGCAGCAGCTTCGGCAGATCGAACCGCGCCGGCAGAGATCGTAAGTTGGCGTCCTCCGTAACAAAGACGCATTGGTCGAGCAGATCAGCGGAAACCGTCTCGGTATCAAGTTGCAGGAGTTGAGATCCTCCGTTCGTCACCTGGCGGTTCCGGCGCAGCGCCATCAGGCATTGGTTCATCGCAATCCGCGTCACCCAGGTTCGGAAATTGGAGTTTCCCTGGAAGCTCTCGATGCGTGTAAACGCCAGAAGAAACGTCTCCTGGCAAATATCATCTAAGTCGTTGCTGCGAAGAATAGCGCGCGCTGCCGCTTTCACATATGGAAGATGCTTTTTGTACAAGGCGGTAAATGCGTCATTGCTGCCGCCGCGCGCAGCGGCAACCAGGGTCGCGTCATCCATGGGAACTCCTAGGGGATCGTCAAGCCTGTCATCTCCTTTCTTGGTGAACCAGCAGCTCTCGTGAACCGGACCCGCGATCTGGCCAAAAAGCTTCCTCGTTACGCCGGCAGCCGGCGCCGTGCCGCCGCTTCCAGCTTTGCTTTGAGCTTCGAGGCCAGCCGCTCCTTGTCCCAGCGTGCCCTGGCCTGATCCAGTGCCTCGCGGAGCCACTTACGGTTCACCCCGTCCGCCATCGAGACCACCCAATCGAAGTGTTCACGGTATGCCGGCTCCTGCGGAAAGAGGAAGCGCAGCGCGCTGGTGTGTGCCTGTTCGTCCATGCTCATGTAGTCCTCAATGGCCGCCACCAGAATGGCGCAGCCGAGGTTGCGCCGCGGTAGGCGCGAGAGGCTTGCCAGCGAACTGCTGCTGGCGATCTCCGTAGAGCAAAGCTTCTGGTCCTGATTCACTGTGTCCTCCCGGTTTTCTGTTGCCCTGCAAAGTCTTCGTGCGCCGCCAGGCGATAGCACCGCGCCCATTGCCGTTCGATCCGCTCGGCTGCCCTTGCGGCGTCTTCCCCGTCCCACCCGCTGCCCTGCGAAAGTCGTGGGTGTTGCGCCAGCCGCCGTAGCCCATCCTTCGCCGTGCCGCTGCCCAGCCTGGTCAAAGCGCTCACAATCCTCGCCGGCAATCGAGGGGCCTCGATCGCGGCGTCCATCCGCAGCCGTACCCGTCGTCCCGCCTCATCCTCGCCGAAGATCACTCCACCGCCCGTAGGCCGTCCTTCCAGGCCATGAGCCTCCAGATAGTCGAGAACCCAGCGCAGCCCCTCCTCCGCTTCTTCCGTCTCCGAGCAGCCCGCGAGCTCCCGTATCTGCCCCGGAGCCGGCCAGTAGATGCACGTCTTCTCCGCCAGGGCGTATCCGCGCGCCAGGGCCTCGGGTGTGAGATCGTCAAGGTTGCGAATATGAGCCTTCGTTACCGTGCCGTTATCCTCCTTCTCCATGGCTCCGCGCAGCTCTCGCACGGCCCTGGCGATCGCCCGGCGCAGCTCCTCCACGTTGCGAACGCCTGCGAAAAGTTTTCCGTAAACCGTTTTCTCGTCCATCATCAGCACCTTTTGCGCGTCGTCCCGTACGGAGTCATTCACCCCGGATCGTCCGGCAATCGTCACCGCGTCACACCAAGCCGCTCTTCCGCCGCCAAGGCGGCATATCTCCAAAGGAGCTCCGCTTCATCGCCCCTCGAGCACGGCCAATTCCGCCTGTACACGCAGCTGCCGCACTGTAGGAAAGCGATCCATCTGCTCCGGCCTGCCCATCGTCAACGTTCCTCTTCGCCATCCAGTGATCGCCGCCTCCAGTGCACTCCAAGGCAAGTCGCTCAGATCGTGCGCCATCAGCAAAAGGCATTCCGCGGTCAGCGAGAGCTGCCGGCTCATCGCCAGCTTGCCCAGCTCGATCACCGTGCTCCGGATCCGGGCCCCCGCCGCCTCCTGCGATCTCAAGGGCCCTCCCGACTGCGTCAACGATGCTGTCGCGGTTAATCGCCGCCCTGCTTGCATGACTCCCTCCCGCTGAAACCGGCTTGTTATAGATCCCAATCTCCTCCTGGTAGCGCGTGAGATTGGCGATCCAGAGATAGACGCGATCCCCATGCGCCACCGCGGATCTTGCGCGATTGCGCAGCAGTTGCCGAAACTGTTCTGCGGTCAAATGCGGGCACGCCGAGAGAAACTCGCTCAGAGCCTTGGCATCCCGCCCCTGCCACGGCATCTCCGGCGAATGGCGGTTCTTGTAAGCCCAATACTCGCCCAGGATCTCCCGGAAGCCCGCATGCCGCGGATCAGCTCTTCGGCCGCCGGATCGTCTCCCAGCCGGCTCCACATGCTGCGCTGCCCATTCCCCCTCCGGTTGGAAACCGGAGAGAATGTTGTCCTCTCGATCAAGCTCTTTCTCTGATTCTGATTCTGTCTGTGATTCTGATTTGCATGCATGGAGCAATGCCTGACTCTCGTCCGCAGCATGGCTCCAGGCGTTCGCACCGCCTGTCTCTGGCGCAGCTTCAGCTTCGTCCTCCCACGGAGAGATCGGCTCGAAGGGCAGGGTCGCCGTCATCGCCGGCTTCTGCCATCGTCCGGCCGCGGCCGTTCTGGCTTTTTTAGAATTGGCTTCTTGTTTCAGCGCAATGCGGCTGCGCTCCCGCTCCACTCGGCGGTGATGCCAGCATCCCGCGGCAACCTCGAAGAACTCCGCCAGCACCTCGCGGCAGTTCTTCCAGCCCTCGGCGCCGAGCCCGGTAATCTGGGCCAGGCTCGCATCGTTTGCCGGCAGCGTTCCCCGCCGCCAGAGATGAAAGAGTAAGAGGAGATAGGCTCCATGCTGTTCCGTGGTCAGGTGCATGGTATCGGCGAGATAGTCGCCGATGTAGATAGGCATCCAGATGTCTGTCTTGACCGTCGTCAAAGTCGAAGAGATAGCGTGCTATGCCCGTGGACCCTCATAGATTCCTTCCTGCCGTCTTTCTGTCTCAGCGGATGCTTGTCCGCCGGATCGTTGCTGCGCGCCTGTTTAGTTCGGCGCTCCAACCATCGGCAAAACAACCATGTCATGCCCCCGGCCGGACAAGCAACAACCGTTGATCAAAATAGTGTGGAGGAAGGGGGTGGTAACTTCTTTTATGGCGAAGATTTGTTTGCTTTTCGCCTTTCTATCGCCGCGTGCAGCCGCCTGCTTGACATCTGCGGTATGGAACGAAGTCAGGGCGTAGTTTCCCCTCCCTGTTTCCTCATCTTTCTACCCGCCCTCCATTGACGATGCGTGAAACCGGAGGCAACCTGACTAGGAAGAGAGCAATGCGGAACTGTCGAGGTAACAGAGAAAAATGACTTATCTTGGATCGCTAGGGCGGAGTTCCTATAGGTGTACCCCGCAGCCGCTGCCGTCTACGCGGGTTTCCATCAGGAAAAGCCGCACTTCTCAGAGTTCGGTGGAGCATGGCAATAGGAAATCCGCTCTGCTTGGTACTTATAACTGGCGGCCCGCCCCGTCATGCTTCTGCTTTGCCTGTTCTGTGCGCCGGCGCCTGCAATTGAGAAGCGCGCTCGAGAGCAAGTTTGCCGCAGCGCCGTACCGGAACGATCGTCTCGCGCCCTTTGTCTCCGTCGGACAGCCTGGAGTGTCTAAATGATGGTCTCCAGCCGGGCTCGCCGGCAGTTCATTGCAGGTCTTCGAGCCGTAGCGGACTGTTACGAGCATCATCCGGAGCTCTACTACGACGGCTTGACCGCCTGCTTGACCGTGTATGTCGCCGGCCCGCGATCCAGAGAGATCCTTGCCGCGGCCGTCCAGGCCTTGGGAAAATGTGAGCGGAGCGGCGGCCACAACGAAGTCGTCATCGCCAGGCGCTTCGGCGAGAAGGTCAAGCTCGAGTTGTTTGCGCCTCGCGCCGATGTCTGCGCTCCTTCGGTCATCGGCGTGCGCGTCGAGCCCGCCCTGGTCATCCCCGCATCCGGTGAGCTGCGCATCCCGGAGAAGACGGTGGAGATTGTTGAGTGGATCTGTCCCCCATTTCTTCAGGCCATCTCCTGATCTTGCAGCCCGGCCTCTCATCCCTTCCAGCCTGTTACCGTACATCTATGTCGTCTCAGTTGCCCCCGCTGCCCGCAGACGTCCCCCACGGACCCTCCCCCTATCTCCGCGACACCTATGTCTTCGAATGGAGAAATCTATCCCTCCGCACGGACATCGTCTTCATGATTGCCATCGCCCTCTGCCTCAGTCTCGGGCTGGCGGTTGGCCATCCCGGAGCCGGAATGATCGCCGCAGGCGGGGCCATGACCGTAGGCATGGGCGCAAAGCAGAGTATCGATGACTCGCGTCTCAAGCCCATGATCTTCGTCTCCTTGAGCATGGCCTTTTCCACCTTTGTCGGTATGGTCGCCGGCCACGAGGGCCGCTTGCTCGTGCTCTTCGCCGCGCTCTGGGGACTCGGCCATGGCATGTTATCCAACCGTTCTCCCGGCTATGTCTGGGTCTCACAGCAGTCCGTCGTAACCCTGCTCGTCGCTTCTGCCTTTCCGTTCTCGCCCGGCTCCGCGGCAATCCGCGCCTCTCTCATATTGGCGGGAGGCGCCGTGCAGATTCTCTTCACCAGTCTCCTGCTTCGCCTCAATCGTCAGTTGCAGGAGGATCTCCTCAGCCTCGCCCGCTACGCCCACACCGAGGAATTTCTCCTCCGCGCCGCCATCGTCGATACCGCTCGCGCGCTCCGCCCGGGCAAGAGATTTGATCCCACCCTGGCCTACGCCCTGCGTCTCGCCGTAACCCTCGGCGTTGGGACCGCGATTTACGTTCGCGTACACTTCGCCAGCGGATACTGGATTCCCATGACTGCTTTTCTGGTGCTGCGGCCGGGACTCACCGACACAGCCAGCCGCGCCATCGCACGCACCGCCGGCACATTGGCCGGGGCCATCCTCGTCAGCTTTTTCGTCGCCCATCTCACTCCAGCCCCTGCCTTGCTGGCCGCCTTGACCGTACTCTTCGCCTGGCTCTCCTTTGGCAGCCTGAATGTGAATTACGCGCTCTTTTCTGTCTTCCTGACCGGCTACATCGTCTTCCTGCTCTCGGTCGCCAGCATTCCCGGCACGCTCACTGCGGAACGCCGCGCCGTATCCACGATGATCGGCGGCGCTATCGCCCTCGCCGTTCGCCTGATCGTCCTCCATCACAGAAGAAAAGCGGCGCGTTGAGTGCGGCTCGGGTGCCCCTCGTTCGACCGCCGCAGGCGGGCGTATGTGGGTCGATCAAGACGCGTCTCCATCCGAATACGTGACGAACGACCAGCGAGGATGAAATGCGTGCTGCCACCCGCGCTCCGTGCGAAGCTGCAGAACGGCTGCGAATCTTTCCTGCAAATTCGCCTTTTCTTCGCTTAAAATCAAATGGGAGCGAAAGACGAACAGCTTCGTCCCTCTTGCTCCTCGGAAGCTGACCAAGGACGGCGCTGCATGACCCACTTCGATCCCGGCTCCGGGGACGATTCGCTTCCCACGGCAGCCGCCCGCAAGATCGTTCATGTCGACATGGATGCTTTCTACGCATCGGTCGAGCAGCGTGACGATCCCGGCCTTCGCGGCAGGCCGGTGGTGGTCGCATGGCGGGGCAGCCGGTCGGTGGTCTGTGCCGCCTCCTATGAGGCCAGGAGTTTTGGTGTCCGCTCCGCGATGCCGGCGATACGCGCAGAGCGCCTCTGTCCGGAGGCGGTCTTCGTCCCTCCCGATTTCGTTCGCTATCGTGCGGTCTCGCGCGCGGTTCGCGAGATCTTTCTGCGGCACACCGATCTCATCGAACCTCTCTCCCTCGACGAGGCGTATCTCGATGTCACGGAGAACAAGACCGGCCTCCCGACCGCCACGCGGGTCGCCCAGGCCATTCGCCGGCAGATCCGTGACGAGCTCGAGCTCACCGCCTCCGCCGGGGTTGCGCCGAATAAGTTTCTCGCCAAGATCGCCTCGGACTGGCGCAAGCCCGACGGTCTCTTTGTCATTCAGCCCGGCGACGTAGGCCGTTTTCTGCCGCCGCTTCCTGTCGGGCGCATTCCCGGCGTGGGCAAAGTGACCGAGAGCAGGTTGCAGCAAACCGGCATCCGGACGGTTGGCGACCTGCTGTCCTGGAGTCTGGCGACGCTCGAAGATCGATTCGGACGCTACGGCTTGCGGCTTTATGACCTCGCCCGCGGCATCGACCATAGCCCGGTGGTTCCCGACAGGCCCAGGAAATCCATCTCCGCGGAAGATACCTTTGAAAACGACATTCCGCTCCACGAGATGGAGGCGCTCATTCGCCGGCTGGCGGAAAAAGTCTGGATAGCCTCACGCAAGGATGGGCGCATCCCCCGCACCGTCGTCCTCAAGTTGAAGACCAGCGCCTTCCAGATCCTCACCCGGAGCAGCACCCCTATGGTTCCTCCCGATTCCTGCGAGGATCTCACGGCCATTGCGCTCTCGCTGAGGGATCGCATCGGTCTGGCTCCCGCCCAGCGCTTTCGCCTGGTGGGCGTCGGGCTCAGCAACTTCCGCGAGACCGGGAGCCCCCAGCCGCCGCTCTTCGAATAAGTTTCAGGGAGTAGGGCGGCCTGGTCCCAGAGGAACCATGACGCAAAAAGCAACGAGCGCCCTTGATCATGGATGAGCAGGCGGCCCAGGCTCACCGCCAAAGCACGGGTGCCCTTGATCATGGGTTGATCAAGACGTGTTTCCATCCGAATTCGTAGTAAGCAACGAACGAGGATGAAATGCGAACTGCTTCTCACCGGCGTGCGTGGATTTGTTTGAAGATGCCGGAATGCGAGCAGATGGAACCACTACCAGCAGACCGGGCATCATCACTTCATCACGCTGCTACCGGCAAGGAAATCCAAGCTCAGCCGCAATGCGAGATCTTTTCCTGGAAGCGGCGGGTGGCTCAGGCTCACCGCCAAAGCACAGGGTGCCCTTGATCGTGGGTGCCCCAATGTTCGTCCGCCGGAGGCGGGCGTATGTGGGTCGATCAAGACGTGTTTCCATCCGAATTCGTAGCAAACAACGGGCGAGGATGAGGGGTACTGCTCCGCACCTGCATCCGTGATTGTTTGAAAATCGGAAATCGCGAGCGGATGGAACCATCACCAGCAGACCGGACACCATTACTTCATCACGTTCAGCTGCTACCGGCGGTAAGGATGGACTTAAACTGGATAGAACATCGGAAGATATCCTAACTCATCCCACGTACCTCTGCGCGAACCGAGTTATGGTGCGAACCTGGGCCACCGCCTTCCGCCGCTCTTCGAATAAGCTTCAAGGAATAGCTTCAGCCGCGCAAAGCGTCCTCAGGAAGGACATTCTTGCAATAGCTTGTCGCATAACCTGTCCAGGAAGGGCTGCTGACCCTTCAGAATGCGCTCTCTCGCCTCCGGGATCGAAAACCATCCCCCTCGGTCCACCTCAGGGAACTTGAGCATTCGCCCCGAGCGCGGAGGCCATTCCACCTTGCATTGGTTGCTCCTCAGTCGGGCCGGATCAAAGTCTCCCGCGAAGGCCCATGCAGTCACAATCTTGCCGCCGGCCTGCCGGACCGTGCCCAGAGCGAGCATCTCGCCCTCTGCATCAATGCCTGTCTCCTCGTGGAATTCGCGTCTGGCCGCATCCAGCGGCTGCTCGTCCCCGCCATACTCGCCCTTCGGCAGCGACCACGCGCCTTGGTCCTTCTTCGCCCAGAAGGGACCTCCGGGATGCACCAGGAAGACCTCGACTTCTCCTTGCAGCCTGCGAAACATCAGCAGACCCGCGCTCTGCTTGGGCATGATTGTTCTCCCCGCGATGCCGTTCCGCCGCTGCGGGCCGTCCGGGCGATCGTTTGCCGATCAGCATACGCCCCCCCGGCAAGCCGATCTCCCGTCCCACGCGAGCGCTGCATCCGATACCATTTTCATAGAACAGGAGGACGGGCATCGACATGGAAAAGGTAAAGCTTGGCTCCCAGGGCGCGATCGTCTCCCGCATGGGGCTTGGTTGCATGGGGATGAGCGAGTTCTACGGCGAACGAAACGATGCCGAATCGGCAGCGACCATTCTTCGCGCGCTCGATCTCGGCGTCGACATGCTGGACACGGCGGACACCTACGGAATCGGTGACAACGAGGAACTGGTCGGCAAGACCATCCACGGACGCCGCGGCGAGGTCTTCCTCGCAACCAAATTCGCCAACGTGCGCAAGAAGGAAGACCCGTCATACTGGACGGTGAACGGCAGGCCCGAGTATGTGAAGGCGGCCTGTGAAGCCTCACTGCGGCGTCTGGGCGTCGACTATATCGATCTCTATTACCAGCACCGCGTCGACCCGGCGACGCCGATCGAGGAGACAGTGGGCGCCATGGCCGAGCTGGTGAAGGCCGGCAAGGTCAGGTATCTGGGCTTGTCTGAAGCCTCGCCGACAACCATCCGGCGGGCGCACAAGGTTCACCCGATCACCGCGCTGCAAACCGAGTACTCGCTCTGGGAGCGGCACGTCGAGTTGGAGATCCTGCCCACGGTGCGTGAGCTGGGCATCGGCTTCGTGCCATATAGCCCCTTGGGGCGCGGCTTTTTGACCGGCACCATCACCCGGCCCGAGGATCTCCCGGCGAACGAT
>DASYYO010000300.1:0-4510 GCA_035933805.1 Acidobacteriaceae bacterium | reverse complement strand
GTCAAACGGCGCGGACGCCCGGCGCGGCGCACGGACCGGAGAAGCATCCCTTCCAGGACCAACAACTTATCGGCGTCGATCCACTCTTCCTCAGGATCGCTGCGAGCGCTCCGGCAATCCATGGCATGGTTCGAGCGCAGGCATGCACCAAAGTCCCATGTGCAATAGACTAGAGGAGGATACCCCTTCATTCTGGCGGGAGAACTGCTCCCAAATGCGGCCAGTGAGTTTTGGGGCGACAGAGGAACCAGACATTGATCGGCACTGCTTTAATCACGAAGGTTTTTGGAACCAGCAACGAACGCGCGGTCAAGCGTCTGATGCCCATGGTCGAAGAGATCGGGGCCCTGGAGCCGGCGATGCAGGCGCTCTCCGACGAGCAACTGCGCGGCAAGACGCTCGAGTTCCGGGCGCGCATCGCCCAGCGACTGGAGGGCGTCGACGAGCCGGAGACTCGCAAATCTGAAGAAAAGGCGATTTTGGATGAGATTCTCCCCGATGCCTTTGCCGTGGTCCGCGAGGCCGGCCGCCGAGTGCTCCACATGCGGCACTTCGATGTCCAGTTGATCGGCGGCATGGTGCTCCACCAGGGCAAGATCGCCGAGATGAAGACCGGCGAAGGCAAGACCCTCGTGGCCACTCTGCCCTGCTACTTGAACGCGCTGGCGGGCCACGGCGTGCATGTGGTTACAGTGAATGACTACCTGGCCAAGCGCGACGCCGAGTGGATGGGCAAGATCTATGAGTTTTTGGGATTGTCCGTAGGCGTGATCGTGCACGATCTGGATGACAGCCAGCGCCGCGCCGCCTATGCCGCGGATATCACCTACGGAACGAACAATGAGTTCGGATTCGATTACCTGCGCGACAACATGAAGTTTGAGCTTGCCGACTGCGTTCAGCGCGGGCACTACTTCTCCATCGTGGACGAGGTGGACTCGATCCTGATCGACGAGGCGCGCACTCCGCTCATCATCAGCGGGCCAACCGACCAGACGACCGACAAATATGCACGCGTGAATCGGATCATTCCTTCGCTGGAGAAAGGCGAAGAGATAGAGCGCGGCGAGGAGAAGATCCTCACCGGCGACTACGTCGTGGATGAGAAGCACAAGACGATCAGCGTGACCGACGAGGGATGGGAAAAGATCGAGCAGTTGCTCGGCATCGGCAATATCGCCGAAGTGGAGAACTGGGAGCTGAAGCACCACGTCGAGGTAGCGGTCAAGGCCCACTCGCTCTACCGCCGGGACGTGCAGTATGTCGTAAAAGACGGCGAAGTGATTATTGTCGACGAGTTCACGGGCCGTTTGATGCCCGGCCGCCGGTGGAGCGACGGGCTGCACCAGGCGGTAGAAGCCAAGGAAGGGGTAAACATTCGCCGGGAGGATCAGACGCTGGCGACCATTACCTTCCAGAACTACTTCCGCCTCTATAAGAAACTTGCCGGCATGACCGGAACGGCGGAGACCGAGGCTGCCGAATTCGACAACATCTACAAGCTGGAGATTGTCGTCATTCCGACCAACAAGCCTCTGCTTCGCCACGAATACCAGGACGTAGTCTTTCGCACTGCCAAGGAAAAGTACTTTGCCGTTGCCGATGAGATCGCCAAGCTGAACGAGGTCAAGCAGCCTGCCCTGGTGGGCACTACCTCGATTGAGAAGTCGGAGCTGCTCTCGTCCATCCTGCAGCGCAAAGGGGTCAAGCACGTGGTGCTCAACGCCAAGTACCACGAGCGTGAGGCGGAGATCGTCGCCCAGGCCGGACGCCTGGGAATGGTGACAATTGCCACGAACATGGCCGGCCGCGGAACCGACATCCTTCTGGGCGGCAATGCCGAATTTGTGACCAAGCAGGAGCTGCTCAAGCGGGGAGAAGCGCGCGCGGTGAGCGTGGCGGAGGGCGCCATCAACCCCACAGCCGCCCCCGGAATGCTGCGCTTTTACTACCAGGGCCAGGAATTCGAAACCAGGCAGGAGTTGTGGGACAGGAGCTTCGCGAACCACTCGGCCACCGCTGAGCGGGAGCGGGAGCAGGTGATCGCCGCCGGCGGACTGCACATTATCGGAACGGAACGGCACGAGTCTCGGCGCGTCGACAATCAGTTGCGCGGCCGCGCCGGCCGTCAGGGCGATCCGGGCGCTTCCCGCTTCTATCTGTCGCTCGAAGACGACCTGATGCGCATCTTCGCCAAGGAGTGGGTCTCCACTCTGCTGCAGAAGTTGGGGATGGAAGAAGGCGTGCCGATCGAGTCGCGCATGATCACCAGCCGCATTGAGGGCGCGCAAAAGGCGGTGGAAGCGCAGAATTTTGAAGCCCGCAAGCACCTGCTGGAGTATGACGACGTCATGAACAAGCAGCGGGAGGCGGTCTATGGGCTGCGCCGCCAGCTGCTTGAAGGGCTCGATCAGAAGGAGTTGATCCTCGAGGACTATACGGCGAATCTGCTCAGCTCCGCCATGGAAGAGCATGCGCCGGATGAGAAGCACCCCGATGAGTGGGATGTGAAGGGGCTAAAGGAAAAGCTGCTTTCGCAGTTTGGACTCGATCCCGATGCCGAAGGAATCAGCATCGACACGCTGAACCGCCATGAGCTGGGCGAGGCCTTCTTCTCCCGTCTCAAGGAAAAGTACGAGAAAAAGGAATTGATCCTGGGCAGCCCGACGATGCGCTTTCATGAGCGCATGGTCATGCTCAGCGTCCTCGACAGCCTCTGGAAAGACCATCTGCTGAGCATGGATCACCTCAAAGAGGGCATCGGGCTTCGCGGATACGGTCAGCAGGACCCGCTCGTCGCGTACAAAAAAGAGTCCTTCGACATGTTCGAGGCGATGATGGGACGCTTTCAGGAGGATGCTGTCCGCTATCTCTTCCTGATGCAGGTTGTGGGACCGGATGGCCAGCCGATTACCGAGCCTCCCAGCCGCCGCACAGAAGCCCCGCCCGCGGAAGCGATCCCGGACCGTCAGCCGGCGCCCGGGCAAGCTCGGCCACATCGTGTTCCTGCGACGATCGAAGGCAACGGATCTTCATCTCCGGCGGAGGCTCCGAGCCGTCCGATCTCCCTTCCGGTTCGCGCCCCATCCACCACCATCGATGAGCTGGAGCAGGAGTTCCAGCGCAAGAAGAAGCGCGAACTGGAGCATGCGCGGATGGCCGGCGCAAATGGAGCCTCCGAAGCTCCTGTGCAACGCCGCTCAGCGAAGAAGGTGGGAAGAAATGAGCCTTGTCCTTGCGGCTCCGGCAAGAAATACAAAGCGTGTCACGGTAAGGAAGCTTAACCTTACTCACTCCGAACGTGACGGCATTGCGGGCGGGTAAAGGAGAACTGGCCGGGGCTGGTCTCCTTCACCCGCCTTCGTTATTTCTGCGGTTTCGTTGCAGAGCGAGCGCCATCTTCGCGAACGCCCCGGTCCAGGTTTCCGCATCTTCCGGGTTAAGCGCCATCCGGCGGACCAGGCGGCGCGCCTTCTCCAAAGAGGCTGCTTCGGACCCTCGCTTTACATACCCGCTCGCGGCGATCCCTTCGAAGAGAGCCGCGGTCATCCGTTCCAGCGACTCCGCAGTGGCAGAGACCGGCGCGGGAGCGCCTTCCGCCGGTGGGTTAGCTCTGATCAACTCATAGAGACAAACGGCGACTGCCTGGCCCAGATTCATCGAGATGTTGGCATCCGCCGTGGGGATACGCATCAGCCAATGGCAATGGCTGAGATCGTTGTTGGACAAGCCGCGCTTCTCTGAGCCAAAGAGGAGTGCCGCCTTGCCCGTCTGAAGATGCTCGCGGATCAGGGGAGAGCCCTCCTCCAGCCGCTTGAGAGGATGGAGCAGCTCCCGCGTGCGCACCGCAGTGGTGCCGATGACCAGGGAGCAATCAGAAACAGAATCTGCGATGGTTGAGAACTCCTCGGCATTCCGCAACAGCTCCGGTGCGCCGACAGCGGACCGGGCCTCGCGAAAGGCTGTATCGTAGGGCGCCACGACACGCAGCCGGGTGAATCCAAAGTTGCTCATGGCCCGCGCGGCCGCTCCGATATTCAAGGGATTGCGGGTCGAGACCAGCACGACGCGCAGGTGATCCAACGGCGTCATTGGGTGCATCTCAAGATGCTTCGCGTTCGGCTCTTGCGAAGCAGGCCATCAGCAATTGTGCGTAACGCGAAAATCCGCTCCCCGCGGGATATCCGCGAAGGTGAAATGCTGCGCGTCGGATTTCGTCTGCTCCCGCCAGCACTCGAACATGCGGCCGTAGCTCAGCTTGATGAACTGGCCCTCGTCAATGTGGAGAGCCAGGGCGATGGAGTCAATCCACTCGCTCGATCCCTCCAGTTCTGCGAACAGGCCAAGCGGCGTTTCATCCAGCACGCAGTGCCCCTGTTGGTCGGCCCATTCGCTGCGCCATTTCTCATAGACAAACATGGGGGCAAAGCCGAGGCTCTCGAAGATAGCGCCGATGGCGGCCCCATCCTCTACCTCGGATTCCGTTTCGATGCGGCGTTTGTGCCGCTCT
>DASYYO010000200.1:0-4498 GCA_035933805.1 Acidobacteriaceae bacterium | reverse complement strand
GGAGGCCCAGCGGGCAAACATCGACTGAGAGTGATCGAGCGCATCCGAGCCGTCCCACCATGCGACGGAGGGAAAGATGGTCGGGGTGTCGTCGGTCGAGCCTGGACCGTTCCAGCTGAAGGCATAGAAGTCCAATGGGGGCCGGAAATACTCCTGCTCGGTTGTCCGGCGGATGCTGGCCGCTTTGGCGGCCGCGCTCTGGGCCGCCTCCGTATGCCCGGTGGAGCGCGCGAGATTGGCGAATGCGAGGCTGGCCTGTTCATCGAGCACAGCCATGTAGATCTCCTGGCGCGGCATCCTTGGCCAGGACTCGACCCAGCCCGACCCTTCTGAATTGCCGTAGATCCCGTCTCCATCCGGATCGCGCGTGAGCATAAAGTCCCACGCCCGGGCGAGCCCTTCCCAGTTGGCGGCTACAAAGCCGCGGTCTCCGCTGATGCGGAGATAATCATTCATCGCCATCAGCAGAAGAGGGGTTGCGTCGGCGGAGGCAAATTCGTAGGGCAGCCGCTTCCAGTCCACCAGATTGGCCGTCTGCGAGTACTCGTGAATGATCTGCCCTTCCTTACTCTGACGGCGAAGCAGAAACTCGATCTCCTGTTTTGTCGTCTCAAAGCCGCCGTAGCTGTTCACCGCGTAAAGCGACCACAGGGCATCGCGGCCGAAGAACCAGCCGAAACCGGGCCGCGCACCATCGCCGGAGACGACAAACCCTGCCGTCAGCGCCTCTTCGTCGTGCTTCGGGGTGGTCTCTACCCGCAACTGGTCGATTGAGACCTCCGACCAGGACAAGGCGTCATTCAGTTCACGGTCCGGGCTTTCCATGCTCATGTGGGCGTTCAGAAAGTCGCGGTAGTAGCGCTGGTTTTCCTCGTAGGTAGAACGAAGGCCGCTGTCAAACTCCGAGAGCCTGCCGGCGAGAGCCTCCCTGGTGGCCTCGGCCTGCGTATTCCCCATCGTCAGAAGCAGCGGAAAGAGCTTGCCCGAGTCATGCGCCGGATCGAAGTGAAGGACGAACTGCAATGGGTAAAACCTGGCTCTCTCCTGATAAGGAGGCAGGATGCCCGGTTCCGTCGTTGGCATGGCGATCGCCGCAGCCTGGTCAGGGAAATTGAGATGCAGGATGTAGAAGCCGCCGGCATCGCCCGTCTTGATCCATTCCGGCGAGGGCCGGTCATCGGACTCGGCCGGCCACATCCTCTGCATCTCCGGAGTAAAGCTGAAGGTGAGAGTCATCGGCCGCACAGCCTGGATCTGGTAAAGAATCACGACGCCGGCGCCGTCGGGAACATGCTTGGGCGCCTGGATGATCTCCCGCACAGTGAAGTTCGCATGGGAGAACGTGATAGTCGTCGAGTCCGGCCGAACGTCGATAGAGGAAGCCTGATCATTGACGTCGATCGGGACAGCGTAGTCCTGGACCTGTGCGGAGATTCGCAGGTTGCTCAGGATCTTCCAGGGAAAGAGCCAGACCTCGCAGGAGCCGTCTTCCTGCCCCAGCACCGCTCCTCTGGGTCCTAAGACAGAGAAGGGCCGTGAGGGAACGGCATCGCGTGAGATCGTGAGCAACTTCCCGGGGTAGAGAGGCCCGGGGTACAAAGGAAAGACCGGCACCGGCGGCAGACTGGGAAGGTTGGATTGTCCCGTGGCAGCGCCGCAAAAGCAAAGCGCAAGCAGGAAGAGCAAGAGGGCAGTCTCTTTCCTCCGCTTGCGGTGCTTCGGACTCTCCATAGACGATGGACCGCTGTTTGAAATGAGCAAATGGTTCCCCGGTGTTCTGATCACCTGGAGGTTCGGCGCTCCATGCCCTGGAGGCTAAACCCACGGTATACCGCTCGGAGAGCCTTCCAGGCGGATGGGCTTCCACCCGTCCGCCTGAAGATCCGATCGGTGCTGGCCGACGGCCCGATCAGCGTGTTGTGTTCACCCCGTCAGAATTGGAAGCGTGCTGAGAACTGCAGCCGCCGCATGGAGGATCCGTCCTGAGAAGCCACGATGTCCGTAATCTGGCCAGAGCTTGTGCCGCAATCGACGCATCCGCTCGGCTGACCAAGGTTGGGATGATTGAAGAGATTGAACGCCTGTGCCTGCAACTGGAAATTCAGCTTCTCCGTGAGGAAAAATGTTTTGGCCAGCGACAGGTCGGTGTTGAGCAGACCCGGTCCCCAGAAAGCATTGCGCTCGATGTTGCCGAAGGTTCCGGGATTGGGACGGCTGTATGGGCCCTGAATCTGACCGGCGTATGCCAAAGTAGGCACCGGGTTGAAGTAGCTGACGGAGTGGGCCACTGGATTGAAGGCGCCGGAATGGAAGGAAACGGAAGCTCCAGGCGCGGCATTCGGCCGGCAGAGAGTCCCTCCTTGCCCGTCAATGTCCTGGTCCTGCGCGCAGAGAGAATACGACGGGGTAAAGGGTAATCCGGTCTCTGAAGTCAGGGTGCCATTCAGCGCGAAACCGCCGATGACCTGGTTCACCCAGCCGGAGGAGTGGCCCGCAATTGCCTTGCCTTTGCCGAAGGGAAGGTCCCAGTTTCCGGCAACGACGAAGACATTTCGCCGGTTGTAGTAGCTGTTGCCGTAATCGGCACGCGGATTCAGGAAAAAGTAGTCCGACTCGTGAGCACGGGCGTGCGACCAGGTGTAGTGGGCGAGGAGTTGGACGCCATGGCTATAGCGCTTCTGGTAGACAACCTGGAGCGCTTGATAGCTGGTCGTCGCCTGATTGGCGTTGTACCGGAAGCTCTGCGTCCAGCCGAAGGGGCTTCCAAACCCGACCCCGAGATACTTCTGGGCGGTTCCGTCATAGTAGGGCAGGCGTTGATCGAGGGTATAGGGCTTGCCGGTTGCAGGGTTGATGGGCAGATTGCAGCCTACCGGAGCGCCGCTGCAATTGAACCCGGCGAGGGTCTGCTGGTTGGGGTTTGCCTGGTTGGACGAGTCGAACATGTTGTGGATGCCGTGGCTCCCGATATAGCCGATCTGCAATGAGTCGGAAGAGGTCAGTTGCTGCTGCAGCATCACGTTCCATGCATCCAGAGTCGGTATCCGCATGGTGAGCGGGCGGGTGGGGAGTTGAATGCCATTGGGCAATGGATAGTTGCCGCTCGATGGGATGGAAGGAAAGGTATAAGCGGGCGGCCCTTGACTCATATTGAACGAGTAGTACGTGTTGCTCGGGGCGTTCAGGTTTTGCGTCACGGCGGTTGGATAGGAGAAGGTCAAAACCTCTCCAAAGGTATCGCCGGACCAGCCCATCCCATACACCCGGCCGTACCCTGCGCGGACCACTGTATTCTTTCCCGTCTGCCAGGCCACGCCGATGCGGGGCGCGAAATGCGTGTACTGCATCGCGACGTTCAGGTTGTTGCCGTAGGGGCCATACCCGGCAATGCGAACATCCCCGGTATTCAGGTCCAGGAGACCGCCCTGTCCTTTGCCCGCGACCGACTCAGGGAAATACAGCTCCCAGCGCAAGCCGTAATTGATGGTCAGATTCTGCGTAGCGCGCCATTGGTCCTGGGCATAGAAGAACGACCGCTTCTGCCTCTCGGCTGCGTTGGTATTCCGAATCTGTGTCCGGAAGAAGTTGGCAACATCTCCCAAGAGAAAGGTTCCCCATCCCAGGCCCTGGCTTCCCGTGCCCTGAGTGACGGCTGCGGGAAACTGGAATTGTCCTGAAAGCAGGTTGTTATTGTTTACGCCGATCAGGTGGTTGAGGGCAAAGCGAATATCCCCGCCGAATTTAATGCTGTGGTTGCCGATGATGTGGGTCCAGTTGTTTACCGCCTGGAACTGGCTCTCGGTTTGCAGGTAAAGATTTGCGGTCGTTCCGTAGGTGACGTTGGAGCTGCCGTTTGCTCCATTGCTGGGCACCGCAATTTGAAACTGCGGCAGCCCGCCATTCAGGGAGAGATCTCCCTGGTTCACGCCCGGGATTCCGAGCTGTGTTCCAAGCGCCTGATTGAAGTTCGGACCCCGCTCATTGATGTTCAACCGGAACCAGCCAAAGCGAAAATCGGTGAGCCAGGACTGGGAGAGAGCGTAGTCTCCGCCGGCCGCTACGCTCTGGTCGAGCGCGGTATCCGACCCGGCGAACCCGCCTAAACCGAAGCCCGCTCCGCCCGCCGCACCAAAGATAGGCGCTCCGTTGAGAGCGGAATTGAAGCGGGTATAACGGCCGAAGGTGTGGAATTTGGGCGTCGTTTGATCGTCGATGCGAACGTCGAACTGGTCGGTATTGAATCCCCCTGAACCCGACGCGTTGTAATTGTCATAGATTTTGCCATTGCCAAAATTCGGCATGGGCGTCGCTTTGATGAGATTGACCGCGGGAGCCGAGAGCCGGGCGGCGGGAAGAACGTTATTGGCGAAAGCCGTGCGGCCGGCGGTTGCGCTTGGGTTCGACTCGGGATCGTACATCTGGTAAATCGAACCGCCGCCGAGCGATGGGTTCAGATACTCGCTCAGGTTGCAGGCGCCGCCCGAGGTGCAGGTGCTGT
>DASYYO010000197.1:0-3331 GCA_035933805.1 Acidobacteriaceae bacterium | reverse complement strand
ACTCTCTCCCGAGTATCCCGCGGCGCTGAAGGCGGAGGCGCAGCTGCTTTATCAGGACGGGGACAGCCGGGCCGGAGCGGTCCTCCAGAAGATCGTAAAAGGTGATCCGGGGGATCAGACCGCTCAGGAGATGCTGGCTCTTTTGCAGGCGAAGCAGAACCAATGTTCCAGCGCCAATGAGCATTTCCGGCTTAGCGGAGAGGCGATCGACTCTCACCCTGGCTCGCTGGAACGATATGGCGATTGCCTGATGCGGCTCAGGCAGCTTGAGCAGGCGATCCCGGTATTTGAAAAGCTGGTGGCCCTGGAGCCGGAGCGCGCCTATGCGAGATATGATCTCGCTCTCATCCAGAGGATGGCGAACCGGAATGAGCAGGCGTTGGAGACCCTGCAGCCGTTGATCACGGCGAAGACGGAGGATCCGGAAGTCCTCAGTCTTGCGTCAGAGGCGGAGGAGGCCGCCGGCGACACACCGGACGCGGTGTCTCTGCTTCGCAAGGCGATCGTTCTGAATCCTACGGATGCCGACTACTACGCGCGATTCGCGGCGCTGTGCCTCGACCATGATTCATTCCAGGTGGGAATCGACATGCTGAACGCCGGGTTGGAACGCATCCCCGGGATCCCGTCGTTGTATATCTCACGCGGGCTGCTCTATAGCGAGCTGGCGCAATACGAGAAGGCCGCCGCCGACTTTGAAAGAGCGGAGCACCGGAGGGTTGGTCTTGAGCTACGGCGCCGCAGAAGAAGCGGCGCGATACGGCGGCCGGTTCGCCGGGGCCCCCTACCCGCCAGGCGTTCATGCACCGAAGCGACTCTACACCGACTACGGGCTGGATTTTCCTGAGATTCTCAGCCCCCCCTGGTCCTCCCTGGTGGCCTATGACCTGAACGCCGGAACCATCCGGTGGAAGGCGCCATTGGGAGAAGATCCTGTAGCCGCCAACGAAGGCGGCAGGGATACGGGTATCCTTCGTGGGGGTGAGCGCCGGAGTATCGTGGTGACCTCGACGGGGCTTCTTTTTGTGAATACCAAGGACAGCAAGATCCGCGCCTACGATGCGGACAACGGCAAGGTGCTGTGGAGCGCGGCCCTGCCGGCGGGCACGGAAGGGATTCCCGCCATGTACGAAGTTCGCGGGCGGCAATACCTCGTCGTCCCGGCTGCTTCGCCGCAGGCGACTGGACGGCAGGCATACGGCAGTTCAAACCAGATCTCAGGGAGGGCCTATGTGGCTTTCGCCCTGCCCAGGTGATCTTCCTGGCCATGATTACAAGTTCGACCAAAGCCGGAAGGCTTGCTGGAACGAGGGGAAAAGCATGTTGAATCGACGACTTTTGCGGCTGGCTCTGTTTGCATTCCTGGCGGTAGCGCCGGCGTTGGGCGCGGGCCCTTCCTTCCATCCCGATGAGAGATTCACCGGATCGAGCCTGACCGGCTGGCACACCGTGGGTGAAGCGGATTGGCGCGCGGAGAACGGCGAACTGATTGGGAAGCCCAGGGAGGGCGGAGGAGGTTGGCTAATGTTGGATCGCTCCTACCAGGACATCGGATTCTATGCCGAGTTCCGCTGCACCGGAGGATGCGAGACGGGGGTCTTGTTCCGCGTCGAGAAGACGCCGAACGGCATGAAGGGTATCTACGCCTCGCTCACCCCGGGCGCCAAATACTACAACGTCACTCTGGATGCGCAGGGAAAGATGCTGGAGCGCAGCGAGTTGCCGGAGGGAGGCGGACAGACGCGCATCGCGCCGCCGCCCAATCCCGATGCGCCCTACCGCAGGTTCGCCGGTTACCCGAAGTACAACGTTAAATTGCCCTTTGAGGCGCCCGACAGCAGCCTGCGCGCAGACGACTGGAACCAGGTGGAGTTCTTCTTTGACGCGAATATCCTTCGCGCCTTCCTGAACGACGGGCGTGAGACCGGCGGAGTCGGAGACGCGGGATATGGGCCAATCGCGCTCTACGTGGGAGGCAGCGGCGAGGTACGCTTCCGGCAGGTCGCCTACAAGGATCTGGAACTGCACGTTCGCGTTCCGGAACAGACGTCGAGCAACTTTCGCAAGCAGCGCATCGCCGACTTCTACTATGCCTGGGGCGCAGCCGCGGCCGACTTCAACCACGACGGCATTCTGGACGTCGTTTCCGGACCCTACATTTATTTCGGGCCGGATTATGCGAAGAGGCGCGAAGTCTATCTCGGCCAGACGGCAAATCCGTCTACGGAATATGCCAACGAGGACTGGATGGAGTTTGCCGCCGACTTCACCGGCGACGGCTGGGCGGACGTACTCACGTGCAACTTCACGCGTCCCAACGGCTGCTTTTTATATGTGAACCCCAAGGGTAAGAATCGCCGGTGGGACAAGCACCAGGTTGTCTCCGGCTTTCAGACCGAGATTGCGATAGTGAGGGATCTCAACGGAGACGGCAAGCCCGCCCTGATTTATGGAGGAGATGGGTATGTGCGGTATGCCAAGCCGGACCCGCAGAATCCGACCGGCACGTGGGTCGTCCACAACGTCTCGGCACAAGGCTATGAGACGGCCCATGGAATCGGCGTCGGCGACATCAATGGCGATGGCCGCAACGATATCGTAACGCCCTACGGATGGTGGGAGCAGCCTCCGGCGGGCGCAAGCCCGGAGACCTGGACGTACCACCCGGAGGTCTTCGCCAGGTTTGGACGCGGGATCATGGGCGGCAGCGAGATGGCCGTGTATGACGTGAACGGGGATGGGCTGAATGACGTGGTGACCGTTCTCAATCCCCATGGATGGGGCATGGCGTGGTTCGAACAGAAGCGCGACGCCCAAGGCAAGATCTCCTTCGTACGGCACATGATTATGGACAGCTTCTGGACCCGGAACGCGGGAGACGTGATCTTCTCCGAGCCGCACGGAACTACCTTCGCGGACATCGACGGCGACGGCGTGCCGGACTTCATCGTTGGCAAACGCTACTGGTCGCACCGCGACGATTACCTGGATCCCGATCCTTATGGTCTTCCGGTCTTGTATTGGTACAGGACAGTGCGCAACCCGAAAGCGCCCGGAGGCGCCGAGTTCGTTCCCGAGCTGATCAACAATCGCTCAGGCGCCGGCTCCAACCTTCTGGCCGTCGATCTGAACAAGGATGGCGCGGTGGATCTCGTTACGCCGACCCGCTTCGGGACCTTCATCTTTTGGGGAAAGCCGCACACCGCGAATGCAGCCGCGCAAAAAAGATAGCGGCTGCGCACTCGCGAACCGATGGAGACGGTCTGAACTCGCCGCGAGGAGGGGGCGCCGCGGCTTCTGCGTTCCTTATCAATCTGCTCTAGAATGTTGG
>DASYYO010000184.1:0-7891 GCA_035933805.1 Acidobacteriaceae bacterium | reverse complement strand
TGCTTGGCTCTGGAAACACAAGCGAATCCGCTGGGCGGAGATTGTCGAGATCAACGCCGGAGGGGGGATGCTCACGATTACCGGCGCCGACGGAACGAAGATCGTCCATACTCGCCAATTTGCCAGACAGGCCCGGCTCATGACGGAGATCAAGCTCCACTGCGGAGAGAACCTTCCCCCAGATTTTCCCGGCGAAGCGCCTGAGAGACGATGCCGTTCCTGCTCGCCAAGGACAGACGTCCCCCGGGGGCTGACCAGACGCTTACGATGCGTGTGTGGAATTGGTACTAGAAAGCTGTGGGAAGGGATGCGAGGTTGCGCGCTTCGGCTGGCTGCCTCAGCGCGCTTCTTGAATGCGGCAAGTCTTCAACGTTCCAGCGAACAAGAGGCTCCGGTGCCCGTAACGGGCCCCCGGCTAGCTCTGCTCTCCGTCCGGATTCTCCGCCGGAACCTGCTCGGAGATCGCCTTATCGATCTCGGCGCGGCGCTTGGCACGCGCCTCGGCGCGCTTCTGACGCTTTTCGTCGAGCTCGTGCTCGGCTCCCAGAAGTTCAATATAGGCCTTCTCGGCCCCGTCTCCCTTTTGGAATCCAGTGCGAACGATGCGCAGATAGCCGCCGTTCCGTTCTCCATAGCGAGGAGCTACGGTATCGAAGAGCCGGGAGACTGCCTCCCGCGTTTGCAGGTAGGAGAGAGCCTGCCGGCGGGAATGCAAATCGCCTTTCTTGCCCAGCGTGATCAGTTTTTCGACGTGTGGACGCGCGGCCTTGGCCTTGGTGATCGTCGTCTCCACGCGATCTTCGAGAAGAATCGACGTTACCAGGTTGCGCAGCAGCGCGCGGCGATGGCTGGTGTTCCGTCCTAGTTTGTATCCTGCATTGCGATGGCGCATGACCTTGTCTCTTTCCTTACGAGGGATCTGGCCGGCCAACTGGTGTCGCGCGCGCTACTCTGCCGCCACCGCCGGCCATTCCCACCTGACTGCGAATTTAGAAGTTCTCCGGCTCCGATTGAAGCGGGATATCCGCCCCTTCGAGATCCTCATCATCCTCGTCGTCGTCTTCAAAGCGGCTATAGCTTGCCGCCAGAGTCGCCGCCGGCAGCACGCTGGTTGGACCAGGGACTGCGTTGCCGTGCTCGTCGATCTTCATGCCCAGCGACAAGCCCATCTGAGCCAGGATCTCCTTGATTTCGTTCAAGGATTTCCGCCCGAAGTTCTTGGTCTTCAGCATCTCCGGCTCGGTCTTCTGAACCAGCTCGCCGATCGTCTGGATATTGGCATTCTTCAGGCAGTTGTAGCTGCGCACGCTCAACTCGAGCTCTTCGACCGAGCGGTTGAGGTTTTCGTTGCGCATCTGCAGCCGTCCTTCGTCCGCGGCATGCTCAGCTTCGATCTCTTCCTCGAAGTTGATGAAGATGCTCATGTGGTCCTTGAGCAGCTTGGCCGCCAATCCGATGGAATCGGCCGGCAGGACTGAGCCGTTGGTCCAGACTTCCAGCGTCAACTTGTCGTAATCGGTGATCTGGCCCAAGCGGGCGGCATCGACCGTGTAGTTCACCTTGCGGACAGGAGAGTGAACCGAGTCCACAGGGATAAAACCGATCCCGAGATCCGAATCAAAGTTCTTGTCTGCGGAGACGTACCCGCGCCCTCGCTTGAGGCGCATCTCCATATCCAGTTTTCCACCCTCGCTCACGGTGGCGATGTAGACGTCCTTATCCAGGATCTCCACATCTCCGTCCGCCTCGATCATGCCCGAGGTGATCACTCCCGGCTGGTCGGCGCGCAGATAAAGCGCCTTCGGGCCCTCTCCGTTCAGCTTGAAAGGAACCTGCTTCAGGTTCAGGATGATGTCCGTCGCGTCTTCCACGACGCCGGTGATGGACTGGAACTCATGCAATACGCCTTCGATCTTGACTGCGGTTACCGCGGCTCCCTCGATCGAGGACAGCAGGGTTCGCCGAAGGGCATTGCCGATTGTAGTACCAAAGCCGCGCTCGAAGGGCTGAGCGCTGAACTTCCCGTATTTCTCTGTCAGCGTCTCGGTGTCAACCGCAAGGCGCTTGGGTTTTTGAAATCCTCTCCAAAGCATATCTATTTTCCTCTCCATGCACGGCTAGCGCCGCGAAGCATTCTGCAACGGCCGTGCCTGTTTTCTCCCTTTCGTTGAATTGAACAACCCTCTTGCTACTTACTGTAAAGCTCGACGATCAACTGTTCGTTGACCGGCAGATTCACATCCTCGCGCTTGGGCAAGGCCAGGACTTTTCCACTGAGATTCGCGTGGTCGACCTGCAGCCACTGGGGTGCAGTCTGATGGCTGGCGAATTCGGTCGAAGTCTCCAGCACTCCGAGCTTCTTGCTGGCCTCGCGAATCTTGATCTCATCGCCAACGCTCACCTGGAACGAAGGGATATTCACCTTCCGTCCATTCACCTGCACGTGCCCGTGGCGGACGATCTGACGTGCCTGACGCCGCGACGTGGCAAAGCCGAGCCGGAACGCCACGTTGTCCAGACGCCGCTCCAGTTGCTGCAGGAGCAGTTCGCCGGTGACGCCGGGAGCGCGCGAAGCCTTCTCGTAATAAGCGCGGAACTGGGTCTCCAGCGTGAAGTAGATACGCTTGGCTTTCTGCTTCTCACGCAACTGCAGGCCATAGCCGACGATCTTCGCTTTGCGGGCCCGTCCGTGCTGGCCAGGAGCGAAGTTGCGCTTCTCAATCGGACACTTCTCGGAGAAGCACTTGGTTCCCTTCAAAAAAAGCTTCGTGCCTTCGCGACGGCAAAGGCGGCAGACTGGTCCGGTATAGCGTGCCAATTTCTCTCTCCTTGACTTCGGAGGCCGAGCGGTTTACAGACGGCCTTCTCTGAGGAAGGCCTCCTTCGTTCCCGCTCCACCTGATCTTCCAGTTAGACTCCCGGGCCGACCCCGGGAGCCGCATACTCGCGGTCCTGACTAAAACTAGACGCGCCGGCGTTTTGGGGGGCGGCAGCCATTGTGGGGAATCGGCGTAACGTCCCGAATGGAACGCACATCCAGTCCCGCAGCTGCCAGAGCCCTGACCGCCGATTCACGGCCCGATCCCGGACCGCTCACCCGTACATCGACCGAACGCAGGCCATGGTCACGCGCCTGGTTGGCAGCATTCACCGCCGCCTGCTGCGCCGCAAAGGGCGTACCCTTGCGCGAGCCGCGAAAACCCAGCGATCCTGAGCTCTTCCAGGAAAGCGTGTTGCCCTGACCGTCCGTGATCGTCACGATCGTGTTGTTGAACGATGCCTGAACGTAGACGAGCCCATAAGGAACGTTTTTGCGTTCGCGCTTTTTGAATTTCTTGTTCTTGCCTGCCTTGCCCGCTGCCGCCTGCTGTGGTTTCGCCATTATGTCTTCGCCGTCGCTTTCTTCTTGCCCGCGATCGTTCCCTTACGCGGCCCCTTGCGGGTGCGCGCATTGGTGTGCGTGCGCTGGCCACGTGTCGGCAAATTCCGCCGGTGGCGCAATCCACGGTAGGACTGAATATCGATCAGCCGCTTGATGTGCATCGAGACGTCTTTGCGCAGGTCGCCTTCCACCTGGCCTTCGCTCTCGATCACCTGACGGATGCGGTTGACCTCATCTTCGCCCAGATCCTGAACCTTCTTGAACGGATCTACGTTGGCCGCTCCCAGGATGCGTGCCGCACGAGAGTTTCCGATCCCGAAAATATAGGTCAGGGCGATTCTTGCCTGCTTCTGTCGCGGCAAATCGACCCCTGCAATACGTGCCATGCTGAATCCTTCTCTACGTACACCCGAGGCAGCTTCGCCGCCCCCGGCAGTCTGCGCCCTCCTCGCCGGGAGAGCCGGTGAAAAGGCATCGGAAGGGGTTCAACGCAAGCCCTTATGGCTAACTAGCCCCTCTCGCGCCCGTGCTCTACGCTTCCGCCGGAGAGCGAGGGCTCCGGCGGCGGCAAGTCGATCTAGCCTTGCCGCTGCTTATGCTTGGAGTTCTCGCAGATCACCCGCACCACACCGCGGCGGTGGATGACCTTGCACTTGTCGCAAATCTTCTTCACAGATGCCCGGACCTTCATACTTCTCCCTTCCCTCTCTCTCTGGCTGCCGCTTCGTCCAACGAGCGCGATCATCGCCTACTTGTAGCGGTAAACGATGCGGCCCCGCGTCAGATCGTACGGGCTCAATTCCACCGCTACCCGGTCGCCCGGCAAGATGCGGATGAAATTCTTGCGCATGCGTCCCGAGACATGCGCGAGAACCTGGTGCTTGTTCTCCAACTCCACCCGGAACATTGCATTCGGCAACGTCTCGACGACCGTTGCCATCACCTCAATCGCGTCTTCCTTCGACAAGCCTTACCCGATTCTGCCCGCGATCCTCGCCGCTAGGGCTGCTTAGCATTCCAGGGCTGCGCAGGCGGATCCGCTCTCACCTCTTGGCGGGAATGATCGCAGCGAGCCCCAGCCATTCACTCCATACCCCGGAGAACCCGCGTTCGGGAGCCCGGGAAAGATCCTGCGCCTCGTGGCGCGCTCCAAACAGGAACACTGCCAGCCTCAAGGCCGTTCCGCACAACCTACTGGGTCAAAACGACCGCGCCTTCCGCCGTCACGGCCACGGTGTGCTCGAAATGCGCGCTCAGGCTGCCATCCTCGGTCACCGCCGTCCACCCGTCGCTCAACACCTGCACGCCGGGTTTGCCGACATTGACCATGGGCTCAATCGCCAAGACCATGCCTTCCCGCAACCGGGTCCCTTCGCCGCGACGTCCATAATTCGGTACCTGCGGATCTTCATGCATCCGGGTGCCGATCCCATGGCCTACAAAGTCGCGCACGACGCTAAAGCCGCCGGCCTCGACCACTTCCTGCACGGCAGCCCCGATATCCCCCAGCGTTCCGCCCAGGCGGACCGCCTGAATCGCATTGTCCAGCGAAGCCCGGGTCACATCGAGCAGCCGCTTCGCCCGGGGAGCCAGCTTCTCCCCAACCGGCACGGTAATGGCGGAATCCCCGTAATAGCCGTCCAACACGACCCCACAATCGATCGAGACGATATCCCCCTCCGACAGAACCCGCTGGCCGGAAGGAATGCCATGCACCACCTGCTCATTCACCGAGGTGCAAAGCACACAGGGATACCCATGGTATCCCTTGAACGCCGGAGTTGCCCCCAGCTCGCGAATCCGCCTCTCCGCCGCCGATTCCAGATCCAGCGTGGTGGCGCCGGGCCGGACCAGCCCCCGCACGTGCTCGAGCACCTCGCGCACCACCTTACCACTGCGCCGCATCTTTTCGATCTCCTGCGGCGTCTTGATCACAATGGCCATCGGCCTAATCCAACCCCTCATCCCCACAAAGAAAGCAGCCGTCGAACGATTTCCCAGCCGCCGACAGTCTTAAACGGAATCTTTACCGTGACTGCCGAAGCAGAACGACCGCAGCCATAATGGCCTCCGCCACTCGCTCCACCGGCTGCTCGCCATCTATCTCGACGAACCGGCCCCGGGCGCGATAGTGCTCCACCACAGGAGTCGTTTTGGCTTCGTAGACGCGCATTCGCTCTTCAAAGACCGCTTCTGTATCATCCGGGCGAGCGATCAGCGGCGTGCCGTCCACATCGCATACCGTATCCACTTTGGGCGGCTGAAGGTAAACGTTGTAAATGCGCTGGCAGGTTGGACAGATGCGTCGTCCGGTTACACGAGACAACAACTGATTATAACTGACCCGAATGCTCACCGCAATGACGGGGAGCGAACCGGCGGACGCCTCCAGCCTGCGATCCAGCCACTCGGCCTGCCCCAGCGTCCTGGGATAGCCATCGAGGATATACCCGTTCTCGCAATCCGGCTCCGCCAATCGGACCGCGACCATCTCGTTCACCAGATCGTCCGGAACCAGCTTTCCCTGGCTCATCAGCTCGCTGGCCTTGAGGCCGAGAGCAGTCCCCCGGGCCTTATTCTCCCGCAGAAGATCCCCGGTTGAGACCTGGGGAATGCCCCAGGCGGCCATCATGGCCTTGGCCTGAGTGCCTTTGCCCGATCCCGGCGCGCCCAGGAGCAGGACTGGCCCCGGGGTGACGCCCATGCGCTCCCCTTCGGCCTTCAGCGAGTCGGCAGAAGACACGAACGTTACCACGCCCGCCTTCCGCGTACCCGGCCGCTGCGCGGCGAGAAGCCTTCATAATGCCGCATGATCAACTGCGATTCGACCTGGTTGATGGTATCCATCGCCACGCCCACAACGATCAGCAGCGAGGTGCCGCCAAAATAGAAGTTGACGTTCAAGCCATGGGTAACCCACGTCGGCAGACGCTCGAAAAACCCTCCCACCAGCCACAGATCGTTCAGGTGGATGCCGCTGATCAGAATCTGCGGGATGAGCGAGATGATCACGAGGTAGATCGCACCCACCAGCGTGATGCGGGTCAAGATGTCATTGACGTAGTCCGACGTGCGTCGGCCCGGCCGGATTCCAGGAATGAATCCTCCGTACTTCCGCATATTGTCGGCAATGTCATCAGGACGGAAGATGATCGAAATATAAAAGTACGCAAAGAAGACGATGCCCACGCAGTAGAGCAGCTCATACCAGGGCTCTCCCGGACGCAGGCCGTCGAAGAGGCGAGTCAGGAATCCGCTGTTGCGCACAAAGTTCGAGGTCGCGAAGAGCATCGGCGCGGAAAGGATGGAACTGGCGAAGATGACAGGCATGACGCCGCCCGAGTTCACCTTGAGCGGCAGATGGGTCGACTGACCGCCCATGAGGCGGCGCCCCACGATCCGCTTGGCGTACTGTACGGGAATGCGCCGCTCGCTCCGCTCGACAAACACGATGAAGGCGACGATCACGATCATGGCGCCTACCAGCAGCACCAGGGCCGGAACCGTAAATGCCCCCCACGCCTGCGTCTTCGCTTTGTCAACCAGATCCTGAATTCCGCGGGGCAGCCCCACCACGATTCCGGCAAAGATCAGCAGGCTCATACCGTTGCCGATGCCCCGGTCGGTGATCTGTTCGCCCAGCCACATGATGAAGGCCGTGCCCGCCGTGAGCGTCACCATGGTCATAAGCACGAACCCGGGACCGGGATTCAATACGTAGGAGACACCGCCGGCGCCATGGGACAGCGTCAGGGCGATGGCCAGAGACTGCACCACGCCGAGAATCACCGTCACGTACCGCGTCCACTGGGTGATCTTGCGCCGCCCCAGTTCGCCTTCCTTCTGCAGCTTGGCCAGCGGCTCATAGACGACGGTCAGCAATTGGAAGATGATCGACGCCGTGATATAGGGCATGATGCCCAGGGCAAAGACAGTGAGACGCCGAAGATTGCCGCCGCTGAACAGGTCCACCAACCCGAGGGCGCTTCCGGCCTGCTGATCGAAGAACTGCGCCAGCAAGGTAAGGTTGACCCCCGGCGTAGGGATCTGCGAACCCAACCGGTACACCGCCAGAATGCCCATGGTGAACAAAACCCGCTTGCGCAGGTCGGGGATACGGAAGATATTGGCAACCTTCTCAAACATACTGTTTCCTGATAACGCTCTCTTCTGACGCCCCGCGTCAGAGATGGTTCCTTGTACTACTCGAGACCCGAAAGGGAAGCCCTTCGGCAGATCTTCTCACTCGGCCTTCCCGATCCGGCTATTCTTTCACTTTTCTTAGTCATCTTCGAACGAAGGACGACGAATCCGCTCAGCTGGGGCATCCGCCGCCTGCCAAAGGCAGCGCCGCCGAAATGCGCTACCCCGCAACCAGGACGGCCTTGCCGCCCGCTTTCTCAATCTTCTCCTGGGCCGACTTCGAGAACTTGTGCGCGTGGACGGTCACCGGCGCCGTCAACTCCCCATTGCCCAGGATCTTGAGCAGGCCCTTCCGCTTGCCGAGCA